>CADAOB010000012.1 GCA_902789445.1 uncultured Bacteroidia bacterium | reverse complement strand
GAGGAGCGCGGCCTGGACCGCAACGCGGCCATGGCCGACATGCGCTACAATTTCATCCGGAAACTCTGCGAAAAAACCGTGGTCAAGCCCCACGAGAGCAAAGAATACAAACGCAGCCGCCGCATCGACCGCATCCTGACCGGAAAATGGACGGCGCTGCCGATTTTCGTAGCCGTCATGTCTCTGGTCATCTGGCTCTCCATCGACGTGCTGGGCGCACCGCTCCAGGACCTGCTTGACCGGGGGATCCAATGGCTGGCCGGCCTGACCGGCGCAGGACTGGCCCGCTGGGGCGTGAGCCCGGCGGTCCAGTCGCTGGTGGTGGACGGCATCTTCGGCGGCGTGGGGACGGTGGTCAGTTTCGTGCCGATCATCATCATCCTCTTTTTCTTCCTCTCGCTGCTGGAAGACAGCGGCTACATGGCCCGCGTCGCCTTTGTCAGCGACAAACTCCTGCGGCATCTCGGCCTGACCGGCCGCAGCATCGTCCCGCTGCTGATCGGATTCGGCTGCTCGGTCCCCGCCGTGATGTCCACCCGGACGCTGCCTTCGGCGCACGACCGCCGGCTGACCATCCTGCTGACGCCGTATATGAGCTGCTCGGCCAAGATCCCGATTTATGCTTTCTTCACGTCGGCCTTCTTCCCGGGCAAGGGCGGACTCGTGCTGGTGATCCTCTACCTGTCGGCCATTTTCTTCGGTATCCTGGTGGCGCTGCTTTCCAAATGGATTCATCCGGACCGGCATCCGGCTCCCTTCGTAATGGAGTTGCCGAACTACCGCATGCCGGGCGCCAAGAACGTGGGGCACCTGCTCTGGGACAAGACCAAAGACTTCCTACAGCGGGCCTTTACGGTGATTTTCATCGCCTCGATCGTCATCTGGCTGCTGCAGACCTTCAATTTCCGCCTGCAGATGGTCGAGAACGGGGATGGCAGCATGCTGGCACAGATCGCCGGTCTCGTAGCGCCGATCTTTGCGCCGATGGGCCTGGATGACTGGCGGATCGTCACGGCGCTCATCACCGGCTTCCTGGCCAAGGAAGCCGTGGTCTCGACGATGGAAGTGCTCGATGTCACCGCATTCCTCACGCCCGTGACCGCCATCGCGATGCTGGCCTTCTGCCTGCTCTATACCCCTTGCGTGGCCGCCATCGCCGCCGTCAAACGCGAACTGGGCGGCAAACTCGCCCTTTGGATGGTCATCTTCCAATGCCTGGTCGCCTGGATCGCCGCCTTCCTGGCCTTCCAGCTTGCCGGCCTGTTTATCGGATAAACGACTTGCAGCCATGAATCTCCCGACCCTGATCGTCCTGCTGCTGGTGGCCGCCGCGCTCTATCTGGCGCTGCGCCCCTTCCTGCGCGGCAAACGCAAGTTCACCGACTGCGGCTGCGGCCGGGGCAGCCAGTGCCGCGGTTGCAGCGGCTGCAGTGGCTACGACCTCGCCAGCCTCGACAGCCGCCGCTGCCATCCTCAAACAGGCCTTCAAATGAGGATGGAAAGCGAAAAAAACGGCCGCCATCCTCACCAGACGGCCTGATTGAGGATGGCCCTGATTGAGGATGGCGGGGGATCGTGCAACAGGGGCTCAGATCGACGGGGTGGCGTAGGCCACGACGTCGGCGGCGGTGATTTCGGGGCCGCAGAGGATCATCAGGCGCTCGGCGACGTTGCGCAGTTCGCGGATGTTGCCGGTCCACGGCAGTTTCTGCAGGGCGGTGATCGCTTCGGGCGAGACGGTCTTCCGGGCCATGCCGGTCTCCTTGCTGATCTGTTCGATGAAATAGTCCATCAGCAGCGGGATGTCCTCGACGCGCTCGCTCAGGGCCGGGACGTGGATGACGATGACGCTCAGCCGGTGGTAGAGGTCTTCGCGGAAAGTGCCCTTGGCGATTTCTTCCGTCAGGTTCTTGTTGGTGGCGGCCACCACGCGGACATCGACCGTGATGTCCTTGTCGCTGCCCACGCGGGAGAGTTTCTTTTCCTGCAGGACGCGGAGCACCTTGGCCTGGGCCGCCAGGCTCATGTCGCCGATCTCGTCGAGGAAGAGCGTGCCGCCTTCGGCCTGCTCGAACTTGCCCTTGTGCTGCTTGATGGCCGAAGTGAAAGCGCCCTTTTCATGGCCGAAGAGTTCGCTTTCGATGAGTTCGCCCGGAATGGCGGCGCAGTTGACCTCCACGAAGGGGGCGCCGGCGCGCGGACTCTTGTCGTGCAGGCGCCGGGCGACCAGTTCCTTGCCGGTGCCGTTGGCGCCCATGATCAGCACGCGGGCGTCGGTGGCGGCCACGCGGTCCACGATTTCCTTGATATGTTCGATGGCGGGGGAATTGCCCACGATCTCGTATTTGCTCTGAATCTTTTTCTTGAGGCTGACGGTCTCCTTGACCAGCGAGGTCTTGTCGGTCGCATTCTTGAGCGTGATCAGGATGCGGTTCAGGTCGAGCGGCTTCTGGATGAAGTCGTAGGCGCCTTTCTTGATGCACTTGACGGCGGTGTCGATGTCGCCGTGACCGGAAATCATGATGATCGAGGCCTCGCAGCCGGCTTTCACCAGGGTGTCAAGCACTTCATTGCCATCCATCACCGGCATCTTGATGTCGCAGAAAATGGCGTCGAAATTGTCGGCAAGGGCCTTGTCCACGCCCTGCTTGCCGTCTTCGGCGGTAGCCACCTCGTGGCCTTCAAATTCCAGGATTTCCTTGAGTGTATTGCGGATGCTCCGTTCGTCGTCGATGATCAGGACCTTCATGGCTGAAACGATTATATAATTGGTATGAATTGCAAAGATAGACAATATTTCATACTTTTGTGGAAGAGATTTAACTGCTATGACATCCATCATCATCGCCATCGACGGCTACTCTTCCACCGGGAAGGGGACTTTTGCCGTGGAAATCGCCCGTCGGCTGGGCATCCTTTACCTCGACAGCGGCGCCCTGTACCGCACGGTCACGCTCTATGCCCTCAAGAACGGCCATATCGAATGGAACGGAGAAATCCACGACCGCCGGCTCCAGGAAGACATCCTGCTGGGCCGGGTGGAGATTTCCGTCATGCCGCGCCGCGACGGCACCATGCGTGTCTTCCTGAGCGACGAAGACGTTTCGGCCCGGATCCGCGAACTGGAAGTGGCGCGCAACGTGAGCGCGATCGCCACGCTGCCCTTCGTCCGCAATTTCGTGGACGAACAACTTCACCGCCTGGGCGCGAAAGGCTGCGTGATGGACGGGCGCGACATCGGCACCGCCGTCTTCCCGAACGCCGACCTGAAGATCTTCATGACGGCCGACGCCGAGATCCGCGCGCAGCGGCGTGTCAAGCAGATGGAAGAGGCCGGGCAGCATCCCCGCTTCGAGGATATCCTCAAGAACGTGCAGGAACGCGACTATATCGATTCGCACCGCGCGATGAATCCCCTGCGCAAGGCCGACGATGCCATCGTGCTGGACAACAGCCACATGACGGTGGAAGAGCAGATGGTCTGGCTCGACGGGATCCTGCGCGAGCGGTTCAACATCAGTCTGTTATGAAGCTGAGCGTCGAGATCGATCCCCGGTCCGGCTTCTGCAATGGCGTGGTCCGTGCCATCCAGCAGGCCGAGAATTACCTGCAGTTCAGCCCCAGGCTCTATTCGCTCGGAGCCATCGTCCACAATGCCGCCGAACTGGAGCGCCTCAAGAAGAAAGGGCTTGAGATCATCTCCATCGCGGAGGTGGAGCAGCTGCGGCACGACGTGATCCTGGTCCGCGCCCACGGCGAGCCGCCCGAGACCTATGCCCTGGCCCGCCGCAACGACCTGCAGGTGATCGACTGCACCTGTCCGGTAGTGCTCCGGCTGCAGGAAAAGGTCCGCACGACCTGGGAGCGCCTGCACGAGGCCGGCGGACAGGTCGTGATTTTCGGCAAGAAAGGACACGCCGAAGTCAACGGGCTGGTCGGGCAGACTGCCGGCGAGGCCGTCGTGATCGGCAGCGTCGCCGAAATCGACGGCCTGGATTTTTCCCGCCCCATCGCCCTCTTTTCGCAGACGACCAAGGATCCCGACGAATTCCGGCAGGTCGCAGACCGCATCCGAGCACGGCGCCCCGATGCCGAAGTCTATGACACCATCTGCAAGCAGGTGGCCCAGCGCCACAAGTCGCTTGTCGATTTCGCCGGCGACCACAGCGTCGTCCTCTTCGTCAGCGGGCGGGAGAGTTCGAACGGGAAAGTCCTCTTCGACTTGTGCCGCAGCGTCAATACCCGCACCTACTGGCTGGAAAATGCCGCGCAGATCGACCTCGGCTGGCTGCGGGACGGCGATTCGGTGGGTATTTGCGGCGCCACCTCAACCCCCAAGTGGCAGTTAGAAGAAATTTTCCTATATTTGCAGGATGTAACGAAATCATAATCATCAAAATATTACACACTTTATGGCAACAACAGCTGATTTTAAGAACGGACTCTACCTCAATTTCGAAGGAAAACCCTGCTCCATCGTATGGTTCCAGCACGTCAAACCGGGTAAAGGCCCCGCTTTCGTCAAATCCAAACTCCGCAACCTCGAGAACGGCCGTATCCTGGAAAAAACCTGGAATGCGGGCGAGAAGATCGACGTGATCACGGTCGAGCACCGCGAATATCAATACCTCTATGCGGAAGAGGACGGTTTCAACTTCATGAACAACGAGACCTTCGACCAGATCAAACTGGAGAAAGACATCGTCGAGAACGCCGACCTGATGAAGGAAGGCCAGATCGTCCAGATGGTGTTCCACGTGGAAGGCGATGACGAGCGCTGCCTCACCTGCGAACTTCCGACCTATGTCGAACTGGAAGTCACCTACACCGAGCCGGCCGTCAAGGGCAACACCGCCTCGACCAACGCGCTCAAGGAAGCTACCCTCGAGACGGGCGCCATCATCATGGTTCCCCTCTTCATCAACCAGGGCGACAAGATCCGCGTCAACACCACCGACCGTTCCTACGGCGAGCGTGTGAAATAACACCTAAAACCATAGAGCCTTATGCGTAAAGCGTGGTTCATCATCGCGTCCGCACTCGTTATCTTCGGGTGTGGACGCGCTGTTTCCGGCGATCCGACCCTCGACATCACCGAAGCCGAGCGCCAGGCGCGCATCGCCATCGACTTCTCGCGTGACAGCGCGTACATCGTGGACTATCTCAAGCCCTACTATCCCGAACTGACGCAGGAACAAGTCGCCGCATGGGAAGACTCCAAAGCGCTGGAAGGCAGGCTCATCGACGGACAGAAGCGCTATTTCCGCAATGCGGGACGCAACCTTTTCCGCATCGATTCCGAGGCCCGCAAGGTCTTTGAGGCCGTCAACGGCGTGACCCGGGACGTGGAGGATGTCTATCTGGACGAATACAACCGCGAGGTGATCGCGGCTGTCCGCAGCACCGGACAGAACCTGGTCAAACCGGTCCGGTTTACCATCAAATACGAGCTGACCGTCAAGCCGGATGCCGTCCCTGCGGGCGAGACCGTCCGGGCCTGGATGCCCTTCCCGCGCGAAGACCAGGACAGCCAGCGCGACGTGAAACTCATCTCCGCTTCAGAGCCGGACTACATCATCGCCCCGGACGAGGTTGAGCACAAGAGCATCTACATGGAGAAAAAGGCCGAGGCCGGCAAACCGACCGTCTTCAGCTACACCTTCTCCTTTACCGGCAGCAATGAGTGGTATGACTTCGCACCGGAAGACTGCAAACCCTATGATACGGCTTCCGAGCTATACAAGACCTATACGGCCCAGCGCAAGACGCACGTCATTTTCACCGACCGCATCCGCGCCCTGGCCGACTCGCTGACGGCGGGCATCGACAATCCGTACCTGAAGGTCAAATCCATCTATGGCTGGATTGTCAAGACCTTCCCCTGGGCCAGCGCCCGTGAGTATTCCACCATCGAGAATATTCCGATGTATGTGCTGGAGAACGGTCACGGCGACTGCGGCCAGGTAGGCCTGCTGCTGGTGACGCTGTGCCGCGCCGCGGGCATTCCGGCCCGCTGGCAGAGCGGCTGGATGCTGCATCCGGGTGCCGTCAACATGCACGACTGGAGCGAGGTTTACTACGAAGGCATCGGCTGGGTACCGACCGACGTGTCGTTCGGCCGGGGTCGCGACGCCGTGGCGGACATCGAGGACGAATACTATTTCTACACGAAAGGTCTTGACGCCTACCGCCTGATCTGCAACAGCGACTATTCCGGCCGCTTCTATCCGGAGAAGAAATTCATCCGGAGCGAGACGGTGGACTTCCAGCGCGGCGAGGTCGAATGGGCCGGTGGCAACCTCTACTTCAATCAGTGGAGCGGCTGGATCGAGGAGATTGACTATAAATAGACCCCTTCCCGCTGCAACGGACGCAGCTGATATTCAGTCGATTACGCAAAGTTACCCCCTCTTTTTCGGAGGGGGTCACTTTGCGTAAGTTGTTGACTGACTGACGTGTCCGTTGCAGCGGAAAGCGCGGGGCGTTTGGGGATTGCCGAATATTTGGTATCTTTGCGGCGGAAAAAGACAAGCTTATGAATCTGGTAGCTATCGTAGGACGCCCGAACGTGGGCAAATCGACGCTGTTCAACCGGCTGGTGGGCATCCGCCAGGCCATCGTCGATGAAACGGCGGGCGTGACGCGCGACCGCCATTACGGCAAATGCGAATGGTGCGGCCACGAGTTCTCGGTGGTCGATACCGGCGGTTTCACCTCAAACAGCGACGACGTGTTCGAGGGCGAGATCCGCAAACAGGTACTGATCGCCATCGAAGAGTGCGACCTGGTGCTCTTCATGGTGGAAGCCGCCACCGGCATCACCGACTACGACGAAGAAATCGCCGATATCCTGCGCCGCAGCAAGAAACCCGTCGTCCTGACCGTCAACAAGGTGGACACCGGAGACAAAATGTACGACAGCTATCAGTTCTATGGACTCGGCCTCGGCGACCCGATGGCCATCGCCGCCGCCACCGGCAGCGGAACCGGCGACCTGCTCGACAAAGTGGTGGAACTCCTGCCCAAGGAGACCCGCGACGTACAGGATCCCTATGAGGGACTCCCCCGCTTCACCATCGTCGGCAAGCCGAACGTCGGCAAATCCTCGCTCACCAATGCCCTGCTGGGTGAGGAACGCAATATCGTCACACCCGTGGCCGGCACCACACGCGATGCCATCTCCTCCCACTACAACAAATTCGGCCACGAATTCCTGGTGGTCGATACCGCCGGTCTCCGCAAGAAAGCCAAGGTGACCGAAGACCTCGAATTCTACAGTGTGCTGCGCTCGATCCGCGCCATCGAGAATTCCGACGTCTGCATCCTGATGATCGATGCCACCAGCGGCATCGAAGCGCAGGACATGTCGATCTTCAACCTGATCGCCCGCAACCGGAAAGGCTGCGTCATCGTGGTCAACAAATGGGACCTGGTGCCCGACAAGACCGCCAATACGATGAAGGAGTACAAAGCCGCCATCGAGAAGCGCATCGCCCCGCTGAGCGACATCCCCATCATCTTCACTTCGGCAACCAACAAGCAGCGCATCATGGACGTGCTGGAAGCGGCCGAGCACGTGTATGCCAATTATTCCCGCCGCATCCCCACCTCACAACTGAACGATGCGATGCTGCCCGAAATCGAGAATTATCCGCCGCCGGCATGGAAGGGCAAATACATCAAGATCAAGTATATCACCCAGCTTCCTACGCCGTCGCCGAGTTTCGCGTTCTTCTGCAATCTGCCGCAGTACATCCGCGATCCCTACAAACGTTTCCTGGAAAACAAGCTCCGCAGCCATTTCGACTACACGGGCTGCGTGCTGCAGATCTTCCTGCGTCAGAAATAGATTCCCGGTCAGGCCGGGAATGACGGCGACCCGGTCAGGCCGGGACTGACGCGGCGGGGAGAACCACGGTGAAGCGCGCGCCGCCCAGATCCTGGGAGCGGCTGTAGCCGATGGTTCCCTGGCTCTGTTCGATGATCATGCGGCTGAGTGCAAGCCCCAGGCCCGTACCCGTCTTCTTGGTGGTGAAATTCAGGGTAAAGAGTTTGGCCCGGTCCGCTTCGTTGACGCCCGGGCCGTTGTCCTCCACGTCAAACTGCCAGGCCGGCTTGCCTCCCAGCACGGCCGGTGAAAGCGTGATCCGGATCTGTCCGCCTTCCTTTCCGCTGTTTTCGATCGCCTGGACGGAATTGGTCAGCAGATTGACCAGCACGCGGGTCAACTGGCTGCGGCGGGCATCCACCAGCGCATCCCCTTCTCCCTGACGGCAATAGCTGACGGCGATATCCTCGCGGTTGTCATAGAGGTCTTTCTGCTCGGCAATCAGCGCATCCAGCTCGATGCGGGTGATATCTTCCCCGGATGCACTCACGGACGAAAACTCCGAAGCCGTCTGCGAAAGCGTATCGATCTGCTCCAGCAGGGATTTGCTGACGCTCTCCAGTTTTTCCTCCCATCCCGGGACACCCGCCTCCTTCATCCGCATCAGGTACTGGATGCTGAGTTTCATCGGTGTCAGCGGATTCTTGATTTCGTGGGCGATATGGCGGGCCATTTCCTTCCACGCCTGGTCGCGCTCGGTCTGCGCCAGCCGGCGGGAACTTTCTTCGAGGTCTTCCACCATCTTGTTATACGAGTCGATCAGCACGCCAAGCTCGTCTTTCGAGTTGCGGTAGCGGATGCGGCGGTTGCCCGTGAGCGCAAGCCGGTCGATGCGCTCCTTGATCTCGACCAGCGGCCGCGAGAGCGAATTGGAGATAATGGCGCCCAGGGCGATGGCGGCAATCAAGAGGATCAGGTAGATGTTGATGATGGCCGAAATGGTCGAAGCGGTCGCATTGGTCACGTCCTCGTTGCGGTTGAAATACGGGACGTTGACGATCGCCACCATGGTTCCGTCGCCATTGAAAACGGGTTCGTAAATCGACAAGAAGCGTACGCCCGCAATGGACTCCAGATCGACAAAGCGCAGCTGCCGGCGTTTGACAATCTGCCGGAAGGCCTTGTTGTTCATACGCTTGCCAATCAGATACTGGTCGAACAGCTCGGGCTTGGTCGAACGGATGAGCTCCCCGTGGATATTATAGAGATTCAGTTCCGAGCGCGTAACCTTGGTGAATTCTTCCATCGCGTTGAAGAGCTCCGGGGTATTGAGTTCATTGTAGCGCATCGCATACTTGCAGGGCTCGGCCAGCGAAGTCTGGGCCGAAGTCATCAGGGCGTCCATCGCCTCGCGGTTGTTCTCCCGGTTGAGCCGCATGACATAGACCACGGTCCCGATGCCCATCGTGCCCAGGGCGAAGACCATCGCCAAGGTGATCAGCAAGGTGATCTTGCGCTTGAGCGAGTGCTTGGGCAGGTTGAACAGCTTGTCTTTCCGCCAACGTATCGTAAACAGCAGCAGGAAGATACCGTAGAAGATGGCCAGATAGGAGAACGAGACCAGGTGCGGGAAGAAGGGGCGACGCGGCCGCGAAATGACCGTAATGTCCTCATCCGAAAGCCGGTTGACAAAGTGCACGTAGCCGTCTTTGTTGACCATCGTGTAACCGATCTTGTAGCCGGACGGAGGCACGACGGGATAGACGTAGCTGCCGCCGTAGGAGACCAGGCGCTCGTCGGAATAGCGCGCATAGGAATACTGGCGCGAGAGGGTGGCTGCCGTCCCGGCGCGCGTGGTGAGAGCGTCGAAAGGATTGGCGACCACATCGTTCTTGTATTTCGACTCCAGCTCCAGGAACAGGCGCGAGACCTGATAATTGGACGGATCGAAATAGGTGAACATGCCGATATAGGACGCCAAGCCGTTGTAGTCGTGCAGATAGTAGATGTTGGATCCGGGCGCCAGCGCGACACCGTAGTCCTTGATCATATTCTCGTAAAAAGCGAAGCAGCCCACCGGTTCGGTCCCCTGCCCCAGCGTGATCAGGTTGCTGGGCGAGCAGGTGGAGAGCGTGATGTTGTATTTGCGCACCACGTCGCTGTAGAAGTAGCGCTCCATCAGGCGGTTCTTGATGAGCTCGGCCCCGCCCACGGACGTAAGGACCGACAGGAACGGGTCGCTCTGGATGGCGGGCTCCACCTCCCGGAGGAACATCTCGAGCGACAGGTCCCGCTCGATAGCCAGCTTGCTGGTGTTGACGCGGTTGCTCTCGTATTCCTTATTGAGGCTGTACACATTGATGGAAAGCACGCTGTAGAGCGAAATGGCCAGGGTGTACGCGACAAGGTTGGTCCAGGAGAAGAGGTTGACCCGTGCGTCGCGGCGGATAAGCATCACCACCATATAAATCTGGTAGAGCAGCGCCAGGAAGAGCATCGCAAAGGTCAGGTAGGTCACGAGGGCGTACGGCCCGATCGCCGAGAGACGGTGCGGCTCCATCACGATGCTGGAGTTGCGCAGCAGCGAACGCATCACGAAATGGATGTAGGCCATCAGCGCAAGGCCGGCCAGGGAGAGGAGCACCACGACGGTCCAGCGGTACCCCGGCGGACGGAACTCCATCGCCCGGTGGATGCGGTAACGCATCACAAAGAGCGCATAGAAAGCGAAAGCCACGGTGACGTTGTTGAACAGCAGGCTGCCCAGCGAATTGAAGAGCGCCGTGTCGGCATAGAGCACCGGCGAGAAGAGTTCCCCGGAGGCAAATCCTTTCCCGACGTAATAGAAAGCCAGCAGGCGCACTGCGGCCAACGTCAGGACGGCGAACCAGAAAGTGCGCCAGGTATGATAGCGGTAATGGTACGGGAAGACAGCCAGCAGCATCAGGATGAAAGCCAGCCAGCGCAGGTTCATGTTGCCGTGTCCCGGAGACGGCGGTACGGTCCGGACGACCGAGAACAGCGGCTGGTCCTCGATGCCGTACACGATGGCGGTATCGTCGTCGTTGATGGCCAGCGTCGTATAATTGTCTTTCAGGTGCAGGTGCGGATTGACGGTATTGGGAATGGCGCTGCTGGGATACTCCGTCTTGATGAGAATGCCCGTTACCACCTTGACGCGCCGGTCATCCTTGAAATGGGTAGTGACCACATACCAGGCAGAGCCCAGGTTGACATACTTCTCCTGCATCCCGATATAGGCCAGGGGCGTCGCATAGAGATTGCGGTTGCTCATGAACTGGAGCCGGTAGGAATAGGGATAGACGTCCACCTCGTCGTTGCTGATGGGGAACTGGTGCGTCCAGCTCTTCATCGTATCGGCCTGATAGCAGTAGAGCACGATGTCGTCCGGCAGGTCGTCGAAATCCACCCAGTCCTGGTCCATGGCCTGGAGCGCGCGGTAGGAATACTTCTCCGCCAGCAGCTCCCGTTTGTGGAGCGCACGCTCCACGCGGTTCTTCTGCCGGCGCAGCCGCGCCTCGTAGTCGGGCCGGATGCCGGAGAGCCCCAGCAGGACCAGCGCGATTCCGAAAAGGACGAAACTGCCGTACCGCAGCAGGAAGCGGCGCAAACGCAGCAGATATGGTTTGACTCGGCTCATTCGTGGTGATAAGGTTCTCCCCGGATGATGGTGAAGGCGCGGTACAGCTGCTCCAGGAAGACGAGACGGACCAGCTGGTGGGAGAAGGTCATCCGCGAAAGCGAAAGCCGCTCCTGGCACCGCTGATAGACCACCTGTGAAAAGCCGTACGGACCGCCGATCACAAAGACAAGATCCTTCGGGAGATGCGCGGCCTTCTGCTCCAAATTCCGTGCCCAATCCAGCGAAGAGAAGCTCGCACCGCGCTCATCCAGCAGGACCAGATGGTCGCCCGGCTTGAGCGCCTTGAGAATCATGTCACCTTCGCGCTGCCTGATCTGGTCCTCGCTGAGCGAGGCCGTCTGCCGCAGGTCCGGGATTTCCACCAGTTCAAACGACACATAGTGGCGGATGCGGCCGGCATAGACCTCGATTCCCTGACGGATCCACGCCTCCGTGGTTTTACCGGTAAAGAGCACCTTGACTTTCATTGGCTCGGTTTTTGAATATCTCGCTTCTTGTCAAAAATAATCTGCTAACGATGAAGAAAGTTTTTTGGCTTGCATCCTTCTTGTTTGTGCTGCTGACGGCCGGTCCTTCCACGGGACGGGCCCAGGACAGCGGGCTGGACGTTTTTACGCCGATCGGCAAATATCTCCAGTCGGGTGACTACGACAAACTTTCCGCCTGGTTCGCCGACAACCTGGAACTCGACATGCTCGGGGCCGTCAACAACTGCACCCGCAATCAGGCACGTCTCATCATGAAGAACTTTTTCGCCAACTATACGCCCAAGAAATTCTCGGTCATCCACAAAAGCGGAAAAGTCCCGATGAAATATGCCGTCGGCTCCCTGAGCGCCGGTGGCGAACGTTTCCGGGTTATCCTCTACGTCAAGACCACCGACGCCGCGAGCCATATCGAGCAGCTCAAGGTCGAACGCGAGTGATCTCCCAGGTTCCCACTGCAATCCCCTGCCCGCCGCACTGCGTGATCGGGACGATTTTCCCGTCGAGGTCCTTCACCGTACGGGCTTCCTTCAGGTAGGTATGGCTGTGCCCGCCGATCACCAGGTCGATGTTGCGGGAATTCTCCACCATGATCACGTCGGAAGGCCGGTCGAGCGTTCCCCCTTCATAGCCGAGGTGCGACAGCAGGATCACCAGGTCGCAGTGCTTCTTGTTCTTCAGGTAGTCCGCCCAGCGGTTCACTTCCTCGATCGCGTTGAGCCGCACCAGATTGTCGAGCGCCGACTTGAGCACCACACCTTCCAGATAGCAGGTGGCGCCGACAATACCGATCTTCATGCCGCCGCGGCGGACGATCGTATAGGGCTTGACCAGCTTCTTGAGCGGGGTGTTCGAGAAATCGTAATTGCAGGTCACCGTCTTGTGCCGGCACTTTTTCAGACGCCGTGCCAGGTCTTCCTGGCCATTGTCGAACTCGTGGTTGCCGAGCGCGAAGACATCATAGCCCATCAGATTGACCAGTTCCACTTCCAGGTCGCCGTGGGCCACCGTGTAATAAGGCGTTCCCTGGTTGAAGTCGCCCGCATCGAGCAGGAGCACTTTCCTCTTCCCGTATTTGGCGCGCACGCTGTCGATGTACTGGAGACGGCGCTCCACACCGCCTAGCCCTTTGTTGTAGCCTACGCGGATCGGCTCGATCTGGCTGTGTGTATCGTTGGTATGCAGGATCACCAGGTCCTGCGCCGGAAGCGCGGCCGTGCAGAGCAGCACGGCAAGCGCGGTAAGCAGCATCTTTTTCATCGTCTTCTTTCCTCCCAGTCCGTATAAACCACCCGGCCGTCTTTCTGGAGCACGAGCTGCTCGCCCCGGGCCGTTTTTTCCTTGAGGTATTCCACGATGGCATCGCGGATCCAGACATCCGTGTCAGTCCGGTTGAAGGCCACGTCGGAGAGCACCACGCCGTCGCCGCCGTCCATCAGGAAGTTGATGGTGGCGAAGCAGTAGGTGCGGGCATCGTCAAGCGGGGCACCCGCCACGTTGAGCTTGTCGGCCTTGTTGCCCGTAATGACGATCTCCACGCCGCTGAGCGCCTCCACGCGCCGCCGCGAGATCATCCGGTCCAGGAAGCGTCGCAGGTCGGACCCCTTGATGTCGAAGACCACGAGGGAGTTGTCGAAGGGAAAGATCGAGAAGATGTCATACACCCGGACCGCGCCCTTGGGCAGGCTGGTGCGGATGCCACCGAAATTGGTCAGGGCAATGTCCACTTTCCGGCCGGTCTTCTTCTCGGCGACGGCCTTGATGACGTCGGCCGCGAAATTGGACAGGCCGCTTTCCGGGCGTTGCTTGTCGTATTCGTCCGCGGAATAAGCGATAATCTCCTGAAGGGGAGCCACCTGCGGGCTGTACTTTTCGATGGTCCGCGTGGCCCGGAAGTCACGCATCGCATCCCAGGTCGTGTCCATCCGGACGGGCGTCCATTTGTACGTAAACTGCTGCGCAGCGGCGGGAAACGCCACCAGCAGCAGGCACGCGACAAGGAGCGGAATTCGTTTGCTCATATTCTGTCAGTCTTTGATTTTCATCCAACGGATCAGATCCTTGAAGCTGGACTTCTTGCCGTAGGTCAGGATGCCGATCTTGTAGATCTTGGCCGAGAACCAGGCCGTGGCCAGGAAGGTAAGCAGCAGCAGCACGATCGACAGGATCAGCTGCCAGGCCGGCACCACGCCGAAGGGGATGCGGGCCAGCATCACCATCGGCGATGTCCACGGAATGATGGACGTCCACACCGACAGGGCGCTGTTGGGGTGCTCGAAGGTATGGAGCATGATGAACAGGCCGACAACCAGCGGAATGGTGATCGGAAGCTGCAGCTGGTTGGTATCGGCTTCGTTGTCGACGGCCGCGCCGATGGCGGCGAACATCGAGGCATAGAGCAGATAGCCCAGCAGGAAGTAGATGAGGAAGGTACCCACGATGTAGAACCAGTCCAGGTCGCGGATCTGGCCGAGGATCTTCACGATCCCGGCTGCGTCGGAGGTTTCGTCGGAAGATTGGGCGAGGGCGGCCATGTCGGCCGGACTGATGTTGCCGTCTTCCGCGCTCATGGCGACAATCTGTTCGACGCCACCCATGTTCTGCATCAGCTTCGGACCGGCGACGGCGTTGACGGCCGTGACGATGACCAGGGTCAGGGCGATCCAAATGAAGAACTGCGTCAGGGCCACCAGGGCCACGCCGATGATCTTGCCCATCATCAGTTCCACGCTCTTGACCGAGGAGACGATCACTTCCACCACGCGGCTGCTCTTCTCGTCGATGACGCTGCGCATGACCATCGTGCCGAACATGAAGACGAACATGTAGATCAGGAAACTCATCAGATAGGAAAGGACCATGTAGATCTCCACCGTGTCTTCCTTGGCGTCGCCGTCGCTGGTGAGGGTCATCGCATTGAATTTGACGTCTGTCTTGACGGAGGCCAGGATCTCGTCGAGGTTCTGGATGTCATACTGCATCAGCTTGCGGTCCTCGACGGCCTTGTTGGCCGCCCGGGTGATGGTGGTCTTGAGCTCTTTGTTGAGCGGTTCCTTCGAATAGGAGATGATGGACACATCGCCCTTCTCGTCGAGCGGAGAGATGCCCACGACGGCATAGTAGTCCGTCTGGTCGAAGATACTCTTGAGCAGTTCGACGGTTTCGCCCTCCACGCCGGGGACATAGGTCGTGTTGTCGGTGTTTTCCAGGTACGGGGCTACGATGCCCGACTCGTCGATAACCTTGACCTTCTGCTTCTCGTTGCCGCTGAACAGCATGATCAGCATCGGGACGCAGATGAGCAGGCCCATGCCCAGCGGGGTGAGCAGCGTGGTCAGGATGAAGGATTTCTTGCGGACGCGGGTCGTATATTCGTGGCTGATGACGATGCCTACTTTTTTCCAGTTCATGGCTTTTCCCTCCTATTTTCCGGTTACCAGTTTGATGAAGATGTCGTTCATCCGCGGAATGAGTTCGCGGTACGAGACGATGTCGGCCGTGCGGATCAGTTCGCCCAGCACCTCCCGCGAGCTGCAGCCGGGCGCGACGTCGAGCACGGCGCGGCGCGCGGCTTTCTGCTCCTCATCCGAGAAGATGGAATAGGCCTCGCCCGGCGCCAGGGCTTCGCCGCTGCGGTAGAGGACTTCCACCTGGTTGGAGCCGTACTGGCGGCGGATGTCGTCGGTGCCGCCCGTGACCACCAGATGCGATTTGTTGATCAGGGCGATGTTGTCACAAAGCTCCTCGACCGACTCCATATTGTGGGTGGACAGGATGATGGTGGTGCCTTCGTCGCGCAGGCGCAGGATCTCGTCGCGGATCATCTGGGCGTTCACGGGGTCGAAGCCGGAGAAGGGTTCGTCGAGGATCAGCAGCTGGGGCTTGTGCAGGACGGTGGTGATGAACTGGACTTTCTGGGCCATTCCTTTCGAGAGTTCCTCGACTTTCTTGTCCCACCAGCTCTGGATGCCGAAGCGGATGAACCATTTCTTGAGTTCGGCGGTGGCGGCGGCGGTGCTCATTCCCTTGAGGCGGGCCAGGTACAGGGACTGTTCGCCCACTTTCATTTTCTTGAACAGGCCGCGTTCCTCGGGCAGGTATCCGATGGCACGGACGTCTTCGTCGTCCACGTGTTTGCCATTGAGGATCACTTCACCGGCCGTGGGGATCGTGATCCGGTTGATGATGCGGATTAGGGTCGTCTTGCCGGCGCCGTTGGGGCCAAGCAGGCCAAAGATCTTGCCTTCCGGCACGGTCACCGACACGTCGTCGAGCGCCTTGAAATCGCCGAAGGTCTTGGTAATGTTTTTACATTCTAGCATATTATTACTGGGGCGCTGCCCCAAACCCCGCGCCTCCCGGCCTTAGTACTTTTGCTACGCGTATTTTCTGCGTATGCACGCATTTGCTGCAAAAGTACCGGCCTCCGGCGGTCCGCTGATGCGGACTTTTGAGTCGCAGTTTTATAAATTAAACAATATATCCGTTTTCGTCATGCCTTTCGGGTTCGCTACGCTGGTTCACCCTCACCGCCAGCGTCGGTCCACTTCATTGGACCTTCGTTCTCTTTCAATCTTACAAAGGTAAGATTATTCTATATTTTCTGCAAATATAAAAATAATTATTGAGTTTCGATATATTTTTTCAATTTTTCGATATTTTCTTGCGACAGCACCTGCTCGCGGGCGAGATCGGGCAGGGTCCAGCGGGTGGAATCGTACAATTCGCGGTAGCGCACGAGGCTGCGGGCGCCGCGGGCACCGATGTACGGATGCCGCGCCAGGAGGCTGTCGGGCGCGTGCCAGATGTCGAGGCGGCGGATGCGGGTGGGATCGACGCTTACCTCATCGGCCAGTCCGGCAAAGCGTTCGGCATCGATGCCATCGATCTCCAGCAACTGCGTCTTGTCGAAGAATCCGCCCAGCCGCTGCCGGTAATCCAGGATCTTCCGGGCATACCAGGGGCCGACGCCGCGCAGGGCGACGAGCGACGCGCTGTCGGCGGCGTTGAGTTCCAGTTTCGGGATTTCGATGAAGGATTCCAGCCGGGCGAAGAGGGTATCCGAGACGACATACATCTTCTGGAAATCGGCTTTGGTCCTGAACCGGCCGCCTTTGCTCCGATAGTTTTCAATGGATTCGGCCTGGCGCGGGCTCAGGCCCAGCCGCTGGAGGTCTTCCAGCGATACGGTGTTGGGATCGAAGACGAAGGACTCATAGGTCCGCGCCGCGGCAACCGACGGTCGTTCGTAGCCCCCATACCGCGACCGCTGCGGCGAAGCCTCGCGGCTCCGCGCTCCGCTGCCCGAGACCTCGCGGCTCCGGGCCTTTACCTCGCTCGCAGAAAAATGCTCGCTCGGCAAAGGCCCATCCGCCGCTTCGGCCACCTTGACGTCCTCGGCCCCGACCGCAACGTCATCCCCGACCCCGACCGGGGATCGTTCCACGACCTTGACCACAAAAATCGCAAGTTGGAATCCCAGAACCAGAAAGACCAGCGCCACCAGACCCGACGCCGCCGTTTTTGACAATTTGTCTTGATTCTCCCGCCTCATATCGCTCAGTTTTTTAAAGAATGGACAAGTCTCCTGCCCTGCAAGAATCAAGCCTGACTGCCGCGCACCACCACGACGATTTCCCCTTTCGGCGGGGTCGCACTGAAATAATCGAAAAGTTCCTGCAGCGTACCGCGGTGCGTGGTGTCGTGCAGTTTCGAGATTTCGCGGGAAACGGACGCGGGGCGTTCGGGCCCGAAGGTCTCGACGAACTGGCCCAGGGTCTTGACCAGCCGGAAGGGCGATTCATAGAAAATCATCGTCCGCGACTCCCCGGCAAGCTGCGCCAGGCGCGTCTGCCGGCCTTTCTTGACCGGGAGGAATCCTTCAAAGCAGAAGCGGTCGCAGGGGAAGCCCGAATTGACGAGGGCCGGCACGAAAGCCGTGGCCCCGGGCAGTGTCTCCACCTCGATGCCCGCCTCCACGCAGGTACGCACCAGCAGGAAGCCCGGGTCGGAGATGCCGGGAGTGCCGGCGTCGCTGATCAGGGCGACGGTCTGGCCTGCCAGGATCCGGTCGCGCACGCTGTCCACTTTCTCGTGCTCGTTGAACTTATGGTGCGACTCCATCCGGGCGGTGATTTCATAGTGCTTGAGCAGCACCGAACTGGTCCGGGTGTCTTCCGCCAGGATCAGGTCGGCCTCCTTGAGGATGCGGATGGCCCGGAGCGTCATGTCTTCAAGATTGCCTACCGGCGTAGGAACGATATAGAGTTTTGCCATAATTTTCGTACATTTGTGGAGACGTCCGGTCCGGTTCCGGCCGGATGTCCCGCGAACCACCGACAAAAATAAGCAAAAATGTTCATAGAAAACGTAAAACATCCCGGCTACATCGAAGTCATCTGCGGTTCGATGTTCTCCGGCAAGACAGAAGAACTGATCCGCCGGCTCAAACGGGCGAAGATTGCCAACCTGAAAGTCGAGATTTTCAAACCGAAGATCGACACCCGCTACTCCGAGGAGGCGGTCGTCTCGCACGAAGGGCACTCCATCCTTTCCACGCCGGTCGATTCCGCCCGGGCCATCCTGGAGAAAGCCGAAGGCGTGGATGTCGTCGGCATCGATGAAGCCCAGTTCTTCGACGAAGCCATCGTCGATGTAGCCCGCCAGTTGGCCGAGCGGGGTGTCCGCGTCATCGTCGCCGGCCTCGACATGGACTACCTCGGCAAGCCTTTCGGCCCGATGCCCGCCCTGATGGCCACGGCCGAATATGTGACCAAGGTCCACGCCATCTGCGTCCGCTGCGGCGACATTGCCAACCACTCCCACCGCCTCTCCCGCAGCGACAAACTGGTCGAATTGGGCGAGAAGGATATTTACGAACCCGTCTGTCGCCACTGTTTCAAGCAGTTGCGCGAAAAAGACATTGAAGCCGGCACGCTTTTCGAAAAATAAATTTGGCCGTTTGCCAAAATAATCCTACTTTTGCAGTCCACAACACCGCGGAGTAGAGCAGTTGGTAGCTCGTCGGGCTCATAACCCGGAGGTCGGA
Source organism: uncultured Bacteroidia bacterium (assembly GCA_902789445.1). GTDB lineage: Bacteria > Bacteroidota > Bacteroidia > Bacteroidales > UBA932 > Cacconaster. The sequence goes on along the minus strand of CADAOB010000012.1, from coordinate 19,239 downwards.
GGTTCGAGTCCTCCCTCCGCTACACAGCAAGCCAGCCTTTCGGGGTTGGCTTTTTTCTTAATAAGGAATGACCATGAAAAAGCTTCTGTTTGTGGCGGCTATGACCTGCCTGTTCCTGCTCACCTCCTGCGGCGTATCGCGGGTCCGTCATACCGGTGACCTCTCGGGTGCCATCTACGGCGTATGGGCGTTGGAGTCCAAGAATCAAGTCGATTACTCCGGTGTCCATTTCTACCTTTCCCTGAGCGAGCCCCGGATCGCCCTCGCCAAGAAAGGCAGTTTCACCCAGTTCGATCTCAAGGACGTGGATGTCGACGGTTCCCAGTTTTCTTACAACGCCTCCCGTAAGCAGCTCAGTTTCACCAAGACGCTCTGGCTCACACAGGGCCTCAAATACGGAATGCGCCTCTCCGGCACATTCAAAGTCCTCGAAATGACGCGGACGAAACTGGTCATTCAGAAAGAATCCCTCGGCGGCAGAACCACCTACACCTTCCGCCGATACAAATAGGAAACGAAAAAAGAGCCAGGACAAATCACAAGATTTGTCCTGTTCTTTTTGTTTACCAGATCTGCCTGCCATTGAGGCGCATAGGAGGAATCAGCGCTGGTATTTTAAGCTGCGCCTTATAATCGGCAAAATCCACTACCTTTGTAAGATGAAACAGTTTTTCTTAGCCGCAGACAAAATCAAAAGGCTCATTGAGCCCATGGGGTACTGTATTGCGTCGGACCGGATTACCGTCGATGGAGGAAAAGTCGGATACATGTATCGCGAAGAAGGTGATGAACCGGCAGATAGCGGATGGCGATTTTTCGAAGGCAGTGAAAACCAGGAGTATGCTGATGAGCCCAGCCATTTTGGACTATATGATGTCAATACAATCGCGAATTATGACAGGGAGATAATTCCATTATTGGACTCGCCCGTCGGCAGTGCTTTTGAAAGGACGTCCACCGGTCTTCAGGCTGTTCCCGAAGGTTTTCAGGCTTTCCAGCGGCGGTGAGTCCAGAGGTAGTTCCAGGGCTGGGCTTCAAGGTCTTTTTCCAGCAGGTTGTAGTAGCGCTGCATCAGGTCCCGGGGATCCTCGCCGCCGGCATGCTCGCTGAGCGGGACCAGGGTGATGCGGTAGCCGCCGTCCGGCCTGCATTCGAAACGCATGTAAACGGCTGCCATATCGTATTTCACGGCCAGGGAGGCCGCCGCCGACATCGAGGTGGTCTGACGGTGCATGAATGACACGTCGATGCCCCGCCGCCCCGCATAGGGATGCTGGTCGGTGATCAGCAGGAACGCCCGGCCGGGCTCCCGGTGTGCATCGATATACGCCTTGACATCGAACGACTCAACCAGCCCGTCGAACGCGAGGTCTTCCAGCATGGCCATCCGGTTGTAGCCGATGACCTGGTCGCTGAGCGGATCCGAAAGCCGCCGGTAAACCATCCCGAATCCGGAGGAAGCCAGTTGCAGCGGCTCGCCGTACGAATAGTTCAGGAAACCCAGGGTCAGCTCCCAGTTGCCGGTGTGGGCGAACATCATCATCACTTGCCCCTTGAGGGCCAGCAGGCGGTTGAAATCCTCCGGGTTGGTGAACTCCACCAGGTGGCTGCGGCGAAGCCGCTGCCTGCCCTTTTCCCCCCGCCGGCCGCCGAACCAGACGGCTTCAGTGAGGACTTTCGCGAAATGAAGGTAGAAGCGGTGGGAAATATCGCGGATCTCTTCAGGAGACTTGTCCGGGAAACTCCCCAAGAGATTGTCCATCACCACGTCGCGCCGGTAGCGGAAAACCTTCTCCACCAGGAAGGCCAGGATCTTTGCCCAGAACCAGTGGACCCTGAGCGGCAGCATCCCGTGCAGGCGCAGCCAGCCGCAAAGCAGCCGGGCCCCGAAAGAGCGCTTCTGCCGGGCCGTCCCGTCTGTTCCGTACCGGCCTGTCATCATCGGAGGACCAGCTCCACCGGGCAGTGATCGGAGCCGTAGATCTCGTTGTGGATGTCGGTGGAGAGGATTTGCGGAACCAGCGGATCGGAAACCAGGAAATAGTCGATGCGCCATCCCGCGTTCCTTTCCCGGGCCGCCATCCGGTAAGACCACCAGGAGTACTTGACTTCTCCGGGATGCGCATCGCGCCAGGTGTCGCGGAACCCGGCGGAAAGAAGCGCCGTCATCCCGGCACGCTCCTGATCGGAAAAGCCGGCATTGAAATGATTGGTGGCCGGATTCTTCAGGTCGATCTCCTCGTGCGCCACGTTCATGTCGCCACAGATGACCACGCCCTTGCGCGAGGCCAGCGCGCATACGTAGTTGCGGAAGGCCTCGTCCCACTGCATCCGGTAGTCCAGCCGCCGCAAGCCGTCCTGGGAATTGGGCGTATAGACGTTGACCAGGTAGAAATCCGGCAGTTCGAGCGTCAGCACGCGGCCCTCATGGTCGTGTTCATCGACCCCGATGCCGCGCACCACGGAAAGCGGCGCCACACGCGTATAGACCGCGGTTCCGGAATAGCCTTTCTTGTCGGCATAGTTCCAGAAGGACTGATAGCCGAGAAATTCCAGGTCGAGCTGCCCGGCCTGCAACTTGGTCTCCTGCAAGCAGAAGAAATCGGCGTCCAGGCGGGCGAAAATATCGGCAAATCCCTTGCCGGCGACGGCACGCAGGCCGTTGACATTCCAACTGATGAACTTCATGGTGCGAAGATACGGATTTTAGACGGACGTGGCAAGCGTCAGCGGCGCACTCAGCGGGCGACGGCCGGCAGGCTCGGGTTCCCGGCGGCCGAGACGCTGCGGACGGCATAGGAATAATTATCCTTGCTCAGCGGGCAGCGGAAACTCGGGGCCAGCAGGGTCGGATCGGCCGCAACCGTCCCCAGGACCTCCCACTCCGGCTGATCGGTCTCCCGATAGAGAATCTGGTAGGAGACGTCCGTATCCACGCTGCCATCACGCCTGCGCACAGGGTCCCAGGCGATGACGGTATGGTTTTCCAACTCGCCGGCATTGGCGATACGCGCATGCGCAGGCCGGGCCGGAGCCTGTGCCAGGTTCATCACGGTCGCCAGGTTGATCTGTATATTGCGTGCCAGGTACGGGATGTCCACACCGGCAATGAGGTCGCCGTAGGCAATGCCGTCTTCCGTCCGGACATCCTGGTGCGTACGGTCGTAATTCTCACAGTATTCACTCATCCGGACCGCCGTGAAGCCCTCGCGCAGGAACGGCGTGTGGTCGCCGCTGCGGCGGTAACGGTCATTCCGGTAGATGAGTTTCACTTCCTGCCCCGGCACATACAGGCAGGCCGTCTCCCGGACATAGCGTGCCAGCTGGCGCGGGTCGCTGTCCACGCCGGCGGGACTGTCCGAAAACAGCCGGACCTTGTGGTCCTCCTTCAGGCCGGTGCCGCTGGCCTCCGTATTGCCGATCATGTCGTTGTTGATCATCGCCATCAGCGGCCAGCCTTCCGCCTTGGCCCGGGTCGCCAGGAAGCGGGAACCGTCCAACCCCTGCTCCTCTCCGGAGACGAATGCGCACTTGACCGTCTGTTCCAACGGAATTTCCGACAGGATGCGCACCACTTCGAGCAGGCAGGCCAGGCCGCTTCCATCGTCGTTGGCGCCCGGCGCAAACGCGGTGGAATCCATCACGTCGGCCACGCGGGTATCGATGTGGGCCGAAAGCAGGATTTCGCGTTCGGCCTTCGTTCCCGGAAGCGTGACCAGGATCTCGGGGACCATCGCGACACGGTCGTACCGGCCGCCTTTCTCCCCCACCTTATAGGAAATGACCTCCACGGTCGGTACGGGACGCACGCCCTCCGCCTTGCGGGCCCATGCCTGGCAGCGGCCGGCAAGATAGGCGACGGCAGCACCGATGCCTTTGTCGGGGCTATCCTGCGCGCTGAGCGTATGCCGGGTGTGGAAGGCCACCAGATCGTTGATATACGCCGTGATGCTATCGGCACTGACCAGCGACACCGCCCGGTCGATCTGCGGGTCGGCCGCCTCACGGGCCGGCGCCGGTTCCGGCTGCGTGCAGGCTGCAATCAGGAAAGGAAACACGGCCGCCAGGGCGAGCGGCAGGAGGAAGAACGGCTTTTTCATAGTCAAGGCTTTTTGTTGTCACGAAGTTACTTAATTTTTTCGTCAAACTGCATTTTTTTTGGTACTCGGTCGTTTTTACACTATTTTTACCAGTTAAGCGCTTATTCCGCCTTATGATCATCCAGCCCGCCAAAAGGACCGAAGCTGTCCAGGAATACTATTTTTCCCGCAAGCTCAAGGAGATTGCCGCCATCAACCGCCGCAATGCGGAAGCCGGCCTGCCCCCCGTCATCAACCTGGGCATCGGCGCCCCCGACGGAATGCCGCCCGAGGCCGCCATACGCACCCTGACGGAAAGCGCACGGCGGAGCGATGTCCACGCTTACCAGAGCTATGTCGGTCTCGACGCCCTGCGGGAAGCGTTCGCAGCCTGGTACAGCCGTTACTATGGCGTCAGCCTGGACCCCACGTGCGAAATCCAGCCGCTGGTGGGCTCGAAAGAGGGCATCCTGCTCATCGCCCTGGCCTTCCTCGACCCGGGCGACGGCGTGCTCGTGCCGGACCCGGGCTATCCGACCTACACCTCGGCCTCCCGGTTGGCGGAAGCCCGTATCCTGACCTACGACCTCCGCGAGGAACGTCACTGGCAGCCCGATTTCGAAGCCCTCGAACGAAGCGACCTTTCGGGTGTCAAGCTTATGTGGGTCAACTATCCGCACATGCCCACCGGGGCATCGGCCACCCCTGAACAGATGGCCCGCATCGTGGATTTCGCCCGCCGCCACGGCATCCTCGTGGTGAACGACAATCCCTACAGCTTCATCCTCAACGACCATCCGCTCTCGATCCTGTCCGTACCCGGGGCCCGGGCGTGCTGCCTGGAGCTCAATTCCCTGAGCAAGGCCCACAATATGTCGGGCTGGCGCATCGGCATGGTGGCCGGCGACCGTGAGCTGGTGGCCCAGGTGCTGAAGGTCAAGTCGCAGATGGATTCGGGGATGTTCAAGCCCCTGCAGCTGGCGGCCGTTGAAGCGCTGGCCCAGGGCCCGGAATGGTTCCGCGAACTGAATGCCGGCTATGCGAGCCGGCGCGCCCTGGCCGGAGCTATCTTCGATACACTCGGCGTGCGGTACGATCCGGCCTCGAGCGGCCTGTTCCTCTGGGGACGGGTCGCGCCCGACAATCCCTTCGCCGCCCTGACACCCGATCCGGGCAAAACGCCCGGTGAAAGGGTCTCCGACACCCTGCTCTACCGGGCGGGCATCTTCCTGACACCGGGATTCATTTTCGGGAAGAATGGTGAGAATTATATCAGGATCTCCCTCTGCGCCAAGGAGGAAGTCCTCAAGAAAGCACGACAAATCATCGAAACGACATGCAAATAGGTATCATAGGCCTGGGCCTGATCGGCGGTTCCATGGCCATCGATCTGAAGCGGCGGGGCTTCGCATCCCGCATCCTGGGGGTCGAATCCGACCCCGTAAACGCAGCCGCCGCCCTGAAAATGGGGCTGGCCGACGAGATCATCCCGTACGAAGACTGCATCGCGCAGAGCGACCTGGTGGTGGTGGCCGTCCCGGTCGGGACAGCCGTCAAGATGGTCTGCGACATCCTCGACCGGTATAAAGAATCCGGCGCGCGTGACAAGATCGTCATCGACGTCTGTTCGACCAAGGAACAGATCAACCTGTCCACCCATTACCACCCCTGCCGCGGCCAGTATGTTTCCACGCACCCGATGGCCGGAACCGAGTACAGTGGGCCCTGGGCCGCGATGCCCAACCTTTTCGACGGCCGCGCCTGCATCTTCGCCAATACGGAGGATTCCGATCCGAAGGCCGTCAAGACGGTGGAAAAGCTCTACGACGTGCTCAACATGCGGCCCATCTACATGGATGCCGCCTCGCACGACGTCCATACGGCGTATGTCTCGCACATTTCCCACGTGACCTCCTTCGCCCTGGCCCTGACCGTCCTGGACAAAGTGAAAGACGAGAAACATATCTTCGACCTGGCCTCGGGCGGCTTTTCCTCCACGGTGCGCCTGGCCAAGAGCAATGCCGACATGTGGGTGCCCATCCTGACCCAGAACCACGACAACGTGCTCCAGGTGATCGACACCTATATCCAGAAAATGCAGGCGTTCCGCGATGCCATCGCCGACTATGACGGCGACAAGGTACGGAGCCTCATCGAAGAAGCAAACCGAATCAAAAAGATCCTGCGATGACAAGTGAGAAACTGGATTTGATCCCCGTCACGGAGTGGGGATTCTTCACGCTTCCCCGCCCGATGGTGATTGCCGGTCCCTGCGCCGCCGAGAGCGAAGCGCAGGTGATGGAAACGGCGCGGGGACTCGCCGCTTTCGGCATCCATGTATTCCGGGCCGGCATCTGGAAACCCCGTACGCATCCGGGCAGTTTCGAAGGCGTCGGAATCCCGGGGCTCAAATGGCTGCAACGGGCCAAAAGGGAATACGGCCTGTACACCTGCACCGAAGTCGCCAGCAAAGAGCACGTCTTCGCCTGCCTCAAATACGGCATCGACATGGTGTGGGTCGGCGCCCGGACCACGGCCAATCCGTTCCTGATGCAGGAAATCGCTGATGCCCTGCGTGATACCGACATCCCCGTCCTGGTCAAGAACCCGGTCAATCCGGACCTGGAACTCTGGATCGGCGCCCTGGAACGGCTGGGCCGGGCCGGCATCCGGAAACTGGGCGTCATCCACCGGGGCTTCTCCACCCTGCAGAAAACGCCTTACCGCAACGATCCCGGCTGGCACGTTGCCGTGGAACTGCGTACACGCTATCCGGAACTTCCGTTCTTCGCCGATCCTTCGCACATGGGCGGAGACCGGAAATATCTGCTGGAACTCAGCCAGCGGGCGATGGACCTCGGCCTGGAAGGGCTGATGATCGAATCGCACTGCCAGCCGGAGGCCGCCCTCAGCGACGCACGGCAGCAGCTGACGCCCGAAGCCCTGCGGATCCTGCTGGGCGAGCAGCTCACCGTCCGCGACGCCGACACGCAGGCCGCGGACTACCGCGAGAACATCGGCCCCCTGCGGGCGAGAATCGATGTCATCGACGAGAACATCCTGTCCCTGCTGAAGGCCCGGATGTCGGTTTCACGGGAGATCGGCCATTACAAGCGCGACCACAACATCGCCATCCTGCAGACAGCCCGCTGGGATGAACTGATGGAAGGCCTGCTCCGGAAAGGAGATGCGGAAGGACTCGACGGAAACTTCCTCCAGGCGCTTTTCAATGTGATCCACCAGGAGAGTATCCGGATCCAGAACGACGTGCTTTCGGGCGGGAAAGAGCCTACGGAATAATCTCCAGCTTCTTGAAGATCTTCGTCAGCTTGTCGATACCCTCGTCAAGCTGCGCGAAACTGTGCGTGGCCATCAGGGCGAAACGGACGATGACCGAATCCTCAGGCACGGCGGGCGGGATGACCGGCGTGATGAACACGCCCTCGTCGAGGGCCATCTTGACGGCCGTCAGGCACTTCTGGAAATCGCGCACGAAGAGCGGGATGATCGGGGACTGCGAGTGTCCGATGTCGAAACCGCGCTTGCGGAATTCCGCATGGGCGTGGTTCGTCAGTGCCCACAGATGTTCGATGCGCTCGGGCTCCGAGAGCATGATGTCGATGGCACGGCTCACGGCGGCCACGTTGGCCGGCGGCATACTGGCGCTGAAGATCAGCGAACGGGAATTATGCTTGAGGAAATTGATCACTTCGTGGTCGCCGGCGATGAAACCGCCGAGGGAGCCGAACGACTTGGAGAAGGTGCCCATGATCAGGTCCACCTTGTCGGTCAGGCCAAAGTGGTTTGCCGTACCGCGTCCGTTTTCCCCCATCACGCCCAGGCCGTGGGCATCATCCACCATCAGGGATGCATTGTACTGTTCGCAGAACTCCACCATCCGGGGAAGCGGCGCGATGTCCCCTTCCATCGAATAGACGCCGTCCACGACAATCAGTTTCGGCGCGTCGGCGGGCGCAAGCTGCAGTTTCTTTTCCAGCGCGTCCATATCGTTGTGGGGAAATTTCAGCACGCGGCTGAAGGACAGGCGGCTACCGTCGATGATGCAGGCGTGGTCCAGTGCGTCGAGGAAGATGAAACCGTCTTTGAATCCCAGGCACGAGACGACGCCCAGATTGACCTGGAAGCCCGTACTGTAGGTCACCGCCTCTTCCTTTCCGACCAGCTTCGCGAGCTTCTCTTCCAGGGCGAGGTGGATGTCAAGCGTGCCGTTGAGGAAACGGGAGCCGGAACAACTGGTACCATATTTGCGGATCGCTTCGATGGCCGCTTCCTTGAGGCGGGGGTCGTCGGAAAGACCGAGATAGGAATTGGAACCGAACATCAACACATCTTTTCCATTCATCTTCACCACCGGATCCTGCCCCGATTCGATGGGCCGGTAATACGGATAGATTCCCTGAGCCTTGACTTCGTCGGCCAGCGTATATTCAGCACAAATTTGGTTCAGTAGTCTTGCTTTCATTCTTTCATATAATCATTTAACTTGCAAAAGTAGAAAAAAAACTTTGTATATTTGCAAAAACTAACACAGCACATCATGAAAACCAAATCTGTTTATTTCTTCACCGTGTTGTCCGTCATGCTCTTGCTGGTCTCCTGCAGCGATTTCAAGTTGCAGAAAGACCTCTATGGAGACTGGTGGCCCGTGCGTGCGTCCGGCAGTGTTGACAACGACCAGTTCTCCGCCACCTGGGACGGCAACCTCGGCGTTCACGGCGACATCCTCGTCACCTATGTCAGCAAGAAAAACCCGAATCTCAGCTATGAAGATACCCGCTACTACCCGATGCTTTCTTTCAACAAGAGCCAGAAGAAATTCTGTACGGTAACCCTCCAGTCCCTGGGCGATATGCGGGCCAGCCGCTACAGGAAGTTCGAAGTCAAGGGCGGCCAGGTTTTCTTCGAGCAGGCCAATGACCAGGGCAAAGGCACCGGCGAATTCGGCGAAGGCGAAGACCTCACCTTCCTGGAAGACGACGTGGTCAAGATCGGCAAGGTGACCTACGAACGGTATGAATATTTCAAGAGCAAACATCCCGAAATCTTCAAACCGCTTTCCGAAAAGGGCTTCGACCTGACGACCCCGCCGATCATCTTCCCGGAAGACTGACCCTTCGGCATAAAACAAAAAGAGCGGCTGAAATCCTTCAGTCGCTTTTTTGTTTCAAAAAGCAGCGGTACGTTACTTCTTGATCTCGTCGGCAGCCTTGTCTGCGGCGTCCTTCACGGCGTCGGCAGCATCCTTGACGGCTTCACCGGCATCCTTGAGGGCGTCACCAACCGTCGTGGCAGCTTCTTCGGAAACTTCCTGGACATTCTCGACGGCCTCGCGGGCGGCCTCCTGGGCATGAGCCTCTTCTTTCTTCTGCTGGTCCTTGCAGGAAACAGCGAGCAGGCTCATGCAGGCGACGATAGTCAAAAGAGCAATCTTTTTCATGTTACAATTTGTTAGTTGGTTATTAGCAGCGCAAAAGTAGCAACAATCCGCGCTCGTTGATCAAAAAAAATCAAAAATTGTTATCTTTGTGAGTTGATCAAACGAAAAGAAATGGCACAGAAACCGTCGATTCCCAAGGGGACCAGAGACTTCGGACCTTCCGAAATGGCAGGCCGCAACTATATCTTCAACACAATCAAGGCGGTATTCCGCAAATACGGATACCAGGCCATCGAAACCCCGTCCCTCGAAAATCTCAGCACCCTGCTGGGAAAATACGGCGAAGAGGGCGACAAACTGCTGTTCCGCATCCAGAACAGCGGGGAGAAAGCGGCGCTCCCGCCGGAGAAAGGGCTCCGTTACGACCTGACCGTGCCGTTCGCCCGTTTCGTGGTCCAGCACCAGAACGAGATTTCCTTCCCCTTCAAACGCTACCAGATCCAGCCCGTATGGCGGGCCGACCGGCCGCAGAAGGGCCGTTACCGCGAGTTTTACCAGTGTGACGTCGATGTGATCGGAAGCAAGTCGCTGCTGAATGAACTCGAACTGGTCCAGATCGTGGACGATGTCTTCGGCCGCATGGGCGTGCGCGTGTGCATCAAGATCAACAACCGGAAGATCCTCTCCGGCCTGGCCGAGGTTTCCGGCCAGCCCGACAAACTGATCGACATTACCGTGGCCATCGACAAGATTGACAAGATCGGCCTGGACGCCGTCAAGCAGGAGCTCCGGGAGAAAGGCCTGACGGAGGAAGCCGTCGCCGTCATCGAGCCGGTGCTTACGCTCACGGGCTCGACGCAGGAGAAACTGGCCCGGATGCGGACGCTGCTGGCCACCTCCGAAACCGGCATGAAAGGGCTTGACGAGATCGAGACGCTTTTCGCGCTGATTGCCGGTGCGGGCATCGCCCAGCCGGTGGAACTGGATCTCTCACTGGCCCGCGGCCTCAACTACTATACGGGTGCCATCTTCGAGGTCAAGGCGCTCGACTTTGCCATCGGCAGCATCTGCGGCGGCGGCCGCTATGACGACCTGACCGGCATCTTCGGCCTGCCGAACATGTCGGGCGTGGGCATCAGCTTCGGCGCCGACCGCATCTACGACGTCCTCGCCGGCCTGGACCTCTTCCCGAAAGATGCCGCTACGGCTGCGTCCGTGCTCTTTACCAATATGGGCGAGAAGGAAATTGCCTACACCGTTCCCGTGGCCGCGTCGCTCCGCGCAGCCGGCATCGCCTGCGAAATCTATCCGGACAGCGCCAAACTCAAGAAACAGTTCGAGTATGCCGACCGCAAAGGCATCCCGTACCTGGCCATCGTCGGCGACCAGGAAGTCACCGACGGCACTGTCACGCTCAAGAACCTCGCGACCGGCGAGCAGCGTCCCGTGCCGAAGGAGGAGCTGGCCGCCTGCTTCCAGTAACAACCCTTAACACCCATACAACGATGAAACGACTGGTCCTTTCAGCCATCCTGCTCTGTGCGGCGGTGGCCGCGTTCGCTTGTACGAACCTGATTGTCGGAAAGAAAGCTTCTGCCGACGGAAGCGTCATGTGCACCTATAACTGCGACAGCTTCGGCTTCCTGCAGCCGCTGGACTTCTGGGCACCGGGCCGCCACGCCGAAGGCGAAATGCTTGCCCTCCACGGCTGGGGTCCCCAGGCGGCCGACCGCTTCATCAAGCAGGCCCCCTACACCTACGGTGTGGTCGGCCTGATGAACGAAAACCAGGTCAGCATCGTCGAAACCACCTGGGGCGGCCGCCGCGAGTTGGTCAACCGCGAAGGCTACTTCGACTACTTCACCCTGATGCACGTCGCCCTCCAGCGCAGCACCTCGGCGCGGGAAGCCATCGCCGTGATCAACGATCTGGTAAGCGAATACGGCTACAACAGCTCGGGTGAATCCTTTGCCGTCTGCGACAAAGAAGAGGCCTGGATCATGGAAATCGTAGGCAAGGGCCCCGGACGCAAAGGCGCTGTCTGGGTAGCGCTCCGCGTACCCGACGACTGCATCACGGCCTACGCCAACGCCAGCCGCATCCGCCGGTTCCCGCAGGTGAAGAAGGTGGACAAGAAGAAGGCTTTCAACGAGATCGAAGGTGTCTGCATGTATTCCAAGGATGTGATCTCCACGGCCCGCGAACTGGGATTGTATGAAGGCAGCGATGCGGATTTCAGCTTCCGCGAAGCCTACGGCCCGCTCGACTTCAGTGCCATCCGCTTCTGCGAGGCCCGCGTCTGGAGTTTCTTCCGCCGTCACAGCGACAAGGCCCAGATGGACGCCTATCTGCCCTTCATCAACGGAAACACCGAGGTCTGTGACGAACTGCCCCTGTGGATCAAGCCTGTCGCGCCGATTTCCGTCCGGGAACTGATGGACGACATGCGTGACCACTACGAAGGGACCGCCCTCGATATGACGGCCGACCTGAGCGCCGGCCCTTACGCATCTCCCTATCGCAACCAGTCCACCACCTTCTTCAGCAGCGACTCCACGGCCATGTTCCGCGAACGTCCCATCGGCTGCCAGCAGAGCGGCATGACGATGGTCTGCCAGATGCGTTCCTGGCTGCCCGACGCCGTGGGCGGCGTGACCTATTTCAATATGGACGATGCGACGATGGTCGCCTACGTACCGGTCTATTGCGGCATCACCCGCGTCCCGCAGCCGTTCACCTACGAAAACAACGACATCCTGGAATTCAGTACGGAAAGTGCCTTCTGGATGAACAATTTCGTGGCGAACATGGTCTATCCGCGCTGGAGCGCGATGATCGGCGACCTGCGCGAGGCCCAGAAAGAGTTGGAAGACTTCTATGCCGAAGACCAGAAGGCCGTGGAAGAGCAGGCCGCCAAACTGATGCCCGCCGACCGCGCCGCTTTCCTGACCCGCAAGACCGAAGCCTATACCGACCAGATGATGAAACGCTGGGAGAAATTGGCCAAACTGCTCATCGTCAAGCATAACGACCAGACAATGCAGCCCAGCGAAAACGGCGTCGTGGTCCGCGGCCGCCGCAAAGCCCCGGCCTACTCCCCCGTCTTCATCGACGCCGTCAAAGCCGCCACCGGCGACCGCTACGTCCGTCCGCAGTAGCTGCACTCCAACAACCGCCACGCCGCCCGCAGTAGCCGCCGCACGGCCGCCGCAGAACCCCAGGCGGGCAAGGTCTCATTTAAGCCCCGGGACCTTGCCCGCTTCTTCTTGCTCTAACACGCCTGTCGATTGATTTCTACGGGCAAGGTTTCCCGTCTAAAATGAGACCCTGCCCGTCTTACACGTTTTTTTTGCGGAAAAGACTTGACAAAGGGGTATCCCGCATTGTATATTTGCAGACGTGATAGATATGTGTCGTTATGAAAAAGATTCTTGAAGTACTCCAGTATGGAGACATCGACATCCGTTTCAATACGGATTTCGACCCCGTCAAAAATCCCAATGTGATTCCCGACGTGATTTCCCGTACAGCTTTCGCCATGGTCACACGGTTATGGGGCGGAAATGAGATGGCCGTTCTGGCCATGATCCGTGCACTGGCCATCGCCGACCTGGCCGTGAGCGTCAATCGAAAGCAGATGATCCGGGATTATGATGAAGATTCCGCCGCGCTCGCAAAATCGTTCCTGCATGCGAAGAAAGAGTTCGAAAAGAACGGCGGGAAGGTGATGGTTTTCGGGCCGGGGGTCAAACCATCCAGCACAATCAGCTGATTATGCGACGTTGTGTTTTCCGGAAACTGCCGGACGGCAGCGCCCGAAGCGTCCAGCCCTTCCATGTCAGTATGGAGGGACTGGAAAACGCCATACTCTGCCGCTGCGACGAAGACTACGACGCCATGGTCAAGATCCTCTGCATATGTGCCCGCCGCAAAAACGTGATCATCATCGTCTATGCTGTCGTTTCCAACCACAGCCATATCGCTGTCCTTGCGGCCAGGCAGGAGGACGCCCACGCCTTCGGACAGGAATGCAAGCGAATGTACGCAATGTGGTTCAGCCGACGATATGGGGAACAGCGGATTATGAAGAAAACGGACGTCAAGGCAATCAGCCTTGACAGCGATTGGTATGTCCGCAACGCCCTGGCCTATATTCTCCGGAATGCGCTGGACAACGGGTGCAATGTCAACGAATATCCCTGGTCCGGATACCGCGCGATGTTCAATCCTGCCAGTCTTGGTCAAGGGCAGGGCCGGCCTGTCGCGGCACTCACGAAAGATGAATGTCGGAGGCTCATGCATACCGGGGATTCCTTGAAGGATGTCAAATGGCGACTCGACGCTGGAAGCCGATTGATCCCCGCAAGTTTCTGCGACTGCGAGTACCTGGAACAGGCCTTCGAACACGACCAGTCCTTTTTTCTGAAAGCAATCGGAGGGCAGAATCCTGCGGAAATGCGGTCAAAGCTGGTGGAAGCGCCCCGGACCATGCTCGTGGACGGTGAGTTTCACAAAAGTGTAAACGAGGTCAGCCTGCGCTGGTATCAGCAAGAACTGGCGGACTTATCCATCGACCGGAAAATCCGCCTGGTTCCGTACCTGTGGAGAACCCGGAAGACAACCGTCCCGCAACTGGCAAGGACCTTGGGCCTCAGACGCCAGCAGATCAGCGACATCCTTCATATCGCCTGCGGAAAGCGCAGGGGGCGGATTTCGTGACTTATACGCTGCGGAGATAGGTGTCGATAGCCTTGGCGGCGCGGCGGCCGGCACCCATGGCCAGGATGACCGTGGCGGCACCGGTGACGGCGTCGCCGCCGGCGAAGACGCCCGGGCGCGTCGTCGCACCCGATTCGTCGGCTACGATACAGCCGTGCCGCTCCGTTTCCAGCCCTTTCGTCGTACCGGCGATCAGCGGGTTGGGTGAGGTCCCCAGCGCCATGATCACGCAATCGGCCGGTACCTCGAATTCAGAACCGGCTACGGGTACCGGGCTGCGGCGGCCGCTGGCATCGGGATCGCCGAGTTCCATCCGGATGCAGCGCAGGGCGCGCACCCAGCCTTTCTCGTCGCCCAGGACCTCGACCGGATTGGTCAGCATCCGGAAGTCGATGCCCTCTTCCTTGGCGTGATGGACTTCCTCGGCCCGGGCCGGAAGTTCCTTCTCGGTACGCCGGTACACGATGGTCACTTCAGAGCCCAGGCGCAGGGCCGTACGGGCTGCATCCATCGCCACGTTGCCGCCGCCTACGACGACGACGTGCTTCCCGACAAAGATCGGCGTATCGCTCTGCGGATCGTAGGCTTTCATCAGATTGCTGCGTGTCAGGAACTCGTTGGCCGAGAACACACCGTTGAGGCTCTCTCCCGGGATGTTCATGAAGCGCGGCAGGCCGGCACCCGAACCGATGAACACCGCCTTGAAACCTTCGCGGTCCAGGAGTTCATCGACCGTAATGGTACGGCCGACCACGACATCGGTCTCGATCGTCACTCCCAAAGCCTTGACCTGGGCTATTTCGGGCTCCACCACCCGCTCTTTGGGAAGGCGGAACTCCGGAATGCCGTACTGCAGCACGCCGCCGGCCTTATGGAGGACCTCAAAAATGGTCACGTCGTAGCCCAGCTTAGCCAGGTCGCTGGCGCAGGCCAGTCCGGAAGGACCGCTGCCCACCACGGCGACCTTGATGCCGTTGGGTTCAGCCTTCTCGACGGGGACACCGCCCCGTTCCCGGCTCCTGTCGGCCACGAAGCGTTCCAGCTTGCCGATGGCCACCGGCTCGCCTTTCACGCCGAGGATGCAGCTGCCTTCGCACTGCGTTTCCTGCGGACAGACGCGGCCGCAGACAGCGGGCAGCGAACTGTCGCGTGCGATGACGCGGGCCGCCGCATCAAATTCGCCCGCCTTGACCTGGGCGATGAATTCCGGAATCCGGATGCCGACCGGGCAATGCTGCACGCAGCGCGGATTGCGGCAGTTCAGGCAGCGCGAAGCCTCGAGCAGCGCCTCCGATTCATTATAGCCAAAGCAAACTTCCTCGAAGTTGCGGGCTCGGACCTTCGGGTCCTGTTCCCGGACGGGAACACGTCCAATCTTCTCAGCCATCTTATGACCTCCCTATTTTACATTTGTGATCGGCTTCCTGCTCCTGCGGCCGGTACATGGCCTGGCGCCGCAGCGCTTCGTCGAAATCTACGGCATACCCGTCGAATTCGGGCCCTTCCACGCAGGCGAAACGCACCTTGCCGCCCACGGTGATGCGGCAGCAGCCGCACATGCCCGTCCCGTCAACCATGATCGTATTGAGGCTGACTACCAACGGGATACCGGAATCCTTCAGCGTCAGGGTCACGAATTTCATCATGATCATCGGACCGATGGCTACGGCCTGGTCATATTTCCGTCCCGCGTCCAGAAGCTGTTTCACTTTCTCGGTCACCAGGCCATGATGTCCTTCGGAGCCATCGTCCGTACAGATGTAGAGATTGTCGCAGACGGCGCGCATCTGTTCCCGCAGGATCAGCAGGTCCGCGGTCTTGGCGCCGACAATCACATCGACGCTGGCCCCGCACTCGTGCAGGTACTTGACCTGCGGATAGACCGGTGCCGTTCCCAGACCGCCGGCGACGAAAAGGAAACGTCGGCCCCGGAGTTCCGCTTCCGGCAGTTCCACGAAATCGGAGGGCCGTCCGAGCGGACCGACCACATCTACGAAGCAGTCGCCCTGCTCCAGGGAACAGATCAGGCGGGTGGAGGCCCCCACAATCTGCGTGACAATGGTGACCGTTCCCTTCGTACGGTCATAGTCACAGATGGTCAGCGGGATGCGTTCTCCCTGCTGACGGGCCCGCACGATCAGGAACTGGCCCGGCTGTGCCGCCGCCGCGAGGCGGGGCGCCGCTACATCCATCAGGCAGATGGTCGGCGTCAGCATCTCTTTTCTGCAAATCTCAAACATGCTCTTTCTCTTCAGCTTGGTTGTTATGATTGGTTTCGCGCCGGCGGCGGATGCGCAGCACAAAATAGACGACGACGGCAGCCAGGATCGCTTCGACCCGCAGACCGATGCCCACCAGCACGCCCAGGGCGGCGATGGTCCACACCAGGATGGCGGTCGTCAGGTTGATGATGTCTTTCTCCCCCCGCTTGAGGATGATACCCGCCCCGATGAAACCGACGCCGGTGACAATCTGGGCGATCACCCGGCTGTGGTCGATACCGCAACGGAGCGAGGCATAGGCAAAGAGGTAGGAGCCGATGATCAGGATGATCGTCGAGCGTTCCCCCATCGTCTTGCCGGCTTCATGGCGCTCATGGCCCACCAGCCATCCGATCAGCAGCACGAGCACCAGATCGAAGCAGAAGGGAAACAGATTCGAAATGTCGAAGGTCTCTTTAAGGAAGTCTGTCAAAGCGATAACCTTTCTTCTTTAAGTAACGGATGATTTCGCCCAGCCGGTTGTAGAGCCGTTCGCCGTCCGGGCGGCTCTCGACGATGCCCGGATGGATGAGCACGAGCGCCCCGTTAAGCCCCTGTTCCTTTTCGAACTTCCAGAGCCCGTCAATCAGCGTCTGCGCCGTCCGGTAGTTTTTCATGTCGGGCGTCGTATAGTCGGCCGGGGTTCCAATGCCCGGCGTATAGTTGACGACCTTCACGCCCATCGACTCAAGGATACCTACGCTGAAAGCGTTATAGTGCTCATACGGCGGCAGGTACCAGCGGGCGTCCGCCTGCTTCACGCCGAATTTCGCCAGCTCGGCGTAATTCGCCCGCAGGTCGGTCATGATGCTGTCGGCGCTCATGAGCGTCGGCCGCCCAGCACCCCAGTCACAATAAAGCACATGGCCGTCGGAGTGGCCGCCCACATAGTGTCCCTCCGCAACGATGCGGCGGACGACATCCTGATTGTCCGCAGCCCGGAGGCAGTTGCCGGTCAGGAAGAAATTGCCCTTGACCTTCTGCTTTTTCAGGGTCTTGAGGACTGTCTCGGCGCCATTGAAATTCACGTCGGCGGTAAAACAGAGGTAAACGACTTTCTCATCGGGATTGACCCGGACGATGGCGCCGTAGGCATCGCGTGCCGCCTTGCAGGCCTTGCCCCGCGCTTCCAGCGCGGCTGCATAGGCAACCAGGCCGGCCGTACCGTCCATCGTGGGTTCGTTGCTCGAATAGTCGCCGATATCATCGTGATAGACGGCAATGCCGTTGTTGAGCGCCGCGAATGCATCGGGGCCGGTCAGGGCGGCGCCCGCCCGGTCCTGGAACAGCTGATTGTAGATCGGACCGTCGATCAGGCCGCCGAGCGGCAGGTCGCCGTTCACCTTGACATAGGAAGAGTGCGGTTCCGAAGGGGTGTCATAGCCCGGCATTTCGGCCGAAGGCCAGCCGCAGATCATCGAAGTACCCCAGGGGTTGCAGCCCAGGAGCCAGTCGCGCAGGGCCGCTTCCATCTCGCGGAAACGGGTGTCGCCGGTCGCCCTCTCGTACAGCCAGGCCTGCGTTACGGCGGCGGAAGTCAGGTTGTTGGAGCACCACAGATACGGCACGCCGTGCAGGAACGGATCGTTCCCGGCCCGGTTGAGAATATCCTGAAGTCCCTGCTTCATATAGCCCGAGAACTCGGCCCGCACATCGGCGTCCTCACTCTCAGCCAGGAGATAATGGCCCAGGTTGATGAAGGGATACCACTGATAATGGTGATATTCCTTGCCCGGACCGCGTCCGCGGTCCATCCAGGGCGTCACCGGTTCCAGTTCACCCCAGTAAGCCGCCTGCTGTTTCCAGAAATCGCCTTTGCCCAGGGCATACTGCGTGGCGGCGGCCAGTTCGATGTCATCGACCCAGGTATCCTCTTCATAAAAATAAGGGGAAATCACGCACGCGGTCTGCGTATTGCCGGGGAATTCGAGGGCGAAGTCCCAGGCATCCTGCACCTTTCCTTCGATCTTGGCGGCGAAGTCCGGATACCAGGTCCGGATGACGTCGGCACCCATGGCGAAAGTCGAAGCGAACTTGCCGGCCGCAGAGGAAACGCCGGTGGTCCGGTTTACCTTCTTGTGGGCAATCTGCGGCTTGCCCGTCACGAAATAGACCGGGCGACCCTTGCCGGGGCCGTAGCCATAGTCCACGGAATCCAGATACGGCAGCCGCATACCGGCGTGGTCGCGGTCATCCGCAATCTGGTAGTACATCTCGCGCGGGGCGGGATTCATCTTGTCAAGCCAGTCCAGTCCCCATTTCACCTCATCCAGCACATCGGGGATGCCGTTGGTGCCGGGACGGCCCGTCGCGTCGAAGCAATCCTTGAAGACCGATTTGTCCGCAGCATATTTCCAGGCGAATGCCATCTGGTAGATGGTCGTGGAAGAGGTCGTCATATACTGGAGGTAATCGGTCGCATCGTGCCAGCCGCCCGTCACGTCGATGTGCTCGCCGGTCCGGGTGGGATGGTCCACGATATAGCCGTCGTGTTCATGACAGACGTGGTTGTTATAAGGATTGTCCCCGCAACGCTGCTGACGCAGGTAGGTCAGCAGGAAATCGGCAAAACCCTCATACACGTCTTCTCCGATCCGGAAGACCGGCGACTTGACGCCGCCGGCGACGATATAGTAGCTTCCCGGCGTCTGCAGGGCGCTCATATCAAGTCGCCAGGCGCTCTGGAGCGCCCATTTGGAAGGGTCGGCGGCCTTGCCCTCTCCGCGGAGGACCTCGGCATCGGTCATGGCATCACGGACGACGAAATCGCCGCTGGTCTTCG
>CADAOB010000011.1 GCA_902789445.1 uncultured Bacteroidia bacterium | reverse complement strand
AGCTCCGCACCGGCAGAGATGACCAATGTCGCAGCCGTGTGGCGGCTGCAATGGAAGGTCAGATCCTTTCCTGTGATGCCAGCCTTGTCGCGGATGCTGCGGACATACTTCGTCACCTTCCCTGATTTCCCCGGCAGGCGGAATACGTTCTCGTCATCATTTTCCGGGCGCGGCGGCAGCAGTGAGAGAGCTAAACCGTTCAGGGGAACCGTCACCGGACTGCCCGTCTTCTGCTGGACGATGGATACTGCCAATCCGTCTCCCATCGGCTTGATGTCGCCCCACCTGAGCCGCCGGACATCACCCAGCCGGAGTCCCGTCATACAGGAAAAGCCGAAGGCTATCTGAACCTGGCGCTCAGTCTCCGTTGCCGGCTCCACGGACAGGAACCGCATCAGTTCTTCAGAAGTCAGATACTCGCGGTGCTTGTCCGGAGCATGGAAACGTTCCAGGTTATTCAACCCCCTGAGAGGGTTGTAACTAATCCGACCATCCCGGAGAGCCTTGTTGAAGATGGCATTGACCGTCTCCCCGAACAGCAGCAGGGAGAAATCGGCCAGCCTTCCCTCCCGCTCCTTGATCTGGCCGGGATTCCTGTAGTCGTTCCGCATATAGTCATACAGGCCGCTGATGATTTCCGGGTTCACGTCCTTCAAGAGGATGTCCGTCCTGTCGATACGGTCAAGATACTCTTCGATACGCTTGCGGACAGTCAACTTATGCCGCATCGCCGATTCGCCGTTGCCGCAACTTGCGGAGTACCGGATATATTCATCACACCATTCCAGCCAGGTCGTCGTCCTGTCGATTCCGTCCTCCGGCTCAGGCTTCTTATCGAACTCCGGAGGATTGAGGAGCCTGTCGGATCGGACCGCCATAGCCTTGAGATAGGTCCTCTTGTTGATGTTCTTGGCGTTGGGAGCATCCTCCGGTATCAGATACAGATGCAGGTTCTCCCTCTTGCGGAAACCTTTCTCGTAGTATTCCAGATAAAGGCCCCGGTTCCCTCCTTTCAATGCCCTTTCCTTGATTTCGACTTTCATGGTTAGATTGCGTTTGCGGTTTTTACTGCGTGATTGCTGAAAAGGTTGTTCACGAGATTCATAGTCTCGACCTTCTTCTGGTCTACGATCTTTGCGTACACCTCGGTCATCTGGATGCTGCTGTGCCCCATCAGTTTGCTGACCACGTAGAGGTTGGCACCTAAGGTGAGAAGCGTTGTCGCCGCCGTATGGCGGCTGCAATGATAGGTGATATGCTTGTCAATTCCGCAGTCCTTCATCCAGTCTTTCAGGACATCCTCAACCGTTTTGGTTGAAACCGTCAGTTCATGAAACACATGATCGACTCCTTCCTTTTGGCGCGGCATCCAACGGAGCGCTTCCTCGGACAGCGGTATCGTCACCGTCTTCTTTGTTTTGACCTGCCGGTGCTCAATGTAGAGAGTCTTCCCATCGGCAGCGGTATGGACCTCACTCCAGAGGAGGGACTTCATGTCGCTGTAGCGCAAGCCGGTGAAGCAGGAGAAAAGGAAAGCCTTCTTCACGATGTCGCAGCAGCATGGAGTATTGATCAGGACTTTCAGTTCCTCGACTGTTAGGAACTCCCGTCTGGAGGCCGTAATCTTTGGCTTCTCCTTGGATTCCAGGGCCTTGAATGGATTACTCGGGATCAAGCCCTCCACGACGGCTTTGTTCATGGCCGCGGCGACACGGGACATCAACAACCGGGCAGTGGTTTCGCTTATCGTTTCCTTTCCCCTGTGGGACTTGCAGGTCCTAAGGAACGCGACGAAACCCCGGCAGAACTCTCGGTCCACCTCCGAAAGGCGCAGATCCGGCTTCCCGATGGAAGCCAGGTATTCCTCGACCCGCACCTTCGCGTTCCGCTTGCTGATCACACCTGACGGTGACAACTGCGCTTCGCAGGTCACAAAGTCTTCCAGCCAAGATACGAGCGTTATCCTCGACTTTTTCAGTTTCTCCCAGTCCACGAGGCCGTCCTTCTGGATGTCGAGGATCCGCTGGGCCTTGACCTGCTCGGCGAGCCGTCGGGTGTTCTTGTTCTGTAGCTTCGCTGCCGGAGTCGTCTCCGGGATAATGTAGAGTTTGAGCCCCTCCTTCTTCCGGTTTCCCTTGTGGTACATGTCGAGATAGAGACTGATTGTTCCGTCTTCGAGAACCTTCTCCCGGATGCGGACCGGTTCCTTCACCTTGATTTCTTTTTTCTTTTTAGCCATTTCCTTAGTTTTGTTTTACTATTGTTTCCGATGTTAATATATTGTGTATCAACTAATTACAACGCTTTTGCAAATATAACTGAAACGGGACAAAAACGAGACAGAAACAGCAAAAAATGAATGAAAACATCCGATATTGATGCAATCAAAGGAAACACGGTGATACTCAGCTAAAGCGTTGATGCTTCTATGATTACATCATCCACTTAACCTATCGTTTCCGATTGTTTTCAGCGCTACAAGAAATTTTCCTATCTTTGCGAGCGTTATGAAAAATGAACAACTGGCCGGGCACCTTGCCGTGGCGGGCGCCTATACGATCTTCGGGCTGAACATCGTATTCAACAAAGACATCGCCAATGTCGGCATCGTCTCGCCGATGATGATGTTCTTCCTGCGGGCGGCAGGTGCGACAGCGCTGTTCTGGCTTCTCTCGCTCTTTATGCCGAAGGAGCCGGTGGCGAAGAAGGATTTCGTGCCGATCGCCCTGGCCTCCGTGACCGGACTGTTCATTACCCAGGTGTCTTTCCTGCTGGCAATCCCTATAAGCACCTCGATCGACACGTCGATCGTGGCTACGCTCTCGCCGGTTTTCACGATGTTCTTCGCCTTCATCTTCCTGGGCGAACCCATCACCTGGAAGAAAGTGCTGGGTGTGGCGGTGAGCCTTTTCGGAATCCTGCTGCTTATTTTCAACTCCACGCACAATGTCGGCGCCGTCGCCAAGACCGCCCCGCTGGGCTTTGTGCTGCTGTTTCTCAACAGCATCAGTTTCGCGACCTACCTGGGCGCGTTCAGGGTTGTGATCTCCCGTTACAGTGTGGTGACTTTCATGAAGTGGAGCTTCCTCTTTTCCCTGATTCTGTGCATCCCGTTCGCTTACGAGGATATCATTACGACGGACTATGCCGCCCTCCCTGCCAAGACCGTCTGGGAGATCCTCTATGTCGTCGTGATGGCTACGTTTGTGGCGTACTTCCTGATCCCCTACGGACAGAAGCGCATCCGCCCCACGCTGGTGAGCATGTACACCTACCTGCAGCCGATCATCGCGGTCATCATCAGCATCGTATCCGGACTGGATGTGATCTCCTGGCAGAAGGGCCTCGCGATCCTGCTGGTCTTCGCCGGCGTCTTCCTCGTCATCCGCTCCCGCGCCGCGGTGCAGCCTGCCAGCGAATCAATCCGGAAATAGTATCCTCAGCCGCGTATGTCCAGTCTGTTTCTGCCGACCTCGAAGAAAGAAGTGGATGCGCTGGGCTGGGACCAGCTCGACGTCATCCTTTTCATGGGGGATGCCTATGTGGATCATCCCTCTTTCGGTGTGTCGGTGATTGCCCGCGTGCTGGAAGCCAAGGGCTACAAAGTGGCCGTGGTGCCGCAGCCCAACTGGCGCGATGACCTGCGCGACTTCCGGAAGCTGGGCCGTCCGCGCCTGTTCTTCGGCGTCGGGGCGGGCGCGATGGACTCGATGGTCAACCACTACACGGCCGCCAAGCGCCTGCGCAGCAACGACGCCTATACGCCGGAAGGTCGCCCCGGTGCCCGTCCCGACCGGGCTACGCTCGTCTATACCCGCATCCTGAAGCAACTCTGGCCCGATGTGCCGGTGGTCATCGGCGGCATCGAGGCTTCGCTGCGCCGCGAGCGCCATTACGATTACTGGGATGACTGCATGAAGCCCTCGATCCTGGACGAGAGCGGCGCAGATATCCTGATCGCCGGGATGGGGGAGAAGCCCATCATCCAGGTGGCGGAGGCCTATGAAAACGGTACGGCCGCCAGCCTGCCGCGCATCCTGATGGGGCCGCCGCTGACGACGGAAGAACTCGACTGGGTCTATGACCTGCCGTTCACGCGCCTGCCGCATCCCCGCTACAAGGGGAAGCGCATCCCGGCGTACGATATGATCAAGTTTTCGATCACCACGCACCGGGGCTGTTTCGGCGGCTGCAATTTCTGTGCGATCACGGCCCATCAGGGCAAGGAGATCCAGTCGCGCAGCGAAGCCTCGATCCTGCGCGAGGTGGAAGCGCTCACGCATCATCCCGAGTTCAAGGGTACCATCACCGACCTGGGCGCCCCTTCCGCCAATATGTACCGGATGGGCGGAATCGACAAGTCCCTCTGTGCCAAATGCAAGCGCCCCGCCTGCCTTTTCCCGAACCGCTGCCGCAACCTGAACCACGACCATACGCCGCTGCTGCAGCTCTATGAAAAGGTGCTCAAGGTTCCGGGCGTCAAGCACGTGTTCGTCAGCAGCGGCATCCGCTACGACCTGTTCCTCGACGAGAACGGCTTCCTCTCGGAAGACGGGCGCCGCTATTTCGAGCAACTGGTCACGCGGCACACCAGCGGCCGGCTCAAGGTGGCGCCGGAGCATACGGAAGACGTCGTGCTCCAGGCTATGGGCAAGCCCTCCTTCAAGCTCTTTGTCCGGCTGGAAGAGGAATTCCGGCGCCTGATCCGCCGGGAGGGGCTCAAGTATGAGATTGTCCCGTATTTCATCTCGGCCCATCCGGGCTGCACGATGAAAGAGATGGAGGCCTTGTCGAAGCATCCCGCCCTGCGGGGTGTCCGTACCGAGCAGGTGCAGGACTTCACGCCGACGCCGATGACCGTCTCGACCGAAATGTTCCATACGGGCCGGGACCCGCGCACGGGCAAACGTATCTTCGTGGAGCGCGATATTGCGAAAAAGCAGCGCCAGAAGTCTTTTTTCTTCAAGAAACGCTGATTTTTTTTGTCGGTACAAAAAAATCTCCTATACTTGCACAACCAAATTTATACGGACTATGGCAGGACAAAACATCCCCAAGAAACGGGCTGTGATCAGCTACGAGAACATGTCGGACGAGTTGATGGACGCTTTCCGCGAGAAGTATCCGCACGGCTATGCCGACTATATGGGCGATATATTCAAAGTGGACAAACCGGACGGCACTTCTTTCTATGCCGTCACGCTGGAAATTCCGGATGCCCTTTACCTGGTCAAGATCAAGGTGAAGGTGGATGACTACGAAGATGCCGAAGAGGTCTTCAAGAACGAGGATGGTGAGGATGGAGACGATGGAGAAGGCGGAAGCTTCCCGGCATCGGACGATGATATCGCCGCGGCCGAGGCTGCCTCGGAAGAAGGTGACGACTAGGCGGACCGGGTTTCTTTCCGACAAAACCAAACTGCTGCTGCTTGCGGTCTTGGTCGGTTTGTTGTGCGGCTGTGCGGCAATCCTGCTCAAGACCCTGATCCACTGGATCCAGACCGGGCTGACTTCCTGGTTCCGCAATCCGGCCGACGGACTGCTGTTGCTGGTATATCCCGGCGTGGGTATGCTGCTTTCGATGCTGTTTGTCCGCTACATTCTCAAAGACGACATCAGCCACGGCGTGACGAAAGTCCTGCAGGCGGTATCCAAGAACGAATCGAACATCAAGGCCCACAATACCTGGTCGTCGGTGGCGGCCAGCGCCGTGACCATCGGTTTCGGCGGCAGCGTCGGGGCGGAGGCCCCGATCGTCTATTCCGGTGCCGCCATCGGGTCCACGGTGGCGCGCTGGGCGGGCCTCTCCTACAAAGACATGACGATGCTCCTGGGCTGTGGAGCCGCCGCCGCCATCGCCGGCATCTTCAAGGCGCCGCTGGCGGGCGTGCTCTTCACGCTCGAGATCCTGCTCTTCAACATGTCGATGAACGCCATCCTGCCGCTGCTGCTTTCTTCGGTGACGGCGACGGTGGTGACCTATATCTTCATGGGGAACGACGTCCAGTTCGCCGGCTCGATCGAGGCCTTCCGCCTGGGCAACATTCCCTTCTATCTGCTGCTGGGCATCTTCTGCGGCTTCATGTCGCTCTACTTCATCCGCGTCACCCTGAAGGTGGAAGACCGGATGCGCCGTTTCCGCAATCCGCTCTGGCGCTGGGCGATCTGTGCCTTGCTGCTGGGCGTGCTGATTTTCCTCTTCCCGCCGCTCTACGGTGAAGGATACCATTCGCTCTCGCTGATGCTCAACAACAATCCGGGCGCGGTGTCGCGGGCGGTCTTCGGCGACAAACTGCTGTCGAACCAGTGGATCTTCCTGCTCTATTTCGCGGCGATCCTCCTGTTCAAGGTCTTTGCCACGGCGTTCACCAATGCCGGCGGCGGCGTGGGCGGCACTTTCGGCCCGACGCTGGTCAGCGGCGGCCTGGCCGGATTCGTGGTGGCCCGCCTGATCAACCTCTCGGGCATCGCCCTGGTGCCGGAGGCCAATTTCGTGCTGGTGGGGATGGGCGGCCTGATGGCCGGCGTGATGCAGGCCCCGATGACGGCCATCTTCCTGATTGCCGAGATCACCGGCGGCTACGAGCTGCTGATTCCGCTGATCGTCACGGCTTCCGTCAGCTATGGAACCATCCGCATGTTTGAACGCTATTCCATCTATACCAAGCGCATCGCCGCCCAAGGCGAGCTGCTTACCCACGACAGCGACCAGGCCGTCCTGACGCTGCTCAAGACCGAGGACCTGGTGGAGAACGATTTCACCCCGGTCCCGTACGACGGTACCCTGGGCGACATGGTGGAGGCCATCTCCCGCTCGCGCCGCAACCTCTTCCCGGTGCTGGATGCGGAAGGCCGTTTCCAGGGCGTGGTGACGCTCGACGATGTCCGGGAAATGATGTTCGACCGCAGCCGCTACGACAGCGTGCGGATCTATACCATCATGAAGAGCGCGCCCGCTTTCGTCTATCAGGACGAACGGATGGAGAGTGTGATGGACAAATTCGAATCGACGCAGGCCTGGAACCTTCCGGTTCTGGACGATGAAAACAAATACCTGGGTTTCGTGTCGAAGAGCAAGATTTTCTCTTCCTACCGCGACCAGCTCAAAGCCGTATCCAATGAATAAACTGTACACGGACCATATTGCCGGTCAGCTCGAAGTGGCTGCCTGGCAGGTAGAACATTGCATCGAACTCTTCGAGGAAGGGGCGACCGTTCCCTTCATCAGCCGCTACCGCAAGGAGCGCACCGGCGCCCTGGACGAGATGCAGGTGGCGGCCGTCCGGCACTACTGGCTCCGCTTCACGGAACTGGAGAAGCGCAAGGCGGCCATCCTCTCCAGCATCGAGGAACAGGGCAAGCTGACGGATGACCTGCGCAGGGCCATTGAAAATGAGGTCGATGCCCAGACCGTGGAAGACCTCTATCTCCCGTACCGGCCCAAACGCCGTACGCGGGCTTCCGTGGCCCGTGAAAAAGGCTATGAGCCCCTGGCCCTCAAGCTCTGGAACATGGAACTCGACCATCCGGAGCGCGAAAGCGAGGAAGCCCTTGCCGGCGCCCGCGACATCATCGCCGAGATGGTGGCCGAGAGCCAGCCCGTGCGAGCCCAGCTGCGCGACCTCTATACGCGCTGGGGAAGCATCACTTCGCATGTCGTCCGCGGCAAGGCGGACGATGCCGATGCCCAGAACTACCAGAATTACTTCGACTTCTCCCAGCGGCTCGACCGGATTCCCTCGCACCGCCTGCTGGCGATGCTCCGGGCCCGCGCGCAGGGATTCGTCTCGGTCAAGGTGGACGTCAATCCGGACCACGCCCTGGAACGCATCGACCGCAAGGTCTATGAAAAGAAACGCCGGCCTACGCCGGCCTGCCGTGCGCAGGTCGATGCAGCCGTGGAGGACGCCTACAAGCGCCTCCTGCATCCTTCCATCGAAAACGAAGTGATTGCCCAGGCCAAGGAAAAGGCCGACGTCGAGGCCATCCGGGTTTTCGGGGAGAATCTGCGGGAACTGCTGCTCGCCCCGCCGGTAGGCCAGAAGCGGACCCTGGCCATCGACCCGGGGTTCCGTACCGGCTGCAAGGTGGTCTGCCTCGATGCGCAGGGGACGCTGCTCCACAACGACACCATCTATCCGCATCCGCCGGTGAACGAGAAAATCGCCGCGATGAAGAAGATTTCGGCGATGGTCGAAGCCTACAAGATCGAGGTGATCGCCATCGGCAACGGCACGGCCGGCCGGGAGACGGAAGCCTTCATCCAGAAAATCGCGCTGCCGGAAGGCGTCCGTGTCTATTCGGTGAGCGAAGACGGCGCGTCGGTCTATTCGGCTTCGGAAGTGGCACGGGAAGAGTTCCCGGGCTACGACGTGACGGTACGCGGGGCGGTCTCCATCGGCCGCAGGCTCATGGATCCGCTCGCCGAGCTGGTCAAGATCGATCCCAAGAGCATCGGGGTGGGGCAGTACCAGCACGATGTGGACCAGACGCTGCTCAAGGAACGGCTCGACGAGACGGTCGAGAGCTGCGTCAACCGGGTGGGCGTCAACCTGAACACGGCCAGCAGCTGGCTGCTGCGCTATGTCTCGGGCATCGGCCCGGTCCTGGCCCGGAGCATCGTGGACTACCGTACGGAAAACGGCCCTTTCGCCTCCCGCGATACGCTGCTGAAAGTCAAGCGGCTCGGCCCCAAGGTCTATGAGCAGTGCGCCGGTTTCCTGCGGATTCCGGGAGCGGCCAATCCGCTCGACAACACCGCCGTCCATCCGGAGCGCTATGCCCTGGTGGAACGGATGGCCGCCGATGCCGGCGTCGCGGTCAGCACGTTCATCGCGGATGCCTCCCTGCGCGAAAAGGTCGATCTGAAACGCTATGTCGCCGGCGATGCGGGCATGCCCACGCTGACTGACATCATGACGGAGCTGGCCAAGCCGGGCCGTGACCCGCGCGGCGCCATCCGCGTGTTCGAGTTCTCGCAGGAAATCCAGTCGATCGAAGACGTGCAGGTGGGGATGGTCCTGCCCTGTATCGTGACCAATGTGACGGCCTTCGGTGCCTTCGTGGACATCGGCATCCATGAGCACGGCCTGATCCACGTCTCCCAGATGGGAGACAAATATGTTTCCGATCCGTCGAAGGTGCTCAAGGTGCACCAGCAGTTGGAGGCGCGCGTGATCAGCGTCGATCTCGACCGGCGCCGGATCGGACTTTCGCTCAAAGGTTTGAAAAGATGAAAGGTAGATTTTTCAGATGCTTCGCCGCGGAGATCGCGGCGTTGCTCTTCTTGTCGGCAGCCCAGGCTGCCGCGCAGAAATGCACGGTCAGCGGCTACCTGACCGACGCCGGGTCGGGCGAATCGCTGATCAGCGCCGCCCTGGTGGAGCGCACGAGCGGCCTGGGCGCCGTGAGCAACAACTATGGCTATTACACGCTGACACTTCCCGCCGGGGACGTGTCGCTGGAGTATTCCTATATCGGCTATGAAAGTGTCACGATGTCGCTGCGGCTGGTCCGCGATACCGTGATCCACATAGCACTCAAGCCTTCGGCTGAGTTTCTCCAGGGCGCTTCCGTGACGGCCTCCCGTTCCGAAATCGGCGTGCGCGGCACGCAGATGAGCGCCATCGAGATCCCGGTCCACCAGATCAAGCATGTCCCGGCCCTGGCCGGCGAGGTCGATGTGGTCAAGGCGATCCAGCTCCTGCCGGGCGTCCAGTCGGGTACCGAGGGTTCGGCGGGCCTTTACGTCCGCGGCGGCGGCCCCGACGAGAACCTGCTGCTACTCGACGGCGTGCCAATCTACAACGTCAACCATATGATGGGCTTCTTCTCGGTGTTCAACGCCGATGCCATCAAGAACGTGACACTCTACAAAGGCAGTTTTCCGGCTCGCTTCGGCAGCCGGATTTCCAGCATCCTCGACATCCGGATGAAGGACGGCAATGACCAGGAGTACCACGGCAGCGCATCGCTGGGCCTGCTCTCGGCCAAGTTCAATGTCGAAGGTCCTGTCATCAAGGGAAAGACCACTTTCAACCTGTCGGCCCGCCGGACCTACTATGACATCCTTTCCCAGCCCCTGATCGCCTTCTACCAGCGGCACTGGGGGGATGGCGAGCGGGCCACCGGGGGCTATTATTTCTACGACGTCAATGCCAAGCTGACCCACAGGTTCTCCAACCACGACAAGCTTTATGTGAGTTACTATATGGGCGACGACCGGGTCTATGCCCGGATCAAGACCAGCGACGATACCTTCTCGAACCAGCTGCGTCTGGGCTGGAACTGGGGCAATATTGTGGCTTCGGCCCGCTGGAACCACGTGTTCGGGCCGCGTCTTTTCGTCAATACGACGCTCAATTATACGCAATACCGCCACAGCCTGAATATCAATGGGAAGGAATCGCTGATCGGCGGCACGTCCAGTTCGGACATCTCGCTGGAATATCATTCGCTGATCAACGACATATCCGCTGCGGCCGACTTTGAATACACCCCTTCGCCCGACCACGACATCCGTTTCGGCGCGACATATATCCGGCACGCTTTCAAGCCGTCGATCACGACGATCCGGCTCGGCGGTCTTCCGGATGCATCAACGCCGCAGGACGGTGCCGCGGATCCGCAGGCCGCCGTCGATACGACCTTCGGCGACAAGAACCTCTTCACCGGGGAAGCGGCGGCGTATTTCGAAGACAACTGGTCGCTCACCCGCTGGCTCAAGGTCAACCTGGGCCTGCGCTATGCGATGTACGATACCGACGGCATCTTCTACCACTCCCTGGAGCCCCGCATCAGCCTCCGTGCGCTGATCACCGGCGACCTTTCGCTGAAGGCTTCCTGGTCACGGATGAGCCAGTCGGTCCACATGCTCAGCAACAGCAATATCTCTCTTCCTACCGACCTGTGGGTCCCGGTTACCAGCCGGATCCGGCCCATGCGTTCGAACCAGGCGGCAGCGGGTATCTTCTACAGCCTGGGCACGGTGGACTTATCCCTGGAAGGCTACTGGAAGACGATGGACAATGTGATCGAGTACCGGGAAGGTGCTTCTTTCTTCGGCTCTACTTCCGGCTGGGAGGACAAGGTGGCGATGGGACGCGGCTGGGCGTACGGTGCAGAGTTCCTGGTCCAGAAAAAGACCGGCAGGCTGACCGGCTGGATCGGCTACACCTGGTCGAAGACCATGCGCCAGTTCGACCGCGAGGGCCATGTGATCAACAGCGGAAAGCCTTTTCCTGCCAAATACGACCGTCGCCATGACCTGAGTGTCACGGCCGCCTATGAACTGACGGAGAAAATCGACCTGGCGGCCACATTCATTTTCGGGACCGGTATCTGCGGTTCGCTCGCCACGCAGACCATCAGCGTGATTCCGTCCTACAGCAGCGCTTTCCAAAGCCAGTTTGCCCCCACCGTACCGGTGGATTACCTGGAAGGACGCAACAACTACCGGCTGCCCTCTTACCAGCGGCTCGACCTGGGCGTCAATTTCAAGCGGACTTTCCGCAACGGCCATCACAGGACGATCGCCCTGAGCGTGTACAACGCGTACAACCGCAACAATCCTTTCCTGGTGTACCGCTCCGGCAACCGTTTCAAGCAGCTGTCGATTTTCCCGGTCATGCCGTCCCTTTCTTACACCTATGAGTTTTAGGAGGAATTCCCGATGAAAAAGATATTGTTCACACTGTGCGCCCTGTCCTTGCTGCTTTTGCCGGCCTGCGAGAAAGACATTGAATTCAAGGGCGAAATCATGGAACCCCGCCTGACCCTGTCTGCGCAGGCGACGGTGGGCGAAACTTTCTCCGCCTATGTGGCTTCCTCCATCTTTTTCCTGGAACAGGACCCGCAGGGGAAGGCTTTCACTGAGGGACTTGACACCCTTCGGGGCCGGGTCCGCTGTTTTGTCAACGATGAGCCTTCGGGGCGGGAGATGCGGTTGCAGAGCGGGGAGAGCGGTGCGAGTCTCTGTTATGCCTCGGATTATGTACCGGCTCCGGGCGACCATATCCGCCTGGAAGCGGAATTCCCGGGCTTCGACCCCGTCCAGGCAGCGGTTACGGTCCCGAAACTTCCACATTTCGAACTCCTTTCGGTGGAACGGCGCCGGATGGACCTGCCTGCGTCGCAGGAATACTACGAAGCCGAACTGACCCTTGCCGTCACGGATGACGGATCCTACGACAAGTATTATTTCCTCCAGCCGCTGGTCAGCTACCAGAGCAGCATGCCCTGGTGGGACGGGCGTGACACCATCCTGACGCCGCTGACTTTCACCAGCGATGACATCCTCTTCGGGCAGGCCGGCAGAACCAATTTCTTTTCCGATGCCCAGATCAAGGGCAAACGCCATGTGTTCAAGATTACGGTCCAGCTCGTCCCCAGTCCGGACGTGGTCTCGCTCTTCGGCCTGAAGCTGGCTGCGGCCGACGAAAACCTGTACTGGTACGATACCTCCTATACGCAGCTCCGCTGGAGTTTCGGCGGCCTGTTTTCGGAAGCGGTATCCCTTTATTCCAATGTACACGGGGGGTACGGGATCCTTTGTTCCATCGCTCCGTCCTGGCAGCGTGTCGAATGGTAGAAAATAATTGCTACATTTGCAGGATAGCATTAAAATGCGGGCATTATGGACAAGAAAGTCATCATCATTCCGACCTACAACGAGAAGGAGAACATCGAAAAGATGATCCGCGCCCTCCGGGCGCTGGACGGTGATTATCACATCCTGATCATCGACGACGGCTCGCCGGACGGGACCGCCGGCATCGTGAAAACCTTGCAGGCGGAATTTCCGGCGCAGCTGCACCTGATCGAACGGGCCGGGAAGCAGGGGCTGGGTACGGCCTACCTGACCGGGTTCCGCTGGGCGCTCGAACGGGGGTACGACTATATCTTCGAGATGGATGCCGACTTTTCCCATAAACCGGCCGATGTTCCGCGCCTATATGCGGCCTGTGCCGACGGCGGCGCCGACCTGGCCATCGGTTCGCGTTACTGCAACGGCATCAGCGTGATCAACTGGCCGATCGGCCGCGTCATCATGTCCTACTATGCCTCCGCCTATGTCCGCACGATCCTTCGGATGAAGGTGTACGACACCACGGCCGGATTCAAGTGCTATTCGCGTAAGGTGCTGGAAGCGATTGATTTCGACCGCATCAAGATGCGGGGCTACGGCTTCCAGATCGAGATGAAATACAATGCCTACAAGCTGGGCTTCAAGATCGTCGAGGTCCCGATCATCTTCGAGGACCGCAAGGAAGGGACGTCCAAGATGAGTTCCAGTATTTTCGGCGAGGCCTTCTGGGGTGTACTCAAACTGCGTTTCCGCAAAATTCTTCCGCGCCGATGAGTGAGAAAGGAAAAGGCCTGAACCTGGTCTGGTATCTGCTGATCCTGCTGACCGTCTTCCTGTGGGGCATGTCGTTCCTCTGGAGCGACCGCGTCCTGGACCGGCAGGTGCCTGTATTTACCTTCATCTTTACCCGGATGATCATCGCGGCGGCCGCCCTGTCGCTCTTCAGCCTGCTGACGGGCCACTTCCAGCGCATCCGCAAAGGTGACTTCAAATGGTTTGCGGCGATGACGGCCTTCGAGCCCTTCCTCTATTTCCTGGGCGAGACCTTCGGCCTGCAGTTCACCGATTCGCCGACGCTGTGTTCGGTGATCATCGCCACGATTCCGGTTTTCAGCCTGGTCGTGGGCTGGATCCTATTCCGGGAGAAACTCTCCACGCTCAACCGGGCCGGCATCTTCGTGGCCGTGGCGGGCGTGATCCTTTTCGTGCTGATCGGCGGCAGCCTGCACGCGAAATATCTCTATGGCATCGCCATCCTTTTCCTGGCAGCCATCGGCTCGACCGGCTATACGGCCATCTGCAAGAAATTGGCTAATAAAGGATACAACCCCTTCGCCATCGTCACCTGGCAGTTCATTCTGGCCATCGGCTACTTCCTGGTCCCGTTCCTGATCTGGGACGCTTCCTCGTGGACGCCGGCCTACCTGTCCTGGCCGGTGCTGCGGCCGATCATCGCCCTGGCCGTACTCTGTTCCGGCGTGGCCTTCGTTATCTACGCCGCCTGCGTGGACCGGATCGGAATGACCCGTACCACGGTGTTCCTGCCGCTGGTGGCCATCGTTTCGGCCGTGGCCGCATCCCTGCTGGGACAGGATACGCTCGAGCCGCTGCAGTTTGTGGGAATTGCCGTGGCTATGCTTGGCGTGGTGATGGCACAGGCTAGTTTTAAAAAAGAGAAAGACAATGAAGCATAATGGATTGACTTTGGGTGTGCTGGGCGGCATGGGCCCGGCTGCCACGGCGGAATTCCAGCGTCTGCTGGCCGTCAAGGCTCCGGCCGACTGCGACCAGGAGCATCCGCGTATGATCGTTTATTCACATACGGTCACCCCCGACCGGACCACCTTCCTGCTGGGCAAGGGTCCGGATCCGGAACCCTATCTGCTCGACGGCCTGCAGACCCTCATCCGCTGGGGCGCCGACCGGCTGGTGGTTACCTGCAACACCGCCCATCATTTCGTCGATAAATTCATCGCGCAGGGGCTGCTCAGCGTGCCGGTGATCCATATCATCGACGAGACGATCCGCACCTGCCAGGAGCGCAGCCCGCAGGGCGCCTGGCTCACGGCGACCCTCGGCACGATGAATACCGGCATCTACCAGCGCCACGCCGCTTCGACCGGCTACCGCTTCCTGATTCCCGACGAGGCCATGCGCGTGGAAATCCACGACATTACCGACATGGTCAAAGCCGGGAAGCAGCGCGAAGCCGGGATCCGCTACCGCGCCGCCATCGAGCAGCTCTGGGAGATTGAGAAACTCCCCGTGGTAGGCGCCTGCACGGAACTGCCCGTGGCCTACCAGCAGACCGGCCTTCCGCCGGAGATGGGCATCTCCTCGCTGGAAGCCCTGGCGGACGGATGTATCCGAGAACTTTATAAACCTTTGTGATATGGGACTTTTCAACTGGAAGAAGAAAGATAAGGAAAAGACCGAGGAACGCCCCCTCGACAGCGGCCTGGAGAAGACCAAGCGCTCGCTTTTCGAAAAACTCACGCATGCCATTGCCGGCAAGAGCGTGGTGGACGACGAGGTGCTTGATTCCCTGGAGGAAGTGCTGATTGCCTCCGATGTCGGCGTGGAGACCACGCAGAACATCATCGAACGGCTGGAGGTCCGTGTGGCCCGCGACAAATACCTCAATACCGAAGAGGTGAACCGCTTCCTGTGCGAGGAAATCATCGGCCTGCTCGATGCCGCCGCCGACGGCAAGAGCACGGCGCCGTTCGATTTCTCGAAGAAGCCTTATGTCATGATGGTGGTAGGCGTCAACGGCGTGGGCAAGACCACGACCATCGGCAAGCTGGCCGCCCAGTTGAAAGCCCAGGGCAAGAAGGTGGTGCTGGGCGCCGCCGACACCTTCCGGGCCGCCGCCGTCGACCAGCTGGTCATCTGGGCGGAACGGGCCGGTGTGGACATCGTCAAGCAGGAGATGGGATCCGACCCGGCATCGGTGGCCTACGACAGCGTGAAAAGCGCCGTGGCCAAGGATGCGGACGTGGTGATCGTCGATACGGCCGGCCGCCTGCACAACAAGATCAATCTGATGAACGAGCTGACCAAGATCAAGAACGTGATGAAGAAAGTGGTGCCCGACGCGCCGCACGAAGTGCTGCTGGTCATCGACGGCTCCACCGGCCAGAACGGTTTCATGCAGGCGAAGGAATTCACCCGCGCGACCGATGTGAGCGCCCTGGCCGTGACCAAACTCGACGGTTCGGCCAAAGGCGGCGTGGTGATCGGCATCAGCGACCAGTTCAAGATCCCCATCAAGTTCATCGGCGTCGGTGAAAAGATCGAAGACCTGAAGCTCTTCGACAAGAAAGAGTTTGTCGAATCCCTGTTCGAATAATACGTTAGCAATATGAATATCTCGTTTAATTGGCTGAAGGATTACCTGAAGTTTGACCTGACGGCGGAGCAGGTTTCTGCCGCCCTTACCTCCACCGGTCTGGAAGTGGAGCACATGGAGACAGTGGAACAGATTCCGGGCGGCCTCGCCGGCGTCATCGTGGCGGAAGTCGTCGAATGTACTGAACATCCCGATTCCGACCATCTCCACATCACCCGGCTCAATACCGGTGCGCCTGAACTGCTGCAGGTGGTCTGCGGCGCGCCCAACGTGGCGCAGGGCCAGAAAGTCCTGCTGGCCACCGTCGGTACGGAGCTCCCGACCGACGACGGCAGCAAATTCAAGATCAAGAAATCCCGCATCCGCGGCGTGGACAGCTTCGGCATGATCTGCGCGGAAGATGAACTGGGCATCGGAAACGACCATTCCGGCATCATGGTGCTGGATCCTTCCGCCGTGGTCGGCACGCCGGCCCGCGAACAGCTCCGGCTCAAAGAAGATACGCTTTTCGAAATCGGCCTGACGCCCAACCGGGTGGACGGTGCCAGCCACATCGGCGTAGCGCGCGACCTATATGCCTGGTGCCGCCGCAACGGCGTGCCCGTCGAATGGACCCTGCCCGATGTCTCCGCATTCCGTTGCGGGGAAGGGGAGGCGATTCCCGTCGAGGTGCAGGCACCGGATCTGGCGCCGCGCTATATCGGCATCACGCTGCGTGATGTCAAGGTCGGTCCTTCGCCGGACTGGCTCAAGGAACGCCTGATGGCCATCGGCCAGCGTCCGATCAACAACATTGTGGATATCACCAACTTCGTGCTCAACGAGATGGGCCATCCGCTCCACGCTTTTGACGCGGCGAAGATCCGCGGCCGCAAGGTCGTGGTGCGCCGCAGTACGCCGGACTGCAAGTTCACGACGCTCGACGGGGTGGAACGTACCCTCTGCGCGGATGACCTGGTCATCTGCGATACCGAACGGCCGATGTGCATCGCCGGTGTCTTCGGCGGCGAGGATTCCGGTGTCACCGAATCGACGACGGAAGTCTTCCTCGAGGCTGCCTATTTCAATCCGGTCTCCATCCGCAAGACATCCAAACGCCAGGGCCTCAAGACCGACGCTTCGTTCCGCTATGAACGCGGCATCGACCCGCTCGCCACGATGACGGCAGCCCGCCGGGCCGCCCTGCTCATCCAGGAACTCGCCGGCGCGACGGTCGTCGGCTGCCCGCAGGAGGTTTGCGCCCAGCCTTTCGAGAAGACGGCCATCGACCTCGACTATGGCCGGATGGATGCGCTGATCGGCAAGTCGCTCGGCGCGGATACCTACAAGTCGATCCTGCGCGACCTTGAGTTCGAAATCCTGTCGGAGTCCGCCAGCGGCTGCCGTGTCGCCGTACCGGCCTACCGGGTGGATGTCCTGCGCGAATGTGACGTGGTGGAGGAAGTGCTCCGCATCTACGGATACAACAACATCGAGCTGCCGGTCAGCATGAAGGCCTCGGTCAATCCGACGGCCCATCCCGATCCGGAGAAGGTCCGCAAGACGGTCTCTGACCTGCTCTCCGACCGCGGATTCGTGGAGATCATGAACAACTCGCTGACCCGCAGCGCCTACTACGACAAATGCAAGACCTATCCGCCTGAGCGCCTGGTCCATATTGTCAACCCGCTCAGCAGCGACCTCGACGTGATGCGGCAGACCTTGATCTTCAATGCCCTCGAAGTGGTCGCCCGCAATATCAACCACCAGAACAACAGCCTGAAGCTCTATGAGATCGGGAATTGCTACGGCTTTGAACCCCGCGAGGGCGCGGACAATCCGAAAGCCGAGCTCAAAAGCTATCAGGAGGAACTCCGCCTCTGCATGGCCGTCACCGGCCCGGGCCAGAAGGCCTGGCGCAATGAGACCGGGGCTGGCCACTATTTCCTGCTGAAGGGCTACCTGGAACTGCTGCTCCAGCGTTTCAAGGCCAACCTCTATGACCTGGAGTCGGAGGCGGCACCGGCCGACCTCTTCGCCGAAGGCCTGACCTACAAGTTGGGCGGCAAGCGCCTGGCCGTGATGGGAACCGTTGCCAAAGCGCTGCTCAAGCAGTTTGACATCAAGCAGCCGGTCTTCGTCGCTGAAATCGACTGGCCGGTCTTCTTCGAACTGGTCCGCCGTGACAAGATCAAATACAAGGAACTGCCGCGCTTCCCCGAAGTTCGACGCGACCTGGCGCTGCTGCTCGACGAGAGCGTTTCGTTCGCCGACATCCGCAAGACGGCTTTTCAGACGGTCAAGGGCATCCTTCGCCAGGTGAACCTCTTCGATGTCTATCGCGGACCGAAGATCCTCACCGACAAGAAGCAGTACGCCATCAGCTTCATCCTCCAGGACGAAGAGAAGACCCTCACCGACGAAGCCGTCGAGGCGACGATGAACAAGCTGCTCAAGACCTTCGAACACAAGTTCGGCGCCAGCCTGCGCTAGCCGTTCCGGACGATTGAAGCAAGTTACCCGCGAAGGGTATCGGTTTTGAAAACCGTCGCGCTTTGCGCGACCCCTCCCACCGCTTTGCGGCGGGCCCCTCCCTCTAATAGCCGAGGGTGGCTAAGGTTTCAAAACCGATACCCTTCGCGGGGCCTTACGCCAAGCCGAAGCAGCTGCCGCGACGATTTGTTGCAAGGGGCAGGAAATAGGCGGCCGAGCGGAAGTCCCGTCTCGTGACGGCGCAGGTTCTGCGACTGTTAGACGGCACTTGTGCCGGCTAAAAAGGAGCTGTTCGCCGTCAAGGGTCTGGCGCGAAAGCCGCCTCTGCCCCGAACCATGAGGAGCGGCAGCTGCTTCGGCTCGGCGTAAGGCATATAGAGTTGTCACCTACAAGAGGCGCATAGTGGCGGGACACAGAATGCGTATTTCGCTGGCGGGACGCATTCTGTGTCCAGGAAATGGGGGATTTGGCCAGATTGGTAGACACAGAATGTGCGGAGAAGGCTCAAAACGCATTCTGTGTCCTGACGGCAAAAGTCAGGCGCGTGGCCGAACGGGAATCGGGCAGCCGGAAAACGGAACCGGAAGCCGGAAAACGGAACCGGAAACCGGAAAACGGAACCGGAAACCGGAAAGCGGAACCGGAAAGCGGAACCGGAAAGCGGAACCGGAAGCCGGATACCGGAAGGACCCGATCAATAAAGCCCGGGGACGACAGTGCCGGCACCTTCGGTGCCGGGGGCGATGGTGCTCAGGACTTCTTCGTTCTGCTCGTCGATGGTGGTGCTCTTCTCCTTGATGGAGAGGATGTCATCGACGATGTAGCGGGTGTGGCCGCGCCAGGGGAGACGTCCGAAATACTCCTTGTAGTGGAGATCCATCACCTTGCCGCTTTCGGTCATCAGGCGTTCCGCGATTTCCTTGTCGGCAATCGAGAAGTCGAAGGTGTTGGACTGTACGCCGCTGGTCTGGGCCTTGATACCCGTCTGGATGAGTTTGCCTTCATAGGTTTTCCAGACGACGCCTTTATAGACGACGTAGTTGAGTTCGCCGCTGCGGACGCCTTCGCCGAAGACGAAGTAGAAGCGGAAGTAGATGAAAGCCGCGAGCCCCAGGACGAGGATGGCAATCAGGATACCGGTGAATTTCTTCATATCAGTGATTTTCTTGGATTAGACAAAACAGGTGATGCGCTCGACCAGGAGTACGAGCATCAGGATGATGGCCAGCGTCCGGGCGCCGGCGGTGTGCTGCCGGTCGGACGAGCCGAAGTATTCGTTGAGGATCAGGGCGACGGGCAGGTATGTGACCAGCCCGGCGGCCGCTTGCCCGTCGCGGCAGAAAAGCGCGGTCAGCACACAGATGGCCAGGGTCAGGAAGATGATCCGGATGACGGCGGCCGAACGGGAGATCTTGTAGCGGTCGATCCGGCCCAGCGCCCGGATGATCGCCAGCAGGACGGCCAGCGCCGTGAGGACGATCCGGCAGAGCATGGCGGCTGAAAGATGCAGCGGCCGGTGGGGAAGGGTGCTCATCTGCGCCCAGATATCGGAGAAAAACGCCGTGGCCGTCCGCGTTCCGCCCAGGCTGTTGAAGGCGAGCGCGATGGCGGCCGGCAGGCAGAGCGTCAGCAGAGACGCCGTCCAGAATTTCAGCTTGTCCTCCGCCTTGCCGACGGTCAGGACGGCATACAGCGGTGCCAGCCACAGCAACGGCGGGAAGATCAGTCCGGCCGATCCCAGTGCGGCCCAGCACCCGGCCAACCGGCCCATACTCGGCCGTAATGCACAGAAACCCAGCAGGAACACGATACTTAGCGCCATCAGCAGGCTGGCGGCATGCAGGGGCGTGTACCAGAGTGCAGCGGGGTTGGCCGTAGCCAGGACGACATAGGCGACGGGCGTGACGAGACCGGAGTCGGCCATGACGCGGTCGTTCACCAGGAAAAGCAGGACGGCATTCAGCAGGATCACCAGACCGGCCAGCAGGCCGGACACGAACGCCCTTTCCGGCTGCACGTCGGCAGCCAGCCAGCCGCTGGCACACCAGGCTGCCAGCAGCAGGATGGTGACGGCCAGGCTTACGAGTGCTGAAATCGTCCGGTTCATTTCGGTACAAAGTTAGATAAATACACAAAAAGTTGCTATCTTTGAACCGAAGTAAAATGAATTCAAGTGTAAAAAAGTGCTTTTTGGCGGGATTGACGGCCCTCCTGCTGCTGTCGGCCGGCTGCCGGCAGTCGGAGATTATCCCTTCGCGGGACATGGAAACCCTTTTCGCCGAATTTTACTTGGCCGACGCCTGCATCGAATCGGCCAACGATTCCCATGCGGAAACATACCTGAATCCGGATTCGCTGCACGTCTATCGGCCGATCCTCGAAAAATACGGCTATACGGATACGGCTTTCCAGCAGTCGATGAGCTATTACCTCCACCACCCGAAAGACCTGTCGGCCATCTTCAAGCGGGTCCGCATACGGCTTGAGAAAGCCGCCGACCAGCCGCTCGACCGTTTTGGCGACGATGCGGCCGATGGGGTCATCTCCGAAGAAGAGGAAGTGACGGAGGAAGAAGTGGAACTCCACGAAGGTTCCGAACCGGCTATCGAGAAAGAGCCCGGCGACGTACGGCCGGCCCAAAAGCCTGAAAAGATCGAAAAGGCCGACCGGGTGGAGGAAAAGAAACCCGCTCCCAAGCCGGAGCCCAGGCCCCAGCGAAAGGAAAGCAAGCGGAAACGGATGTCCAAAGACGATTTGAAACGGCTCGAGGAGGAGCTCAAGAAATAGATGCGTGTCGTAATCCAGCGTGTCCGCGAGGCTTCGGTCTCGATCGGCGGAGAGCGTGTCGCGGCCATCGGCCCCGGCATGATGGTACTTTGCGGTTTCGAAGAGGCTGACGGGACGGAAGACCTGGACTGGACGGCGCGCAAGATTGCCGCCCTGCGCATTTTCGACGACGAGGCGGGCGTGATGAACCGTTCGGTCGTGGAGGTAGGGCAGGACATCCTGGCCGTAAGCCAGTTCACCCTGATGGCCTCCACGAAGAAAGGAAACCGGCCTTCTTATGTGAAAGCGGCGCGCCCCGAGACGGCCATCCCGCTCTATGAGCAGTTCAAGGCAAGCCTGGCCGCCTTGACCGGCAGGCCGGTCGCCAGCGGTGTCTTCGGCGCCGACATGCAGGTGGCCCTGGTCAACGACGGCCCCGTGACGATCTGCATGGACAGCAAGAACAGAATCTGACGAGACAAGAAGAATATGGATAACAAGGAAATTTATAAAGCAGTCCTGGGGATGATCGACCTGACATCCCTCAACAGTACGGACACCCCTTCGAAAATCACGGCGATGACCGGGAAAGTCAATCATTTCCACGACAGTTTCCCGGAATACCCGCTGCCGGCTTCGATCTGCGTTTACCCGAATTTCGCGAAGACGGTAGCCGTCGCCCGGGAAACCCCTGATGTGCACGTGACCGTGGTCGGCGGATGCTTCCCGGCATCCCAAAGTACGCTTCCCGTTAAAATCGCGGAATGTACGGCAGCGGTGTCCGACGGTGCGGACGAAGTTGATATCGTTTTGGCCCTCAATTCTTTCCTGGAAAAGGACTATGAGTCGGCCCGGCGCGAGATCGTGGAAATCGGCTCCGCCATCCGGGCCGTCAACCCCGCCGTCCTGCTGAAAGTGATCCTGGAGACGGGTGCGCTGCAGGAGAAAGCGCTGATCGAGGACGCCTCCTACCTGGCGATGGAGGCGGGTGCCGATTTCATCAAGACCTCCACCGGCAAGATGCAGCCGGCCGCCACGCCGGAAGCCGCCCAGATCATGTGCGACTGCATCTGGACCTATCACGCCAAGACCGGCCGGATGGTCGGCTTCAAGCCGGCCGGCGGCATTTCCACCCCCGAAGACGCGCTCACATACTGGAAGATCGTCTCGAATACCCTGGGCAAAGCCTGGCTGGACAAGCGCTATTTCCGCTTCGGCGCCAGCCGGATGGCCAACAACCTCCTCTCGGCGCTGGAAGACCGCCCGGTAAAGTACTATTAACAGAAAGATCTGATGAAGACGCTGCTGATCAAGAACGTCCTGCTGAAGGACAGGAAGACGGACATCCTGGTTGCGGACGGCCGTTTCAAGTCGCTCTGCGCGCCGGAAGGAACGCGCGCTGACGAGACGCTCGACGCGGAAGGGACGGCCATCCTGCCGCCTTTCTACAACACGCATACCCACGCCGCGATGAGCCTGCTGCGCGGCTACGCCGACGACATGCCGCTGCAGAAGTGGCTTCAGGATTACATCTGGCCCTAT
Source organism: uncultured Bacteroidia bacterium (assembly GCA_902789445.1). Lineage (GTDB taxonomy): Bacteria > Bacteroidota > Bacteroidia > Bacteroidales > UBA932 > Cacconaster. The sequence continues at coordinate 24,172 of CADAOB010000011.1, read as the reverse complement.
GAGAACAAGATGACCGCGCAGGACATCCGGGAAGGTTCCCGCCTGGCGGTCCGGGAGATGATCCGGACCGGCACCGTCTTTTTCTCGGACATGTATTTCGAGATCGACCAGACCATCGCCGTGGTGCAGGAATTCGGCATCCGCGCTGCCATCGGCGTGACTTTCGTGGATTCGCACAGCAAGTCGCAGCAGGCCGACAAGCTGGATATGCTCCGCAATTGGGTGGATCCCAGCGGCGGACTGATCACGCTAACCGTTGCGCCCCACGCCATCTATACCGTGAGTCCCGACCTGCTGGTCAAGTGTGCCGACACGGCCCGTTCCCTGGGCCTGAAACTGCACATCCACCTGTCGGAGACCCGCCAGGAAGTGGAAGACTGCCTCCGCGCGCACGGCACGACGCCGGTCCGTTACCTGGACAGCCTGGGTTTCCTCGGCCCGGATGTCATCGCCGCCCACGTGGTCCATGTCGATGAGCAGGAAGCCGCGATCCTGGCCGGTCGCGGCGTGACCATCGCGCACTGTCCGTGCTCGAACATGAAGCTGGCCTCGGGCATCTTCCCGTACAAACTGTTGCACGAGGCGGGCTGCCGCATCACCTTGGGCACCGACGGCGACTCGTCGAACAACAACCTCGACATGCGCGAGGAAATGAAATTCGCAGCCCTGCTGGCCAAGGTCAGCAGCGGTGACCCCGAAGTGCTTCCCGCGGCGGAGGCCCTCGAAATGGCTACCCGTAGTGGCGCCGAGGCCTTCGGCCTGGACGCCGGCGTCATCCGCGAAGGGGCGCTGGCCGACGCCTTGCTGGTCCGGCTCGACGACCCGCGAATGCAGCCCTGCCACAACCTGATTTCCAACTGGGTCTATGCGGCCGGCAGCAGCTGCATCGACTGCGTCATCTGCAACGGAAAAATCGTTATGAAACGCAATGGCTAAGGAAATCCACGAATACGGCCTGGACCTGCACTGCTCGATGATCCTGCAGGAATACCGGGAGAACCTGCCGATGTACAACCGGCTCCGGCAGATCGTGCTCAAGCAGCTCGAAGGCTGCCTGAAACGGAGCCATCTGGTCGTATCCGGCCTGGAAGCCCGCGTCAAGCAGGAAGAAAGCCTGGCCGGCAAGCTGGAGCTGAAAGGACAGAAATACAAGACGATCGACGATATCACCGACATTGTGGGCGCGCGCATCATCACGTTCTACAACGATGAGGTCGATAAGATTTCCGCCCTGGTGGACAGCCTGTTCGAAGTGGACTGGGACAACTCGGTGGACAAGCGCAAGCTGCTGGCGATCGACACGTTCGGCTATATGTCGCTCCACTATATCTGCCGGATCCCCAAGTCGCTCTATACCGACGAAGAATTCCCCGGCCTGAACGACTGCTGGTTCGAGATCCAGATGCGGACGGCCCTGCAGCATGTCTGGGCCAACATGAATCACGACACGGGCTACAAGAGCGGCTTCGAAGTACCGCCCGAATACATCCGGACCCTGAGCCGCCTGGCCGGTATCCTGGAACTGGCGGACGATGAATTCAGCCGCATCCGCAAGGAACTGACCGACTACCGCCGCAAGGTGGAGGAGCTGGTCAAGGACGGCAGTTTCGAAGCGGTCTCGCTCAACGCCGACACCCTGCGCAGCTACCTGGCCCTCGATCCCTTCGCCCAGCTCAACGCGAAGATCGCCTCCATCAACCAGGCGGAGATCCAGCCCCTGAGCGGCATGCCGTACCTGGAACCGATGCGCAAGCTGGGGCTCAAGACCCTGGGCGACGTGGAGAACATGCGCAAGCACTGCTCCGAGAAGGCCTTCCAGCTGGCGCTCCACCAGATCAGCGGCACCGACCTGGACATCATCGCCTCGACACTGGGCCTGCAGAACGTCTGCATCGTTTACGCGGCGCAGCAGGACGGCGTCAAGGGGATCGAACGCTTCCTCGACTGCCTCAACGGCACGTCCAAGTACAATGCCGATACGGCACAGCGCATTTTTGAAAGACTGATCAAAATACACGATATGTAATGGCGAACGAGTTTATAGACAGCACCTTGCTCGACAAGGCCATCTGCTTTGCCGTCCGGGCGCATCACAATACGGAGCGCCGGGGGAAGGGGTTCCCCTATATCGTCCATCCGCTCGAAGCCGTGGCGATCGTCGCCACCCTCACGGCGGACCAGGAACTCCTGGCCGCCGCCGCCCTCCACGATGTAGTGGAGGATACCGACACGCCGCTCGAGACCATCCGGGCGGAATTCGGCGGTCGGATCGCGAAGATCGTCGAGACAGAGAGCGACAAGTTCGTCGAGGGCCGTCCCGAATCTGCCAGTTGGCGCGAGCGCAAGCAGGCCGCCATCGACCGCCTGGCCGCCGCGCCGTATGACGCAAAGGTCGTGGCGATGGGCGACAAACTCTCGAACATGCGGGCCATTTCCCGCGATTACGACGCGCTGGGCGACAAGCTGTGGGAACGCTTCCACGCGCCGGGCGGACGTGCGGACCACGAATGGCATTACCGCGGCCTGGCCGAGTCGCTGAGCGACCTGGCCGGCACCCATGCCTTCACGGAGTTCGCCTGGCACATCGAACACGTGTTCGGCAAGCCGCGTCCGGAATGGATTGACATCAATGACTATGAAGAGAGCGGCGACGGATACACCGCCACCAGCTACAACCATAAGGATGGCAGGCGGATGATGAAGCTCTATGCCGCGTACATGCCGATTTCCGAGCCGGAGCGTGAACTGCGGATGGCCTGGGCCATCATGGACCTGGGCATCCGGATTCCCAAGGCATACCGGATGGTGACCGACGGCAAGCGTGTGGGCGTGGAGTTCGAACGGATCCGCGACAAGCGCTCCTATGCGCGTGCCATTTCCCAGGAGCCGGAGAAACTGGAAACATTCGCGGCCGAATTCGCCCGTCAGTGCAGGGCTCTGCACGCAATTCCTTGCAACACACGGGTCTTTACCGCTGCCAAGGATCATTTCAAGGCGGTGATCGCCGCTTCCAGGGATTTCGACGCGGCGCAGAAGGCGCGGATGGAAGCCTTTGTGGACAGCGTGCCGGACGCGCATACCTGTCTGCACGGCGATATGCACATCGGCAACCTCATCATGGCGGACGGCCGGTCCTGGTGGATCGACCTGGCGGATTTCCGCTACGGCGACCCGCGCTTCGACCTGGGCATGCTCTACTTCGTGTGCATCGGCAACGAGAGCGATGAACTGGCGCAGAAGCTCTTCCATATCAGCCATGCGCAGATGGTGCAGGTCTGGGATGTGTTTGTCCGCACGTATTACGGCCCGGAGGCCGATCCGGAGGCGGTCCGGCGCGACATCGCACCGTTCGCTTCGCTCCACATGATCCATTTCGCCAACCGGGAAGCCATGCTTCCGCACTGGCGGGAACACATTGACAAGTATCTGCTCGGATAATGCACTATATCTTCGTCATCAACGGCCGGGAGGACAAGCGCTGGATTGCCGACGAGGTGGACCGTCAGATCCGCCAGGCCGGTTCCGGCCTTGATTATGAGATCTATACGACCTCCGGCGTCGGCGATGCGACCCGCTTTACGCGGATTTACTGCGACCTGCATCCCAACGCCAAAGTCTGTTTCGTCGCCTGCGGCGGTACCGGCACCTTGAACGAAGTGGCTTCCGGCCTGGCGGGTTTCAAGGGGAAATCCCTGGCTCTGCTGGCGTTCGGGACGACCAACGACTTTACCAAAAACTTCCCGGACCGGGATTTCACCTCCCTGCAGCGCATCCTGACGGGTACGCCCCGCCAGCTCGACCTGCTGCGGGTAAACGACAGCTATGCCATCAACGTAATCAACATCGGCTTCGATGCGGTGGTGGCTTCGGCAGCCAACCGGATGATCGAGATGGGACACCCCAAACAGGCGTACCGCTTCGGGATCTTCCGGGCCCTGCTGACAGCCCGGTTTAACCGGATCCGCGTCGTGGCGGACGGCAAGCGGATGAACCTGAGCCGGATGTTGCTGTGCACCGTGTCAAACGGCGGCTATTGCGGGGGCGAGTTCCACTGCGCTCCGCGTGCGGATGTGTCTGACAATCTGGCGGAAGTATGCCTCATCCGGCCGATGCTGCTGATTTCCTTCCTGGGCATCCTGCCGATCTATCGCCGCGGCGAGCACCTGGACCTGCGCGCCGTGCAGCACCATTTCAATTACCGTCAGGCCCAACATGTCGAGGTCCATTCCCGCGACCTGATCGACCTTTCCCTCGACGGAGAAATCGTTTCCGGACACGATTTCAAGATCGATGTCCTTCCCGGAGAAATCCAATTTATCCTACCTTCCATCGTTACTATGAAAAAGAGATTTGAACCCATCATCGACAAGTGCGGCGAGATCATCGACTACCTGATGTCTTCGCCCGATATTCCGAAAGATGAGGCCCTCCAGTTCAAAATCCGGCTCTCCATCGAGGAGGCGGTCGAGAATGTAGTCCGTTATGCCTACGACGGCGGTCTTGGCTGGATCGAAGTCGGTACGGAACTTGATCCGGACGGGGTGATGCTGACCATCCTCCTGCGGGATGCCGGCGTTCCCTTCAATCCGCTCGAAAAGGCGGATCCCGACGTCACGCTTCCGCTTGAGGAACGCCAGGTCGGCGGTCTGGGCATCTACCTTTGCAAGCAGCTGATGGACCATATCGAGTACAAATACGAGGATGGCTGCAACATCCTCCTGATGAAAAAGAAAGTCGCCTGAGAAAGCCATGGCTTACGGCAGGAAATCGATTTCCAACCGGCTCAGCCGCTATGTCCTCCTGATCTCGGCGGGCCTGTTCGTCGTGGTCACGTTGCTGCTGGGCTTCCTGACGCGCCGGATCATCGAGCGCGTCTCGGAGGCGGTGGCCGCTAAGGACCTGGAACTGGCTGTCAGTGAGGTTGAAAAGGTCATCACCGAGGTGGAACGCGCCGTGGACAATGTGGACTGGTTCGTGGAACGCAACAGCAGCCGGCAGTCGTTCATGACCGAAGCCACGCGGGAACTGGTATCGGCCAACCCGAACATCATCGGCAGCGCCGTCGCCTACGAGCCGTATTATTTTCCGCGGAAACGCTGGTCCGCCGTCTACACCTACATCGATGCCGAAACGAAGGAGCTGAAAACCATCCCGATGGGAAATCCCGACTACGACTATCCGCAGCTCGACTGGTACCGGGTTCCCCGCCTGCACGACAAGCCGATGTGGAGCGAGCCGTATTTCGACGAAGGCGCCGGCTCCCAGCGGATGGCGACTTATTCCAAGCCGCTTCGGGATACGACGGGCCGCTTTTTCGGAATGATTACCTCCGACATTTCCCTGGAATGGCTGGCCGGCCGGATCCGGGACATTGCCCCGGACGGGACTTCCTATGCCGTGCTGGTCAGCGCAAACGGCACGTATATCGCCCATCCGGACAGCACCAAGGTGCTCAGCCAGACGGTATTCGACGTGACCGCCGCGATGGGCGACTCGACGGCTCTGGCGATGGCGCGCGACATGGTCGGCGGAAAACGGGGTTCCGGCCGTTTCAACGGCGGGTCGAGCGATGATTCCTATGCCGCCTATGGCCCGTTGAGCAACGGCTGGTCCGTCCTGTTGGTGCGGTCTTATGCTTCCGCTTTCATCTATCTGTATCTGTTCAACCTGTTTCTGGCCCTTTTCATCGTGCTGGGCCTGATCGGAATGTACCTGGGCTGCCGCCGGGTCATCCGCCGGCAGACGATGCCGCTGGTCGAATTCAGCCAGGCGGCGATGACCATCGCCAAAGGCAATTTCAAGGCCACGATCCCGCCGGTCAAGTCCAAGGACGAACTGCTGACCCTGCACGATTCGCTGGTCTATATGCAGAAGTCCATCAACGAATATATCGCCGAGCTCAAGACGACCACGGCCTCGAACGAGCGCTACGAAAGTGAACTGAATATCGCCCGCGGCATCCAGATGGGCATGCTCCCGCGGAATTTCCCCCAGCTGGACCAATGTTCCCTGAATGCCATGGTCCAGCCCGCCAAGGAAGTGGGCGGCGACCTCTACGATTTCCTGGTTGCGGGCGACGCCCTCTACTTCATGGTGGGCGATGTCTCGGGGAAGGGGGTGCCTGCAGCCCTCTTCATGGCCATCGCACGGGCGGCCTTCCGTTTCATCGGCCCGCTCGGCCTGTCGATGGCCGAAGTGATGTCCCGCGTGAACAATTGCCTCTGCGACGGCAACAAGAATGAAATGTTCGTCACGATTTTCGCCGGACGCCTGGACCTGAAGACGGGCCTGATGACGTATTGCAATGCCGGCCACAATCCGATCCTGGTCGTTCCCGCCGGCGGGGAGGCTTATTTCCTGCACGCCCGGCCCAATCTGGCCGCCGGCCTCTTCCCGGACTTCCCCTACCAGGGCGAGGAACTGCTTCTGGCCCCTGGCACGCGGCTTGTTCTCTACACCGACGGCGTGACCGAAGCGGAACAGAGCGACCACTCCCAGTTCGGAGAAGCCCGGCTGAAAGAATGGGCCGCCGGCCTGAATCCTGCCGTCTCGTCCGGCAGTGCGACGATCGACCTGTATTCCCGGGTGAAGAACTTTACCCGGGGTGCGGACCAGAATGACGACATTACCATTATGACAATCCTTTTTGACAAGAAATAAAATAAAACCATAGACAAACATGAACGTAACAATCAACGAAGAAGGCAGCCGGGCGTCTGTCAGACTTGAAGGCCGCCTGGACACCACCAACGCCGATCAGTTTATGAAGGACATCACGCCGCTGATGGACGGCAACCATACGGAAATCGACATGGACTGCACCGACATGGAATACACCAGCAGCCAGGGGCTCCGGATGTTCCTGATGCTCCAGAAAAACGTGTCTGCCCGCGGCGCGAAGCTGGTGCTGCGCAACATGAAGCCGCACGTGAAGGAAGTGTTCGATATCACGGGGTTCTCGCACATCATCACGATCCTGTAGCATGCGCAGGCTGCTTCTGACGCTCGCCCTGACGCTTTTGTGCGCGGGCGGACTCTTTGCGCAGGGGCTGGACAGTCTCGACATTTTCAGCATCACGACCTGCCCCGGGGAGGATGCCTCGACCCAGATGCGGCTCAGCTGGGGGAGCGATACCCTGGCCACTTCCTGCAGCGTCACGCTGACGGAAGCCCGTGACCGGCGCTGGAAAAAGGCCCGTACCTTGCAGGCGGAAGGCCGCTACTGCGCCGTTTACGACACCATCTGGTCGAAAAGGGCCAATGGCGAGAATTTCAACGAGGACGCCCGTTTCCTGAAATACGACCTGGCGCTGGACAGCCTCAAGCCCAGGACGGACTACTGCTATTACGTCACGTACCAGGGGACGGACGGCCGCGAGGCCAGAAGCCAGGTCTATCGTTTCCGGACGGCGGGCGACAGGAAGTGGAATGCCTGCATCATCTCCGACTTCCACAGCTATCCGCCGCTCCCGGGCCGGCTCGAAGCGGCTATGAAGATGATGGATGCCGTCCGTTCGTACGACAAGTATGACTGGGTGCTCAACCTGGGCGATGTCTGCGCCTGGGGCGGCAGCTATTCGTTCTGGGTGCAGATGTACCAGGAACAGCCTTTCCGCGACTATATGTGGGCCTCGCTCAACGGAAACCACGACCACATGACCCGCCGCTACCAGCTGTCGAACGATTTCTTCCGCAACGCGACGGCCAATCCCCGCAACGGTTATCCGGGCGAAGAGGGGGTCAGCTACTGGTTCCGCTACGGCGACGCCCTGTTCATCATGCTCAACAACGAGACGATGCGCGACAGCACGGGATTCGCCGCGGCTTCCGCCTGGGTGGAGAAAGTCCTGCAGGACAATGCCGATGCCCGCTACAAACTGGTCTGTGAGCACTACCAGTGGTTTTTCGGCACGGACGGCCGCACTTCGCAGTTTGGACGCTGGCACGAGATCTTCGAGAAATACGGCGTAAACCTGGCCCTGGCGGGCAACAACCATATTTATGTCCGGGCGCACGACAAGGGCGTCGTGTACGTCCAGACGCCTTCGAGCGACAACGAACGGGGACAGGCGCTGTACGGACCACTGGCCGACAATGCCGACCGGATCGATTTCCGCTGGAACGAAGGGCCGAAGACCGTCGGCGCGCTGCACTTGTCCGTCACGCCGAAGAAGATGACCGTCACGCTGCTCGACCGTCAGGGAACGGTAGTCGACCGGGTCGAAATCGAGCCCTGAGGCCGTCGTCTGTTGATAACTTCTTGAAAAGTCTTTCCGGCGGCGGGTTCCAAACTGTCTTTCAAGCTGTATCTTTGTATAAAATCTAAGCTACAGCTATGACTACGACCAAAACCCAAGCGATTTTCGATGCGCGTACGCTCGGAAAGCCCAGGATGGCCCTTCTCGGATTACAGCATCTTTTTGCCATGTTCGGGGCCACTGTCCTGGTTCCAGTCATTACGGGGTTGTCGGTATCGGCGACCCTTCTTTTTGCCGGTCTGGGAACCCTGCTGTTCCATTTCCTGACCAAGCTGAAGGTTCCGGCCTTCCTCGGTTCTTCCTTCGCATTTCTGGGCGGATATGCCGCCGTCACGCAGATGGGGGCCGAAAAGGGGCTCAGCCTTGCCGAATCTCTTCCTTATGCCTGCATCGGCGTCATCTTCGCCGGCCTGATGTACTTCATCCTCGCCGGGCTGTTTGCCGCCTTCGGGACCAAGAAGGTGATGCGTTTCTTCCCGCCCGTGGTGACCGGACCGATCATCATCGCCATCGGCCTGACCCTCTCGGGATCGGCCATCGCCAATTGCAGCACCAACTGGTGGATCGCGCTGCTGGCCATCGCCATCATCATTGTCTGCAACATCTGGGGCAAGAAAATGATCCGGATCGTCCCCATCCTGATGGGTGTGCTCGGCTCCTATATCGTGGCTGCCTGCTTCGGCCTCTGCGATTTCAGCGGCGTGAAAGACGCCGCCTGGCTGGGCGTCCCCTTCAAGATGCAGGATACCGCCTTTGCGGTGCTGCGCAATCCCAACTGGGGCCTTGTCGTGGCAGCCATCATCGCCATCCTGCCCATTTCCCTGGCCACGATGGTCGAGCACATCGGTGACATGTGCGCCATCTCTTCCACGACCGGGGAGAACTACCTGGAAGATCCCGGCCTGCACCGCACCCTGATGGGCGACGGCCTGGCCACCATCCTGGCATCCCTTTTCGGCGCTCCCGCCAATACGACCTACGGCGAGAATACCGGCGTGCTCAACATCACCAAGGTCTTCGACCCGCGGGTGATCCGCCTTGCGGCCTGCTTTGCCATCATCCTGAGTTTCTGCCCCAAGTTCGCGGCCTTGATCAGCGCCATGCCCGCCTCCACCATCGGCGGCGTGAGCCTTGTCCTCTACGGTATGATCTCCGCTGTCGGTGTCCGCAACCTGGTGGAGAACAAAGTTGACCTGACCATCTCCCGCAACCTCATCATCGCGGCGCTCATCCTGGTGCTGGCCATCGGCATCAAGTACGGGGCGAACGATGCCATCAACATCGGCTTCACCTCGCTCAGCGGCCTGGCCGTCGCAGCCCTGGTGGGCATCCTCCTGAACGCCATCCTGCCGGGCAAGGACTATGAATTCGGCTCCAGCCTTCGCGGCGACATCTCCGTCAACCTGGGCGGTTCCACCCGCAACCCCAACTGGCGGGAGGAGCACCCCGACCAGGCAAAACTGTAATGCTTGTCCTTATTAATCTAAACATAACCTGTACCTTATGAAAAAAATCCTCCTTTCCGCAGCGCTGCTGCTGGGCGCCCTGACCGCTTTCGGCCAGACCAATTTCCAGACCTTCTACGATTTCGGCCGCAAGCATTTCACCACGACGCTTGAGGGCTTCCATACCGACAACTGGGGAAACACCTTCTTCTTCATCGACTATGACTACAACTACCGGGAAGGCGGCACCGTGGTCTCGCCCAACAATACGTATTTCGAGATCGCCCGCTGCTTCAATTTCTGGCAGAATTCCGCCCTGGCCCCGCTCAGTCTCCAGCTGGAGTACAACGGCGGTTTCGGAACGGCCAGCGATATGCTGTTCACGTTCCCGGTCAACAGTGCCTTCCTTGTCGGAGCCGACTGGTTCATCCATAGCGGCGACTTCAAGAACACGCTGAATCTCAAGCTGCTGTTCAAACAATTCGTGCACCTTGCCAGTCAGGTCCCGTTCCAGTTCACCACGGTCTGGGGCTGCCAGGACCTCTTCGGTGCGCCGGGCCTGCGTTTCTCGGGCTTCCTCGATGTCTGGTGCGAAGGCAGCCACGCCGTCGTGCTTTCCGAGCCCCAGCTCTGGTACAACTTCGGCACCGAGCATTTCAACCTGGGCGGCGAGGTGGAATTCAGCTACAACTTTGCCGGCATGTCGGGATTCCATGTGCTTCCCTGCCTCGGTATGAAATGGGTTTTCTGATCCCTGCCTGAACCATCACAAACAACTATACTATGAGTAATTTCCTTACCAAAGCCTTCGGCTTCGATCCGGCCAAGCATACGGTCCGGACGGAGCTGATTGCCGGATTGACGACCTTCCTGACGATGGCCTACATCCTGGCCGTCAACCCCAGCATCTTCAGCGCGCTGCCCGGGATGCCTTCCGGTTCCGTCTTTACGGCGACGGCCCTCGCTGCCATCATCGCCACGCTGGTGATGGCTTTCTGGGCGAAGAAGCCGTTTGCCCTGGCGCCCGGTATGGGCCTCAATGCCTTCTTCGTGTTCACCGTCTGCCTGACGATGGGCCACAGCTGGCAGTTCGCCCTGACCGCCGTCCTCATCGAAGGCGTCATCTTCGTCATCCTGACGCTCACCAAGGTCCGGACCTGGATCCTGAAAGCGATTCCGCTCAGCCTCAAGCACGCCATCGGCGCCGGTATCGGCCTGTTCATTGCGTTCATCGGCCTGCAGAACGCCGGCCTGATCGTCAATAGCGATGCGACGCTGGTGACCCTCGGCGACATCACCCACGGCACGGGCCTGCTGGCCGTCATCGGCCTGGTGATTTCCTGCGTCCTGGTGATGCTGCATGTCCGCGGCGGCATTCTCTGGGGTATCCTGGCCACGGCCATCCTCGGCCTGGTGATCAAGGATCCTGCAACAGGACAAGCCATCACGCACTTCAATGGTGTCGTCTCGATTCCCGACAGCGTGGCACCGATCGCGTTCAAGTTCCAGTGGGGCGAGATCTTCACCTGGGATATGCTGGCCGTTGTCTTCACCTTCCTGTTCATCGATATGTTCGATACGATGGGTACGGTGATCGGCGTCTCGCAGAAAGCCGGTTTCGTGGATGAGAAAGGCAATATCCAGGATGCCGAGAAGGTCTTCATGGCCGACGCCATCGGTACCATCGCCGGTGCCTGCCTGGGTACTTCCACCACCACGACCTATGTCGAAAGCTCGGCCGGTGTCGGTTCCGGCGGCCGTACAGGCCTGACGGCCTTCGCCGCGGCGGCCTGCTTTGCCCTGGCCCTTTTCTTTTCGCCGGTCTTCCTCGCCATCCCGGGCGCCGCGACCGCACCGGCCCTGATCATCGTCGGTATGATGATGATGAACCCGGTCCGCGAGATCGACTGGACCAACTATCGCGAGAGCATCCCCGCCTTCCTGACGGTCATCCTCATGCCGCTGGCCTACAGCATCTCCGACGGTATCCTGATCGGCGTCATCTCCTATGTGGTCCTGTACGCCCTCACCGGAAAGGCCAAACAGATCACGCCCACGATGTGGGTCCTGGCGGTTTTGTTTATCCTGCGTTATATATTCATATAAAACGATCAGCACATAAAAAGGGCGGCTGCGGCCGCCCTTTTTTCATGTATGGCAGGGGATACTAGATCTTCGACTCGCAGTAGGCGCAGCGGATGATGCCTTCGTCGGTGCGTTTGAAGTAGGGCGTGACGGCCTCGTGGTTGCACATGCACTTGGGGTTGGTGCAGCGCAGCGAGCTGTCCTGGAAAATGTCTTTCTTCTCCGGCATCGGATGCTTCGGATCGTCCTTCCAGTCGATCAGCGACTTGATCAGGGCCATACGGACGAATTTGCCGCAGGAGACCTGGCGGAAATAAGCGGCGCGCGGATCGGCGTCCACCTCGGTCAGGATCTCGTTGACGCGCGGCAGCGGGTGCAGCACGGCCATGTTCTTCTTGGCGAGTTTCATCTTCTCGGCGTTGAGGATGAAGTTGTCCTTCAGGCGGTCGAACTCGTCCTGGTCGAGGAAGCGCTCTTTCTGGACGCGCGTCATATAGAGGATGTCGAGGTTCGGCATGGCCTCTTCGATCGAATCGACTTCCTCATAAGGGATGCCCTTGCGGTCGCACACGTCGTGGCGGATGTATTCCGGCAGGCGCAGGGCGTCGGGGGCGATGAGGTACACCTTGATGCCGTCGTAGGCCGAGAGGGCCTTGATCAGGGAGTGGACGGTACGGCCGAAGCGCAGGTCGCCGCAGAAACCGATGGTGATGTTGTCGATGTGGCCGAGTTCGCGGTGGATGGTCAGCAGGTCGGTCAGGGTCTGGGTCGGGTGGCTGTGGCTGCCGTCACCGGCGTTGATGATGGGCACGGGCGAGACTTCGGAAGCGGCCAGCGGGGCGCCCTCGATGGGGTGGCGCATGGCGATGATGTCGGCGAAGCACGACAGGACGCGGACGGTGTCCTGCACGGTCTCGCCCTTGGCGACGGACGATTTGGCGGCGTCGGAGAAACCGAGGACCTGTCCGCCGAGTTCCTTCATAGCGGCGGTGAAGCTCAGGCGCGTACGGGTGCTGGGCTCATAGAAGAGGGTGGCGAGTTTCTTGTGGGCCATCGCCTCATAGTACTCCTCGGGATGTTCGATGATGCGGTCGGCCAGGGCGATGATCTCGCTGATCTCGGCGCGGGTCAGGTCGGTAGGTTCAATCAGGTGTTTCATGTTGCTTATGGGATTTGATTATTTGTTTGCTTTCATCCAGGATTCGTCGGAAGGATTGTCGCGGAAGGCGAGGATGCGGTCCTTCCACTGTGGCGCGATGTAGTTCTGCTCGACGGCGACTTCGAGCAGGGCGTCGAGATTGCTCAGCGAGTGGTTCGTGGTCCCGGCGGCTGCGAGGCGTTCGAGGCCGCGCTGCATGCCGTAGGTGAAGATGCTCACGATGCCCAGCACGTCGGCGCCGGCCTCGCGCAGGGCTTCCACCGTCTCGACGGCGCTGCCGGCGGTGGAGATAAGGTCTTCCACCACGACGGTCTTCGTACCGGGTTCGAGCCGGCCTTCGATGCGGTTGGTCCGGCCGTGGCTCTTGTTTTCGCCCCGGACATAGCCCATCGGCAGATTCAGGATCTGTGCGGCCAGGGCGGCATGGGCGATGCCGGCCGTGGAGGTTCCCATCAGGGTCTGGCAGCTGGGATAATACTTGCGGATGGTTTCCGCCAGCCCGGATTCGACGCGGTCGCGTACTTCCGGTGCGCTGAGGATGAGACGGTTGTCGCAGTAGATGGGGCTTTGGATGCCACTGGCCCAGGTAAAAGGCTGCTCCGGCCGGAGAAAGACGGCGCCGATGGAGAGCAGGTCGCGGGCTATGCTTTTTGCTAGAATATCTGACATGATGATAGGGGTTTTACAAGGTTTCCGGGCAAAAGTCGGTCAGGCAGCGCCGCCAGGCGGCGACCGGGTCGGCAGCGGCCGTGATGGGACGGCCAACGACGATGAAGTCGGATCCGATCTCACGCGCACGGGCGGGCGTGGTGATGCGGACCTGGTCGTCCGCGGCGGCATCGGCGAAGCGGATGCCGGGCGTGACGGTGAGGAAGTCCGCACCGCAGGCTTCCTTGACCATGCCGGCTTCCAGCGGGGAACACACCACGCCGTCCAGCCCCGCTTCGCGGGCATTGCGGGCGTAATGGATGATGGTCTCGTCGATGGCCTTGCCGATGAGCAATTCTTTCTGCATCCGATCCTGGCTGGTGGAGGTCAGCTGCGTGACGGCGATCAGCAGGGGACGGGAGCCGTCGGGACGGGTCAGCCCTTCGCGGGCGGCCTGCATCATCTCGATGGTGCCGGCGGCGTGGACATTGCACAGGTCGATGTCCGGGGACGAAAGGACCCGCATCGTCTTGCGGACGGTGTTGGGAATGTCGTGGAGCTTGAGGTCGAGGAAGATGGGATGTCCGCGCCGTTTGAGTTCGCGGACCATCTGCGGGCCTTCGGCATAGTAGAGCTCCATTCCGATTTTCAGGAAGGGTTTGCGGCTTTCTGCGGCAAAACGGTCGAGGAAAGCGAAGGTTTCAGCGGCACTGCTGAAATCGCAGGCGATGATAACGTCTTTATTCATGATTATACGATTCCGATGATGTCTTGCAGTTTTTCGATGCCGAGCTGTTCCATGACGGCGGGGAGGGCGTCGATGATGGCGGGGCAGGCGAGGGGGTCGCGGAGGTTGGCGGAGCCCACCTGCACGGCCGTGGCGCCGGCCATCATCATTTCGATGAGGTCTTCGGCGGAGGAGACGCCGCCGCAGCCGATGATGGGGATGCGGCAGGCTTTGGCCACCTGGTTCACGCAGCGGATGGCTACGGGAAAGACCGCCGGGCCGGAGAAACCGCCGGTCCGGTTGGCCAGCACGGGTTTGCGGCGGCGGATGTCGATCCGCATGCCGAGCAGCGTATTGATGAGCGTCAGGCCGTCGGCCCCTTCGTCCTCACAGGCGCGGGCGATGGCCGTGATGTCCGTCACGTTGGGACTGAGCTTGATGAAAAGGGGCTTGCGCGTGGCTTTCCGTGCCCGGCGCGTAACCTCGGCCGCGGCCGCCGGGTCGGTCCCGAAAGCCATGCCGCCCTTGTGGACATTGGGACAGGAGACATTGACTTCCACGATGTCGATGGCCGCACAGGCGTCGGCCTTTTCGCAGCAGATGCCGAATTCATCGACCGAAAAACCGCTGATGTTGGCGATCAGGGGCGTGCTGCACAGGCTGCGCAGCTTGGGCGCCACGTCGCCGACCAGCGCGTCGATGCCGGGATTCTGCAGCCCGACGGCGTTGAGCAGGCCCCCGGTGCATTCCGCGATGCGGGGGGTGGGATTGCCGAAGCGGGGCTCCAGGGTCGTACCTTTGAGCGCGATGGCGCCCAGCCGGTCCAGCGCGAAAACTTCCGCCATTTCATAGCCGAGCCCGAATGTGCCGCTGGCCGGAATGACCGGATTCTTGAGGCAGATGCCCGCGAGGGTGACTGAAATATCTTTTACCATGGCAATTGCGTCTTTTTGAAAACCGGGCCGTCGTGGCAGATGCGGCGCGGACCTTCCGTGGTTTGGACCGTGCAGCCGAAGCACAGGCCGGTGCCGCAGCCCATCCGCTCTTCCAGGGAGAATTCGCTCGCGTCGGGCAGCAGCGGATACAGGGCCCGCATCATCGGCATCGGGCCGCAGACATAGGCCTGGTCGTAGTCGGCCCCGGCCTCTTGCAGGGCGTCGGTCACCAGTCCCCGGATACCGGCCGAGCCGTCCATCGTGGCGACCGTGACCCGGGCACCCAGGGCTTCCAGCTCTTCCCGAAGCAGGATTTCCGCAGCGGTGTTGAAGCCCAGGATGGCCGACACTTCGCGGCCGGCGGCCCGCAGGTCGCGGCAGAGCTGCAGGAGCGGCGCGACGCCGATGCCGCCGCCGACCAGCAACGCTTTCCCGCGGCAGGCGCTGCTGTCGAAACCGTTGCCCAGGCCGGTGAGCAGGTCCAGCTTGTCGCCGGGCTTCAGGGCCGCGAGTGCGGCCGTGCCTTTCCCGACCACCTTATACAGCAGGGTAAGCCGTCCTTCCTCCGATAAGGAAACGGAGATGGGCCGGCGCAGATACTGGCCCGGGACGGCCACTTCCACGAACTGGCCGCAGCGGTGAAGCAGGCTTTCTTCCGCTGTCAGGCTCATCCGCAGGCAGCCTGGGGCGACCGGGCTATTGCGCTCTATCGTGCAGATTCTCTTTTCCATCAGACAAGATTATCATTCCATACAAGATTGCCGCCGGACCAGGTGGCCCGCACGGCGCCGCAGACATCCCATCCGTCGAAAGGCGTCGCGTGCCCCTTGGACAGGAAAAGGCGGCTGTCAATGGTGTATTCCGCATCAAGGTCCAGGACCGTGAGGTCGGCCCGCTCGCCTTCGCGGAGCGCGCCGCCGAGCCGGAAGATGCGGCGCGGCGTGGCGCAGAGTGCGTCGAGCAGGCGCGCCAGCGGCAGCTGTCCGGTCCGGACCAGCTTTGTGTAGAGGACGGGGAAGGCCGTTTCCAGGCCGACGATGCCCATGGCGCTGCCCGCCAGCCCCCGGCTTTTCTCTTCGGCCGTATGCGGGGCGTGGTCCGTGGCGATGGCGTCGATGGTGCCGTCCGCTACGCCTTCCAGCAGGGCGGCGCGGTCGTCGCTGCCGCGCAGGGGCGGATTCATCTTGAAACGGCCGTCTTCCTGCAGGTCGTCTTCGCAGAGAACCAGGTAGTGCGGCCCGGTCTCGCAGGTAACGGCTACGCCGCTGCGTTTGGCCTGGCGGATGAGTTCCACGCTTTCTTTCGTGGATACGTGGCAGACGTGGTAGCGGCAGCCGGTCCTGGCCGCCAGTTCCAGGTCGCGGGCGATCTGTCCCCATTCACTTTCGGAGCAGATGCCGCGGTGACCGTGGGCTGCACACCAGCGGCCGTCGTGGATGTACCCGCCGCGCAGGAGCGTATTGTCTTCGCAGTGGGCGGCCAGGATGCAGTCCAGCGCGGCGGCCCGCCGCATCGCCTCCAGCATCACCGTTTCCCGCTGAACCCCGCTGCCGTCGTCGGAGAAGGCGACGCAGCGTCCCTTGAGCGCCTCCATGTCCACCACTTCTTCTCCTCGCCGGCCCCGGGTGATGGTGGCGTAGGGAAGTACCTGGATGCAGGCGTCCCGGTCGATGAGGGCCTGCTCCACGGCAATCGTCTCCGGGGCGTCGGGTGCCGGATCGAGGTTCGGCATCGCGCAGACCGTGGTGTAGCCGCCCCGGGCAGCGGCCAGCGAGCCGGTCCGGATGGTTTCCTTCTGCGGGGCGCCGGGCTCCCGGAAATGGACGTGCAGGTCGGCAAAGCCGTAGGAAAGCAGTTTGCCGGCCAGGTCGATGACCGTTGCCCCGGCCGGGCAGGGGAGTGCCGTGCCGACGGCCCGGATCCGGCCGTCCGCAAGCAGGACATCCTGTCCCGGGGTCAGGCCGTTCCCGCTGTCGGCAAGCGCATTTTTCAGTAGCAGCATCTCTTTCATCTTCAGCGTCAGGACAAAAAAAAGACAGCTCAACGAGCTGTCTCGATATCTTGAACCAGGGTGTTTTCGTTCTCTTTCCGTTTCATGGCAGAAATTTCTGCAAATATACGCCGTTTCGGGAGAATTGCAAGAAATAATCGAAGTCTTTTTTCAACAAACCGGTTTGATAACTTTTTTGTCGGCTTCCTTCCGTGCGTATTGATTATAGTTGTAAATTTGTGATTCTGTCTAACCGAACCGATAAACGATTTATGAAAGTCAGCATCATTATGGGATCGAAGAGCGACTGGGACGTGATGTCCGCCGCCTGCGAGACCCTCGAATCCTTTGGTGTCGAATATGAAAAGAAAGTGATCAGCGCACACCGGACGCCGCAGTTCTTCATGGAATACATGGCCGGTGCCCGCGACCGCGGGGTCGGCATCGTGATTGCCGGCGCCGGCGGAGCCGCCCATCTGCCGGGCATGGCCGCCGCCCTGACCACCCTGCCGGTGATCGGCATCCCGATCAAGAGCAAGGCCCTTGGGGGAATGGATTCCCTGCTGTCGATCGTGCAGATGCCGTCCGGCATCCCGGTGGCCACGATGGCCATCGACGGCGCCAAGAATGCGGCGCTCTACGCCATTTCGATCCTGGCACTGCAGGATGCGGCCCTGGCCGCCAGACTGGCTGATTTCCGCAAGGCCCAGGCCGAGAAAGTACTTCAAACCGAACTGTAGGGAGGGAACGATGGGAAGCCGCCGCATCTTTGTCGAGAAGAAACCCGCCTTCCGGGTTGAGGCCGAGAGCCTGCTGAACGAATTCAATGAAAACCTCTCCGTCGGCCTGAAGCAGCTCCGGCTGGTCAATCTCTACGACCTGACCGGCTTCAGCGACGAATTGCTGGATAAATGCCGTTATACGGTCTTCGGCGAACGGGTGTCCGATACGGTCAGTGATGCCCTGGACCTGACGGGCCGCCGCTACCTGGCCGTAGAGTATCTGCCGGGCCAGTTCGACCAACGTGCCGCCTCGGCGCTGGACTGCGTGCACCTGGTCGATCCTTCCGCCCAGGTGGATATCCGCAGCGGCCGCCTGCTGATCTTCGACGATGATTTCTCCGCGGAAGGGCTCGATGCCGTCCGCCGTTATTTCATCAATGCCGTGGAAAGCCGCGAGAAGGACCTTTCGGTCATCGCCGGCGTCGAAGCGGCGGCGGTCCGGCCGCTGGCCTCGCTCGACGGTTTCACCGATATGGACGAAAAGGATTTTGCGGGATTCTGCCGCGACTGGGGCCTGGCGATGAACAGCGACGACCTGCGGGAAGTGGTGCTGCATTTCCGCAAGGAAGGACGCAATCCCACCGAGACGGAGCTCCGCATCCTGGACACCTACTGGAGCGACCACTGCCGCCACACGACCTTTACCACGCAGCTGACGGACATCCGCGTGGAGGATTCTTTCATCCGTCCAGCCCTGGAGGCGGACCTGCGGCAGCTCGAGGCTGTCCGCCGGGAACTGGGCCGGGAGAACAAGCCGCTCTGCCTCATGGAGCTGGCCACCATCGGCGCCCGCTATCTCAAACATAAAGGCGTGCTCGACAACCAGGAGGAGAGTGAAGAGAACAATGCCTGCAGCATCGTCATCGACGTGGATGTTGACGGAAAAACGGAGAAATGGCTGCTGCAGTTCAAAAACGAGACCCACAACCACCCGACGGAAATCGAGCCCTTCGGCGGCGCGGCCACCTGCCTGGGCGGTGCCATCCGCGACCCGCTCTCGGGCCGTGCCTATGTCTATCAGGCGATGCGCGTGACGGGTGCGGGCGACATCTGGAAACCGGTCAGCGAAACGATGCACGGCAAGCTGCCGCAGCGGATGATCTCCCGCAAGGCGGCCGCGGGCTATTCGAGCTACGGCAACCAGATCGGCCTGGCCACGACCCACGTCCGTGAGATTTTCCATCCGGGCTATACGGCCAAACGGATGGAAGTCGGCGCCGTTGTTGGTGCCGTGCCGCTAGCGCAGGTTACGCGGGAGCGGCCGCAGCCCGGCGACGTGATCCTGATGCTGGGCGGCCGGACCGGCCGTGACGGCATCGGCGGGGCCACCGGCTCCTCGAAGGGCCATACGGACGCTTCGCTGACCACCTGCGGCAGTGAGGTGCAGAAAGGCAACGCCCCGGAAGAGCGCAAGCTCCAGCGCCTGTTCCGCCGTCCGGAAGTCTCGCGCCTGATCAAGAAATCCAACGACTTCGGCGCCGGCGGCGTAAGCGTGGCCATCGGTGAGCTGGCCGACGGCCTGGAGATCCATCTCGACCGGGTCCCGGTCAAATACAGCGGGCTCAATGCGATGGAACTCTCCATCAGCGAGTCGCAGGAGCGGATGGCCGTGGTGATCGCCGCTGCCGACCAGCCGGCATTTGAAGCTTATTGCGCCCAGGAAAACATCGAGGTCACGCATGTGGCCGATGTCACGGACTCCGGGCGGATGCAGATATACAATGGGACAGACCTGGTGGCCGACCTGCCGCGCAGTTTCATCGACAGCGCCGGTGCGCGCCATTACGCCGCTGCGGCGATCCAGCCGGTGGAAGCGTCCGACCCCTTCGCCCGCTGCTATGCGGGTGCTTCGCTGCAGGAGCGGTTGGAGGCCCTGCTGGCTTCGCCCAATGTGACCTCCCAGAAGGGCCTGATCGAGATGTTCGACTCCACCATCGGCAGCAGTACGGTGCTGATGCCTTTCGGCGGCCGCTGGCAGGATACGGAAACGCAGGTTTCCGTCCAGAAACTGCCTGTCCCGGGAGAGACGGATACGGCCAGCATGATGGCCTTCGGCTACAATCCCGACCTGGCTTCCTGGAGCCCGTATCACGGGGCTGCCTATGCCGTGGTTGAGGCCTGCACGAAGGTGGTGGCCGCGGGCGGCGACTGGTCGCGGATGCGCTTCTCCTATCAGGAATATTTCGAGCGGATGACAAGCGACCCCCACACCTGGGGCAAACCGCTCTCAGCCCTGCTCGGCGCGCTGCGGATGCAGCTGGCGCTCGGCCTGCCGTCCATCGGCGGCAAAGATTCGATGAGCGGCACCTTCGAGCATATCCACGTGCCGCCGACGCTGATTGCCTTCGGCATCACGCCGGTGCGGGCTTCGAAGGTCATTTCACCCGAATTCAAGCAGGTGGGGCACCCGATTTTCCTGCTGCGTCACAAGCCGCTGGCCGACGGGATGCCCGATACCGACGCCCTCCGGCAGATCTGGGATTTTGTCCATGCGCAGATTGCGGCCGGCCGGATCGTGTCGGCCTGGTCGCTCGGCTTCGGCGGCGTAGGGGAGGCTCTCTCCAAGATGGCTTTCGGCAACCGGCTCGGTTTCGATGTCCAGCTTTCGGAACAGGATCTTTTCTCACTGGGCTATGGCTCCCTGGTCGTGGAAGCGACGGATGCGCTGGAGGCCGCGTTCGCAGAACAGTTGGGCTGCGTGACCGACGGTTCTGTCGTCATCAATGCCCAGCAGATGCCGCTTGAGGCGCTCAAACGGGCCTGTGACGGCCACTTTGCGGAAATCTATCCGGCTGTGACGCCGCTTCAGGGAAAGGTGGAACCCGATTTCGCCGAGGTATGCTGCGCACAGGCGGCGCCCGTCTATCCGGGTCCCGCTGTCGCCGAGCCGCTGGTCGTGCTGCCGGTCTTCCCCGGCACCAACTGCGACTATGATACGGCTGCGGCCTTCCGCCGCGCCGGTGCCCGTACCCGTTTCTGCGTGTTCCGCAATCTGACCGAGCAAGATGTGCTCGACTCGATCGACCGGCTTTGCCGGGATCTGGACGATTGTCAGATCCTCGCCCTTTCGGGCGGCTTCTCCTCGGGCGACGAGCCCGACGGCAGCGGCAAATTCATCGCCAATGTCCTGGGCAATCCGAAGGTGGCCGCCTGCGTGGAGGCGCTTCTCGCGCGCAAGGGCCTGATCCTGGGCATCTGCAACGGCTTCCAGGCGCTGGTCAAGAGCGGCCTGCTGCCGGGTGGAAAACTGGGCGTCCGGGAAGGCGACCCGACCCTTTTCCGCAACGACATCAACCGCCACATCTCGCAGCTGGTGACGACCGTCGTCTCCTCGACCCGTTCACCCTGGCTCTCCGGTTTCAAGGCCGGTGAGCTGCACACGGTGGCCGTCAGCCACGGGGAAGGCAAGTTCGTGGTCAGCCCCGTCCAGGCGGAACAGCTCTTTGCGGCCGGACAGGTCGCATTCCGCTATGCCGACCCGGTCAGCGGCAAGCCGACGCTCGAATCGCCCTGCAATCCCAACGGCTCCTCCTTTGCCATCGAGGGCATCATCAGCCCCGACGGCCTGATCCTCGGCAAGATGGGCCACAGCGAGCGGGCCGGGAAAGACCTTTACCGGAACATCCCTACGCCGGTGGGCGAGTCGATTTTCCGCAATGCAGTGAATTATTTCAGAAAAGTATATGGCAATTGATTACGAAAAAGCAGGCGTCAGCCTGGAGGCCGGCTACGAGGTGGTCCGGCGCATCAAACAGCACGTAGCATCCACCAACCGTCCCGGCGTGATGGGCGGGATCGGCTCGTTCGGCGGCATGTTCGACCTCTCTTCGCTCGGCTACAAGGAGCCGGTGCTGGTGAGCGGGACCGACGGCGTGGGCACCAAACTCAAGATCGCCTTCGCGATGGACAAGCACGACACGATCGGCATCGATGCCGTGGCCATGTGCGTCAACGACGTGCTGGCGCAGGGTGCCGAGCCGCTGTTCTTCCTCGACTATGTGGCGCTGGGCCACAATATTCCCGAGAAAGTGGAAGCCATCGTCGCGGGCGTGGCGGAAGGCTGCCGCCAGGCCGGCTGTGCCCTGATCGGCGGCGAGACGGCGGAGATGCCCGGCATGTATGCCGACGGTGAGTACGACATCGCAGGTTACACCACCGGCGTAGTCGAGAAAAGCAAGCTGATCGACGGCACGAAAGTGAAGGTCGGCGACGTCCTGGTGGGCATCGCCTCCAGCGGCGTCCACTCCAACGGCTTCAGCCTGGTGCGCAAGATCGTGGCCGATGCGGGCCTTTCGCTCTCGCAGCGCTGCCCCGAGCTCGGCGATGCCGTCCTGGGCGAGGTCCTGCTGACCCCGACGAACATCTACGTGAAGGAGGTCCTGGAAGTCATCCGCAGGTGCGATGTCCACGGGGTGGCCCACATCACCGGCGGCGGCTTCGACGAGAATATCCCGCGCATCCTCCGCGACGGCCAGGGTATCGAGGTCCGCGAAGGCAGCTGGGAAATCCTGCCCGTTTTCCGGGCGTTGGAGAAATGGGGACAGATCCCGCACCGGGAAATGTTCAACATCTTCAACATGGGTGTCGGCATGGTCCTCGCGCTCGATGCGTCCGAAGCGGAAGCTGCTGTCTCCATCCTTTCGGCCGCAGGCCGCAAGGCTTCGGTCATCGGCTGCGTCACGGACCGTCCGGGCGTAAATATCATCCTGCAATGAAGCAGCTTGCCGTTTTCGCCAGCGGGTCCGGCACCAACTTCGAGGCGATCGCCCAGGCCTGTGCCGACGGGCGCCTGAATGCGCGCGTGGCGCTGCTGGTCTGCGACGTCCCCGGCGCCAAGGTGCTGGAACGCGGGGCACGGTTCGGCATCGAGACGTTCTGCTTCCGGCCGAAATCCTATGCCAGCAAGGCTGATTTCGAGCGGGAGATCGCCGGCCGGATGGATGAACTGGGCATCGACCTGGTGTGTCTGGCAGGCTATATGCGGCTCATCGGGCCGGTGCTGCTCGAACGCTACGGCGGACGCATCATCAACATCCATCCTTCGCTGCTTCCGGCCTTCAAGGGCGCGCATGCCGTGGAAGACGCCGTGGCTTACGGCGTGAAAGTCTATGGCATCACCATCCACTGGGTTGACGCCACGCTCGACGGTGGCAGGATCATCGCCCAGGAAGCCTTTCCGTATGAAGGCTCCGACCCGGATGAAGTGCACCGCATCGGACAGAAAATCGAACATCGTCTTTATATCGAAACCATCCAGAAACTTATACAATGAGAGCTCTAATCAGTGTCAGCGACAAGACCGGCGTAGCGGCGTTCGCCGCCGCCCTTGCCCGGCTCGGCTGGGAAATCATCGCCACGGGCGGCACGCAGCGCCTGCTCGAACAGGAAGGCGTCAAAACCATCGGCATCAGTGAAGTAACCGGCTTTCCCGAAATCTGCGACGGCCGCGTCAAGACCCTGCACCCGAAGGTGCACGGCGGCCTGCTGGCCCGCCGCGACCTGCCGTCCCATCTGGAAGCCCTCCGGGAAAACGGCATTGAATTCATCGACCTGGTCTGCGTCAATCTCTATCCTTTTGCGGCGACCATCGCCAAGGAAGGCGTGACGATGGAAGACGCGGTCGAAAACATCGATATCGGCGGTCCGTCGATGCTGCGCAGCGCGGCCAAGAACTGGCGCGACGTGACGGTGGTCTGCGACCCGGCCGACTACGGCCGTATCATCGATGAGATCACGAAGGACGGCAATACCTCGCCGCAGACGCGGCTGACGCTTTCCGCCAAAGCCTATACCCATACGGCCCAATACGATACGATGATCGCCCGCTACATGCGTGCCCAGGCCGGCCTGCCCGAAAAGCTTTTCCTGGAATATGACCTGAAGCAGCCGCTGCGCTACGGCGAGAATCCCCATCAGGACGCCCGTTTCTTCGCAGCGACGCAGCCCGAGCCCTATTCCCTGGCTTTCGCCCGGCAGATCCAGGGCAAGGAGATGTCGTACAACAACATCCAGGACGCCAACGCGGCCCTGAACATTGTCCGTGACTTTGCCGACCAGCCTTTCTGCGTGGCCCTCAAACACATGAACCCCTGCGGGGCAGCGGTGGGCGAGACCATCGAGGCGGCCTGGCAGGCGGCCTATGA
>CADAOB010000010.1 GCA_902789445.1 uncultured Bacteroidia bacterium | reverse complement strand
TCGGGCTGGTATGGGTTCCTCCAACTGGAGGCGACGTAGATTCTGGCCATGGGCTGTGGTTTGGTGCACACAAAGTTACGAATAATCCCTGAATTCTTCTGTCCACCCTGGGCGGAAAGAGCTTCATAAAACTTTAACATTTTTGGCACAAATTCTTTGTTTTGTGCCATTTTTGTTATAATTTTGTAGCCAGAAAAAAGAAACGATGCCCATTACGGAGAATGTCATATCGTTTGCGTCGCAGAATGGTGGCTCTTTCAGCAGGAAGGAGCTGCTGGATGCGCTGCGCTCCGATGCGTCCCTCAACGAGGCCAGTCTTTCGGCCATTCTGGCACGGCTGGTTTCAACCGGACGGCTGGTGAAGACCGGATGGGGAGCGTATTCTCTTCCGGAAGGGGCCAGGCCACCGCTTTTGATTCGCCCTCGGGAGGAGGCAATGAAGATCGGCCAGGCGCTGAAAAAGCGCTATCCGCTGGTGGATTTCTGCATTTGGGACTCCTTCTGCGTAGTGCCGCTGATGCTGCACGTGCCCAACGTGAACATCATCGTGGTGGACGTGGAGCGGGACCTTCAGGATACTTTCTTCGACGCCCTCAAGGAGATGTGCCCCTCTTTCAGCGTACTCCCGCATCCTACAAAGGAAGAATTCTTCACCTATGGAGACGGTCGCGACAGCATCGTCATCCATCCGCTTTACTCCGAATCTCCGCTGGATTCCTTCGGCGGGCTCCGCGTCCCTGCAGCCGAAAAGGTGTTGGTGGACATCGCTGTCAATCCGGAATTCGACTACCTGCAGGGCTCGGAGGTGTACACCATCTGCGAGCGGGCCTTCCGCAGCTACGCGCTGTCCCTTCCTGCCATGCTCCGTTATGCCCGCCGCCGTGGCTGCACGGAGGCTGTTCAAAAATTAATTTCCAATATCGACATGCCTGACCATGATTAACCCCGAAAGCCGTACCCTGGAGTGGATAGATTCCCTCCGCGCCCGCTATCCCTACATCAAAGACGCATCCCTGCTTGAAAAGACCATCCGGGCCTTCTCCCTGTTGGAATCGCTCTTGCGTTCCGGCTGCCCCTTCGTCTTCAAAGGGGGAACAGCATTGATGCTCCATCTAGGCTCCTCCCGCAGGCTTTCCATCGACGTGGACATTGTCTGCAAGCCAGGCACCAACATCGGGGATTATCTGGAACGTTATGCGGCCGAGTACGGATTCACCGGCGTCACGGAATTCTCCCGGCAGTCCCGCACCATGGTGCCCAAGACACACGCCTCCTACCAGTACCTGGTGTCCTATCCCTCCGGCTATACAAATAGTGAAATCCTTCTTGACGTCCTATATGAAGACATTCAGTACAATCAGGTACTGTCGATGCCTATCCAAAGCCCGCTGCTCAAGACGGACGGAGAGCCGGTGATGGTCCGGATCCCGTCGCTGGAAGACATGCTGGGCGACAAACTCACCGCCTTCGCCCCGCATACCACGGGCATCCCGTTCTTCAAAGGGGATAAGCCCTTCTCCATGGAGATAATGAAGCAACTCTTCGACATCAGCACCATCCTGGACCGCACGGGCTCCCTTGAAACCGTCCGTCGCACCTTCAACGCCATCGTCCCCATCGAGCTTGGCTACCGGGGTCTGGATGAACTCTCTGCCGCTGATGTACTTGCCGATGCCTACAACACGGCCATGAACATCTGCCTCTACGGAGCCCTGGACCGCCAGGAATACACCTGGCTCACCAGCGGAGCCCACCGCGTAAACAGTTTCATCCTCACGGAGAACTATGCCATGGAACGTGCCGTCCGGGATGCCGCCAAAGTGGCCTATCTCGCACGTCTCCTGCAGCTTGGCATTAACGAAGTGCGCCACTACACACCGGCCGACGATGCCGTCCTCGCCACGGAAATCATCGAGGATCAGGCCCTCAATAAACTCAACCGCCTCAAGAAAGTCAACATCGAGGCTTTCTTCTATGCACGTCGCCTGGAGGAACTGGGGTAGAAGCATGCAACTCAACAATCTCCTGGAAACCCTTTATCCCCAAGGTCCGTATCGGCAACGATAAGTTCTTCAACGCTCCTCACCACCCCATCAAAAGCCGGCAAACCAGCCGGCTTCGATGTGGGCGCTGCGGCCACATGGAAGTACCAGCACGCAGGTGTCGGCTAAGGGTTACGGTGGCACCTACTGGTCATCCTCCCGACGCGGTCTGCCGGTTTTGATCTCGCCCGCCATCCTCAAACAGCCGCCGATTTGAGGATGGCGGGCGAAAAAATGCGGCTGCGCCTGTCTGTATAGTTTGTCATCCAGTTCGGAATAATTTTGTATATTTGCTGATTATGAAAAGAATACTCGTCCTCTTGTTCCTTTTGCCGGCCTTTTTCACGGCCCGCTCCCAGGAGATCCTACCCGCAGCCGTCCAAATCCCCGACCGGTCCGTATCCCTGCTGGATTACGGGGGTGTCGGCGATGGCGTCAGTTCCAATACCGAGGCTTTCCGCAAGGCCGTCGCCGCCCTTTCGAAGCAGGGCGGCGGCCACCTGATTGTTCCCGAAGGCATTTTCCTGACCGGCCCCGTCGTGCTGAAAGACTGCATCGACCTGCATCTGGAGCGGGGTGCCGTCATCCTGCTGTCGCCTGACAAGCGGGATTTCCTTGAGAAGGGAAAGATACGCCCGGGCATTTCCGCCTCCAAGCGCCACGACGTGAGCATTACCGGCGCGGGCATCATCGACGGCAACGGCGCCTGGTGGCGCCCGGTCAAACGCAGCAAGGTCAGCGATGTCGAGTGGAAGGAATTCCTGAAGATGGGCGGGACCGTCACCGAAGACGGCTCGCTCTGGTATGCCCATGGCTTGAAACATTTCCCCGATCTGGTCCCTTCGTATCTGGATCAGGAGAAAATGCGGACCCATCTGGTGCGTTTCACCGACTGCACGCGTGTGCTCGTGTCGGGCGTGACCATCCAGAATGCCCCGAAATTCCATCTGGTCCCTACGCACTGCACCGACGTGACGATCGACGGCGTGACCGTCCGCTGCCCCTGGAATGCGCAGAACGGCGACGGCATCGACATCATGCAGAGCCAGCGCGTGATCGTGCGCAGCTGTACGGTCGACGTGGGTGACGACGGTATCTGCCTCAAGGCCGGCGCCGGCGCCAAATCGCTTGAAGACGGGCCCTGCAAGGATATCCTGATCGAGAACAATACGGTTTATCATGCCCACGGCGGCTTTGTCATCGGCTCGGAATTCTCGGCCGGGATGGAAAACATCATCGTGCGGCACAATACCTTCTGCGGTACCGACACGGGCCTTCGCTTCAAGAGCGCACCCGAGCGCGGTGGCAAGACGAAGAACATCGTCATCAGCGACATCTATATGACCGACATCAAGGACGAGGCCGTCATCTTCCAGACGGACTATGCCGACCGCCCGGCGGGGTATGACACGAACCAGCCCGCCACGACGCAGAACTTCCTCCCCGAATTTACGGACATCCGGATGTCGCGGATCATCTGCCGCAGCTGTGCGACGGCGGTCCGGGCCAAGGGCCCGCTCACGTCGGTCCATGGCATCACCATCGAAGACGCGGTCTTTTTCTACAACGAGCGCGCCTGCGACATCGACGATCCGGCGATGATCCGTTTCAACAATGTACGCTACCATACTTTTGACTAGAAAAACTCAGTTTACGATATGAAGAAGATTGCTTTGATCACCGGCGCCACCAGCGGAATCGGTGCTGCCTGTGCCCGCAAGTTTGCCGGAGCGAAATACGATTTGATCATCACCGGCCGCCGCGAGAACCTGCTCTCGGTGATGGCCGATGAACTCACCCAGGGCTTTGGCGTGCAGGTGCTGCCGCTCGCCTTCGACGTCCGCGACCGCGAAGCAGTCCGCCGCGCCCTCGCGTCGCTGCCCGCCGACTGGTGCAGCATCGACGTGCTGATCAACAACGCCGGCCTGGCGCTCGGCCTGGAACCGGAGTATGCCGGTGATTTCACCGACTGGGAGACGATGATCGACACCAATGTCAAAGGGCTGCTCTATATGACCCGGCTCGTGGTGCCCGGCATGGTCGAACGCCAGAAAGGGCATGTGATCAATATCGGTTCCGTGGCGGGCGATGCCGCCTACGCCGGCGGGGCCGTCTATTGTGCCACGAAGGCCGCCGTGAAAGTCCTCTCGGACGGCCTCCGCATCGACCTGGCCCATACGCCGGTCCGTGTGACGAACCTCAAACCCGGCCTGGTGGAAACCAATTTCAGCAATGTCCGCTTCCACGGCGATACCGAGCGTGCCTCCAACGTGTACAAAGGCATTCAGCCGCTTACGGGCGACGACATTGCCGACGTGGCCCTCTACGCCGCCCAGGCGCCGGCCCACGTCCAGATTGCCGAAGTCCTCATCCTGGCCACCCACCAGGCCAGCGGCTCCGTCATCTGCCGAAACTAGACTTCAGCCAGGACGCCGATGCAGATGTTTCTTCGATGGATGAAAGGGCTGGGAGCAGGCATCCTGCTCCTGGCATTCATTTCGTGCGCCGGCCTGCCGGGTTCCGGTGATGGGGCGGTGCCGGAAGGAGATAATCAAGAGCCACCTAAAACAGAAAACCAGATGCCTGATCAGATCCATATCACGGTTTCCGGGACCACCCTCCCGGTCAGTATCGTAGACAATGCCGCCACCCGGGCGCTCGTGGAAGCCCTGCGGAAATCTTCCATCACCTTTACGGCCAGCGACTACGGTGGCTTCGAGAAGGTCGGCTCCCTGGGCCGTTCCCTCCCGGCCGCTAATTCGCAGATCACCACCCAGGCCGGCGACGTCATCCTGTACAACGGGAGCAGCATCGTCCTGTTCTACGACAGCAATACCTGGAGCTACACCCGGCTGGGCAAGATCAAATACGCCTCGCTGGAAGACCTCAAATCCTTCCTCAAGGCCGGCGCCGGCGACATCAGCGTCAAACTTTCGCTCTAGTACCCCACCGCCAAACTGGCGCACGTCCGCGAAGGCTACAGCAGGAAGAACATCGCGACGCCGAGCATGGAGACGGCCACGCCCAGGAGTTCCTTGGGCTTGACCCGTTGCTTGTGGATGATGGCGTAGGGGAGGATGATCAGTACCGGCGTGAGCGCCATCAGCGTGGAGGCGATGCCGGCACGGGCGTACTGGACGGCCATCAGCGAAAGCGAGACGCCCAGGACCGGGCCGAAGAGGGTTGTCAGGATCGCGGCGCGGACGCCTTTGCGGTCGCTGTGCGTCACCTCCAGGAAATGGCGCCCCTGGCGCTGGATGAGCAGCATGATCACAAATCCCAGTCCGCCGACGATGGCGCGGATCTGCGTGGCGGCAAAAGGCATCATCGTGCCCATGACAGCCGGCATGTCGGCCGGCAGCGCCGCTTCATAGTGCTGCATGCCCACCTTGCTGAGCACCAGGCCGACGCCTTGACCGGCACCGGCGCCGAGCCCCAGCAGGATGCCCTTGAGCGGCAGGGTGAAATGCATTTTCTTGTCCTGTCCTTTGGCCAGGATGGAGATGGCGATGCCGCTGATGGTGACGAGCATGGCCAGGATCGAGCGCCAGGACAGCGTCTCTCCAAGCATGATCCAGCCTGCGATGGCGGCCATCGGCGGGGCCAGGGTCATGAACAACTGGCCGAAACGGGCTCCGATCACCAGGTAGGAGTTGAACAGGCAGAAATCGCCGAACAGGTATCCGACCAGGGCGGAGAGCGCCAGCCACAGCCAGGTGGGGCCGTCCGCATAGCGCGGATAGGGGACCCCGATGGTCAGCCAGAGAATCAGGCCGAGAAAGACCGAGCCGAGGACAAGGCGGATTACATTGACCGTCAGGGAGCCGAGCCGGTGGCTGGCTTCGTCGGCAAAAAGCGCCGTCGCGGTCCAGCTGACCGCGACGACCAGAGAGATGATTTCACCCAGGTGTGCCATAACAATGAGGCACAAAGGTAATCAGAAATCAATACAGTGCTACCGGATGTATTCGAATTTGGAGCCGCGGCTGATGTTGCCTTTGGCCGAGACCCCCAGATCTTTGACTTTGAGCGTGGAAACGCCGGAAATCTCGTACTGGAGTTTTCCCTTGACGGCAAGCCGGCATTTCGCTACGCCGCTCAGTTCGACCGTCGCGTCGCCGGTCGTGCCCTCGATTTCGAAATTGGAGGCGCCGGAAGATTCCAGCGTCAGGTCGTCGGCATCGCCCTCGATCTTACCCGAGGAAGAACCTGAGAAGCCGGCGATCACCTTGTCGTAGTCGCCCTTGACCTGTGCTTTGGATGCGCCGGATCCCTCCAGGGTGAGCGTCTCGCTGCTGCCGTCAAAGGCCAGTTTGGAGGCACCGGAGAGGTCGAGCATGGCTTTCTCCTGGAAGGAGGCTCTCATGGAGGCCGTGGAGGCCCCGCTCAGCTGGAGGTGGATCTGTCCCTCGCCTTCGGCCTCAAAATCATTCAGCTTGGAGGCGCCGCTGATCTGGATCCGGAGCGTCTCTTCATCCAGGATCAGTTTCCCGTGGGCGTCGATGTCCACGGCTCCGCTGGCCTGGAGGCTGGTCATCTTCGGCAGGGAGATCCGGGCCTTGAGCCGGTCGGCTTCCTTGCCCAGCTTGTTCTGGATGTCGACCGGCAGGCGTTCCAGGTCGATCCGCAGCCGTTCGCCGCTTTGGGTGACGAGCAGGTAAGGCTCTATGTAGGCCGGGACTTCCACATACACTTCATAGCGGTCGGCAAAGTTCAGGTCGACGCGGAAGGAGTGGGAGACGGAAATGGTCGTGAAACCGCTGTAATCGTAGTTCTTCGAGAATCGGTCTTTGTCGGATCCGGGTTCTGCGAAAACCGGGGTCAGCATGGCGGCAAGCGCCAGGATAAGGAGCATAGTCTTTTTCATCGCAGGAATCTGTTTTCTTTGTTCAATTGTTTTCGGATTTGTCCGGCTTCGTTGAGGAGTCCGCCGTAGTACTGTTTGAGGAGCGCCGTCTTTTCGCTTGCGGACAGTTCCTCGGGAAGCTGGTCGAAGAGCGGCATGTTCTCTTCGGTCAGTTCGTGGAGAACCGCTTCCCAGTCCACCGTGCCGTTGTCGGCACCGGTGTTGTCGGCCAGCAGTTCGTAGAGTTTGCCGACCTCTTCCAGATAGGCCGCATAGACGGCTTCCGGCGTCCGCGCCCGTTCGAAGGCGTAGCGGGCATTGCTCCGCAGGCCGAGCCAGACCACGGCTGCCAGGCCGGCGGCGGCTGCAACCCAGGGAAGGAGCTTCCGGCGCGGGCGCCGGGCGAGCCGTTGGGCAAGTTTCCCTTCGAAGCGGTCCTGGTGCCCTTCGGGCAGGTCGTAAAGGTCAAATTGATTGTCCATCTTCTTCTTTCAATAGCGTTAGGAGTTTCTGTTTGCCGCGCAGGA
Source organism: uncultured Bacteroidia bacterium (assembly GCA_902789445.1). Taxonomy (GTDB): domain Bacteria; phylum Bacteroidota; class Bacteroidia; order Bacteroidales; family UBA932; genus Cacconaster. The sequence continues at coordinate 43,445 of CADAOB010000010.1, read as the reverse complement.
AATGAGACCGCAGCGTCGCTTCCTTCATGCCGGTATAGCCGGCAATCTCCTGATAGTCGAGCCCTTCGGCAAGGACCAGCGTCACCACCAGCCGGTAGGGGTCGGGCAGGCGCTCCATCGCCTGCAGGATCCGGGCGGCCGGAATCTCGGCCGGAATCCCGGCCGGAACCGACGGGTCCGGCTCCGCCGCGGCCTCGAGGGCGTATTCTTCCAGGAATGCCGCTTCCCGCTCGCGTTTGCGGAGCCGGTCCACCGAAGCGCGGATGCAGGTGCGTGCAAGCCAGGCTGACACCTGTTCGGGCTTCATCGGGCGGAAGGGCATCGTCACGAACTTGAGGATCGTGTCCTGCATCACCTCTTCCGCATCCTCCGTCGTAAGGAGGATCCGGCGGCTCATGTTGAAGAGCCGGCGGCTGTGGGCCTGGTAAAACGCTGTGATCTCTTTTCGGGTCATTCTGTCTTTAAAACGTCCGCCGAAATGCTTTGTTGCAGGAATCGGCCCTTAAAATTACAAATTTTGTCTTATCTTTGCCGCCGAGTAGCGGGAAAGCCCCGCCGCAAGTGTGCTTGGAACCACTCTAAAAACAAGTAGAAAATGTCTGAAAACAACAAATCCGGACAGCAGGGGCTGTCCATCACTTTCGTCTGGCTGGCTGTCACCTTCTGTGTGTGCCTGGTAACCTCCAACCTCTTTGTCCCCCGTCTCTGGCAGGTGGGAAAGTTCTCGCTGCAACTTTCCGGCGCTGTCGTCATCTTCCCGATTTCTTACATCATCAACGACTTGCTGACGGAGGTCTATGGCTATCGCCGGGCCATGCAGGTCATCTGGATGGGCTTTGCCCTGAGTGCCTTCGTGGCCATCGCCGCCCAGCTGGTAAGCTGGCTGCCGGCGCCGATCTATCCGGAGAACCAGGCTGTCGCCGCGAATTTCAATTCCCTCTTCGGACTGATTCCCCGCACGACGGTCGCCTCGCTGCTGGCCTTCATCCTCGGCTCGCAGATGAACGCCTGGGTGATGTCGCGCATGAAAGTGCTCCAGCAGGGAAAGGGTTTCGGCTGGCGTGCCATCCTGTCCACGCTCGGCGGCGAACTCTGCGATTCCCTGGTCTTCTATCCGCTGGCTTTCCTGGGCGTGATGCCGCTGGGTGCCATCTTCTCGATCATCCTGACCCAGGTGACGGTCAAGACGCTCTACGAGGTCCTGATCCTGCCCCTCACCGGCGTCATCGCACGGCGCCTCAAGCAGGCGGAAGGACTGGATACCTATGATTATGATATTTCATACAATCCGTTCATCAACAAAATAGAATAATATGGAAAACGACAGAAAGAAAGAAGGACTCGGCGCCCTGGGCCACGAGACTCCGTATCGCTTCGACTATACACCCGAGGTACTTGAAACATTCTCCAACCAGCATCCCGACCTGGATTATTGGGTGCGCTTCAACTGCCCTGAATTCACCACGGTCTGCCCGATCACCGGACAGCCCGACTTCGCGGAAATCCGCATTTCTTACATTCCGGACCAGCGGATGGTCGAGAGCAAATCGCTCAAGCTGTACCTGACCAGCTTCCGCAACCACGGCGGCTTCCACGAAGACACGGTCAACACGATTCTCAAGGACCTCAAAGCCCTGATGGATCCCAAATATATCGAGGTGACCGGCCTCTTTACGCCGCGCGGCGGCATCTCCATTTACCCCTATGCCAATTACGGCCGCCCGGGTACCCGCTACGAGGCCCTTGCGGTTCAGCGTTTTGCCAATCATCAATAGGGGGGAGGAGAGAGAACATGAAACAGATGCTTTTCGCCGCGTGCTGCCTGGTTGCAGCACTGCCCTGCCTTGCGCAGAACCTGGAACCCCGCGAGCAGCGGAAGCCTGAGAAAGATACGATCCGGACCACGGTCATCGCCGCCGACAAAGGTGCCGGCATGCGCAGCCTGATGACCCAGGAAGCACTCATCAGCCGGGCTGACCTGCCTGAAGGACACGCCCGTACCACGGAACAGCTGCTCCGCATGATGCCGGCCATCGACATCCGCGAACGGGGCGGAAAAAGCGTCCAGACGGACATCTGCATCCGGGGCGGCAGCTTCGACCAGACGATGGTCCAGCTCAACGGCATCGATTTCACCGATGCCCGCACCGGCCACCAGAGCCACAGCCTGCCGGTGGATGCCGACCTGCTTTCCGGCATCGACCTGGTCGAGGGAATCGGCGGCAACACGGGCCTGACCGGCGCCGTGAACATGCGTACGCTCCGGAGCGAGCGGGATTTCCTGCGCGGCAATTTCACCTGGGGCAGCCACCGCTATTTCTATGGGAACCTGAGCGGCGCAAAGCGCCTGTCCGGCGAGCGGCTCACGCTGCTGGGCGCCGGCTCCTACCGCCGCAGCGCTGGCTACCAGCCGGGGACGGATTTCGCCAACTGGAACACCTATGCCCGGGCGACCTACATCACGCCCAAGAGCGGTACCATCGACGCGCAGGCCGGTTGGCAGAAGCGCGATTTCGGTGCTGCCGGTTTCTATTCGCTGGCTTTTCCCGACCAGTATGAGAAGACCTCCACGGCCCTGGGCTCCATCCGCTGGATGAAAGCTTCCGGCCGGCTCACGTTTGACCACTGGATCGCCTACCGCAAGAATTTCGACTGTTTCCAACTGATCCGGGGCGATGAATCCCGCGTCCCCTACAACCATCACCAGACCGACAACTACGGCGCCCACGCCGCCGTCGGCTACAACTGGGCGGCCGGCACGACGACCGTGGTGGCCAACTATGCCTCCAATGTCATCCTGAGTACGGTTCTCGGCGATCCGATCGCCGAGGGACAGATCCGCGAAAGCCGTCTTCAGGTCAAGGGCTATGACCGTACCTATACCAAATACAAGGTCCGTCATACCGGCGACGCTTTCCTCCGCCACGAATGGAGCTGCCGGACCCTGGGCATGCAGGTCTCTGCGGGTGCAGCCTTTTCTCCGTATGGCACCGCACCGCTCTGGAACGCCCATCTCGACTGGCGTCCGGTCCGCGGCTGGCATTTCGATGCGGGAGTCGCCCAGTCGATGCGGCTTCCCACTTTCACGGACCTCTATTACAATGCACCCGGGCACAAGGGCAATCCGAACCTGCAGCCGGAGCGCGCCCTCACCGGCAGGGCGGGCGTCAGCTATGCGACGGGCTGCTTCGGCGTGGCGCTGACGGGCTTCTACCGGCACGGCGACAATGTGATCGACTGGGTGCGGGAAAGTGCCCAGTCCGAGTGGCATTCCATGCAGATCACGGAACTCGATACCTATGGCGCCGACATCAAGGCGGAATACCGGGATGAAAACCTGCTCCACCGCGCGACGCTGCTCTATGGCTTTATCCGCACGGGCAAGGAGAGCGCCGGCCTGATCTCAGCCTATGCCCTCGACTATCTGCGCAACAAACTGGGCGCGGCCCTCGACCTGCGTCCCTTCGACGGCCGGATCAACCTCCACCTGGACGGTACGCTCTACGACCGTATCGGCAATTATTCCGCGGCCGACGGCACCACGGCGGCCTACCGTCCGTATTTCCTGCTGAACGGCAACTTGAGCTACGTGTCAAAAAAATGGATCCGCAACGGATCGTTGCGGATCTATCTTGAAGCGGAGAACCTGACCGGAACCCGGTATTTCGATTTCGGCGGCCTGCTGATGCCGGGCCTCTGGTTCAATGCCGGATTCGTGGTCGAGTTGTAGGATCCTATCTGACTTTGACGACGGCGTTCATGCCGACGGTGATCGCTTCCTCATTCATCGGAATGAGGTTGTGACGCCGCGGCGGGAGCGACTTCTTGAGGCCCCGGATCACGTTTTCCATCGTGACGATCGGTTTCATCTTGAGGAAGGCGCCCAGGACGACCATGTTGTAGGCTTTGGCATTGCCCAATTTGGCGGCTTCCTCCACCGCGTCGATGCGGCAGACGGTAATGTCGGTGCGCTCGGGGTGGCGGGTGATGCCGTTGGTGTCGTAGATCAGCAGTCCGCCCGGCTTGACCTGTTTCTCGAACTTGTCCATCGACTGCTGGTTGAGGATGATGGCCGTGTCGAAGCGGCTCAGGATCGGCGAGCTGATCTTGTTGTCACTCAGAATGACGCTTACGTTGCAGGTGCCGCCACGCATTTCCGGGCCGTAGGAGGGGAGCCAGGAGACTTCCTGGTCCTGCATGATGCCGCCGTAGGCGAGGATCTTGCCCATCGAGAGGACGCCCTGTCCTCCGAATCCGGCTATGATGATTTCTTCTTTCATACTGTGCACTGTTTTTATCTGTCTTTCATATCACCGAGCGGGTAGAAGGGGAACATGTTCTCTTCCATCCACTTGTTGGCTTCCACCGGGGAGATCTTCCAGCCGGAGTTGCAGGTGCTGACCACTTCCACGAAGGAGGTGCCTTTCTTCATCATCGAATTCTCGAACGCCTTGCGGATGGCGGCTTTCGTCTTGCGGACGGCGGCCGGGTTCTGGACGCTCTGGCGGGTGACGTAGCAGGTGCCTTCCAGTTGTGCGAGGAGCTCCGTGATCTTGAGCGGATAACCGTTGAGCTCGGCTTTGCGGCCATACGGCGTGGTGGCGGTTACCTGTCCCAGCAGGGTGGTCGGGGCCATCTGGCCGCCGGTCATGCCGTAGATGGCGTTGTTGATGAAGATGATGACGATGTTCTCGCCGCGGTTGCAGGCGTGCATCGTTTCGGCCGTACCGATGGAGGCCAGGTCGCCGTCACCCTGGTAGGTGAACACGTATTTGTCGGGGTTGAGGCGCTTGATGGCGGTCGCCAGGGCCGGTGCGCGGCCGTGGGCGGCTTCCTGCCAGTCGATGTCCAGATAGTTGTAGGCGAACACGGAGCAGCCCACCGGGCTGACGCCGATGGTCTTGTCCTGGATGTCCATCTCCTCGATGACCTGGGCCACCAGTTTGTGGACCACGCCGTGGGAGCAACCAGGACAATAGTGCATAATGTTGTCGGTCAGAACCGACGATTTGCCGTAAACCTTGTTTTCGGGCTTGATGATGTCATTGATGTCCATAGTCCTGATTATTTGATGAATTTGAGGAATGCTTCATAAATTTCGTCGGGGTTGGGGACCACGCCGCCCTGGCGGCCGTAGAATCCGACGGGCACGCGGCCGTTGGCAACAAGCCGTACGTCTTCGACCATCTGGCCGGCGTTGAGCTCGACCGACATGATGCTCTTGAGCTGCGGAACGAGTGCGTCGATCGGTTTCTTCGGGAAGGGGAAGAGGGTGATCGGGCGCAGCAGGCCGAGCTTGATTCCGTTTTCACGGGCCATGTCCACCACGTTCTCGCAGATGCGGGACATGCAGCCGAAGGCGACGATCAGGTGTTCGGCGTCCTCGGTCTTGTAGGTGCTGTAGCGGACTTCGTTGGCTTCGATCTCGGCGTATTTCTTCTGGAGCTTGATGTTGAAGTTCTCCATGACCACCGGGTCGAGGGCCAGGGAGGTGATGATGTTGCGTTCGCGGGTCTTGGGCTTGCCGAGGGTGGCCCAGCTGTCGCACTGCTGGCGGACTTCCTCGTCGGTGCGGCGCGCTTTCTTCGGCCGGAACTCGACTTTCTCCATCATCTGGCCGATGACGCCGTCGGCCAGGATCATGGCCGGGTTGCGGTACTTGAAGGCCAGCTCGAAGGCCGTATCCACGAAATCATACATATCCTGCACGGAGGCAGGGGCCAGGACGATGAGCCGGTAGTCGCCGTGTCCGCCGCCCTTGGTGGCCTGGAAATAGTCGCCCTGGCTGGGCTGGATGGTACCCAGGCCCGGGCCGCCGCGCATGACGTTGACCACCAGGCAGGGGAGCTCGCTGCCGGCCAGATAGGTGAGGCCTTCGCACATCAGGCTGATGCCCGGGCTGGAGGAGGAGGTCATCACTTTCTTGCCGCAGGCGGCGCCGCCATAGACCATATTGATGGAGGCTGTTTCACTTTCTGCCTGGAGGACGACCATGCCGGTGCTTTCCCAGGGTTTCTCCTTCATCAGGGTTTCCATTACTTCTGACTGGGGAGTGATCGGGTAGCCGAAATAGCCGTCGGCGCCGCAGTTGATGGCTGCGTAGGCGATGGCTTCGTTACCCTTCATCAAGACTTTTTCTGCCATATTGTCGGTTTTTTTAGATTTTTACGCGATAGACGGTGATCACGGAGTCGGGACAGACGGTCGCGCAACTGGCGCAGCCGGTGCATTTGTCCGGTTCGACCATGTGGAGGAAGTTGTAGCCTTTGCTGTTCACCTCGTGGGAGAGCGCAATGACCCCGAATGGACAGTTGACCACGCAGACGTTGCATCCCTTGCACTTCTCCGTGTCAACGACGATAGTACCTTTTACTGCCATAGTGTTTCGGTGTTTTGATTTATATTTTGGTAAAATTTTTCGTTTTCAGTTTGCAAATATAAGCAAAATCGCCGAAACGGTCAATAAAGTGCAGTCAATTCTTTTTATTTTTACAAAATCGCTGTTTCTGCTCCAAAAAGCGTAGAAATGACAAAAGTATAAGACAAAAATACTATAAAAGAGCGGATTTATGGCACAATTTTGCAATATCGTTTCTCCCGTATGACAAACTGACTTGCAAAAATGTCGAAATGATGGATAGAATGAAAAAACCTAAAGCTTTCCTGCTGGCCCTTCTGCTGGCGCCGGCCCTGCCGCTCTTCGCGCAGGCGCCGCTGACGCTGGAAGAATGCCGCCAGATGGCGCTCCGCACCGACAAAGGCCTGGAGCAGTCGCGTGCGAAGATCGAAATGGCCGCCTATGACCAGAAAGTCGCCCGCGCCAATTATTTCCCGAACGTCAGCGTGACGGGGACCTATATGTACAACAACCGCGACCTCGCCCTGATCGGGGATGTCCCCTCGGCGCTCCTGCAGAACGCCGGGACCCTGGTCCAGAGTGAAATCGATGCCGCGTTCGCCAATGCCGCCGGCCAGGTCGGCGGTACGATGTCGCAGGCGATGACCTCGCTGATGACGGCCATCAAGACCAATCCCGCCCTGGCGCAGGAATATATGTCCAGCCCGATGTGGCAGACCGTCCTGGGCATGCTCCAGCAGGCCGATCCCTCCGCCATCGCCGCGATGGCGCCCGATGTGGCGGAGCCCATCAACGCCATCGGACAGCAGATCGACGCGGCCCTGCATCCGGACACCCACAATCTGTGGGCTGCGGCCGTGACCGTGCAGCAGCCGGTATTCACGGGTGGAAAGATATTCTATGCCAACCGGATGGCCGCCCTCGCGAAGGAATTGGCCGAGAGCCGGTATGACCAGGAGGAAGCCGCCGTGGTGATCGATGTGGACCAGGCCTATTGGCAGATCGTTTCCATCGGCAGCAAATGCCGCCTGGCCGAAGCCTACGCCGGACTGCTGCACACGCTGCAGCACAATGTCGATGCTTCCGTGGAAGCGGGTCTGATGACCGAGGCGGATGCCCTGCAGATCCGCGTCAAGGCCAATGAAGCCGACATGCTCCTGGCCCGGTCGAAGAACGGACTGGTGCTGGCGAAGATGCTGCTCTGCAAACGGATCGGCCTTCCGCTCGATACGCAGCTTACCCTGGCCGACGAGAATCTCGAGGAGGTTCCGTCACCCGTCACCGCGGAACCCCGTTCGCTCGAGGAAATCTATCAGGCCCGGCCGGAGACCCGCAGCCTGGCACTGGCATCCCGCCTGTTCGACCGCAAGGCGAAAGTCGTCCGGGCGGACATGCTCCCGAAAGTGGCCTTGAGCGCCAACTACCTGATGACCAATCCCAACCTGTACAACGGTTTCCAGAAAACCTGGCAGGGCGGGCTCTTCAATGCAGGGGTGGTGGTCAGCGTCCCGCTTTTCCACGGCGGCGAGAATCTCTACAAGTATCGCAAGGCCCGCACGGAAGCACGCCTCTATGAGTACCAGTATGCGGATGCCTGCGAGAAAATCGAACTGCAGGTCACCCAGCAGCGGCAGATGCTGGAAGAAGCGGCCGACAAACTGAAGATGGCTTCGTCCAACCTGTCCAGCGCGGAAGAGAACCTGCGGGCGGCCACGCTCGGCTTCGAGGCCGGCGTCGTCCCGACCGAGACCGTGCTGGGCGCCCAGACGGCCTGGCTCTCCGCCCACTCCGACTGCATCGACGCCGGCATCGAACTGCAGATGGCCGCTTCCAGGCTGGCCCGCGCCGAAGGCCGCAATCTCACGGAATAAGTAATCTGATAATCTTAAAAGCAATATGTCCAAGAAAAACTATAATCTGATGATCGGCGTGGGTGCGCTGGTCGCCATTATCATCCTCGTCGCGCTGGTCGGTTATTTCGTGTCCCGTCCCAGACCAGTCGTCATCCAGGGAGAAGCGGAAGCGGCTTCCTACCGGATATCCGGCAAGGTGGCCGGCCGTATCGGAGAATTCCGGGCGGAGGAAGGCGATACCGTCCGCAAGGGCGATACCCTGGTGCTGATCGATTCTCCGGAAATCCGTTCGAAGATCGCCGAGGCGGAAGCCGCCCGGGCGGCGGCCGTCGCCCAGCGCAACAAAGCCTACAACGGCGCTCAGCGGGAACAGATCACCGGCGCCTACGAATTGTGGCAGAAGGCCCTTGTCGGCGAGGAAGTGATGCGCAAGTCGCTCGCACGCGTGGAAAAGCTGCACGGACAGAAGGTCGTCTCCGACCAGAAATACGATGAGACCAAAGCGCAGTACGACGCCGCCGTCGCGACGGCCGCCGCCGCCAAGAGCCAGTACGATATGGCCGTGCGGGGTGCCCGCCAGGAAGACAAGGATGCGGCCGTGGCGCTTGTGGAACGCGCCAATGCCGCCGTTGACCTGGTGAACGCCTATCTCGACGAGATCGTCCTCGTGTCGCCGGCCGACGGGGTCGTGTCGAACCGCTATCCGAAAGTTGGCGAACTGGTGGGGCAGGGCTCTCCGATCATGACCATCGAGGACCTGCACGACATGTGGTTCACTTTCAACATCCGGGAAGACCGTCTCCACAGCCTCAAGAACGGCGACAAGGTGGAACTTCAGATTCCGGCGCTGGACGGCCGCAAGATCCGGGCGACGGTCTATTACCTGGCGGTCCGGGAGTCGTATGCCACCTGGCGGGCGACCCGCGAGGCGGGCGAGTACGACACGAAGACCTTTGAGGTCCGGCTCCGCCCCGACGAATATGTAGCGGGACTCCGTCCCGGAATGACAGCGCTTTTCACCAGCGGGGAGTAGCAGGACGATGACACCCAAATGGCTTGTTGACATCGGAAAAGTCATCCGGCGGGAATTCCGCCTGATCCGGCTGCGCCCGCTCTATTTCCTGGGCTCGGTGGGAACGATGACGGTCGCCGCACTGTTCTTCCTGACCTTTTTCACGGAAGGGCTCCCGCAGGACCTGCCCGTGGGCGTGGTGGATCTGGACCGGACGTCCACATCCCGGAATTTCCGGCAGCAGCTCGACGCGACCCAGCGCTCCCGCGTGGTGGATTTCGAGAGCTTCCCGGAGGCCCGAAGGGCCCTGGAGCGCGGTGACATCAATGGCTTCGTGGTCATCCCCGCCCATTTCAATGCGGATGTGCAGGCCTTCCGCTGCCCGAAGATGGGCGTCTATGTCAACACGAAGAATCCTTTTGTCGGCGGCGCCCTGGCCTACAAGGACCTGCTGACGATGGTCAATCTGACCAACGGGGCGGTGCAGCGCGAGGCGCTTCGCGCCCGCGGTGTGCCTGACGACCGGATCATGGCCCGCATCCAGCCTTTCGAAATCGATACCCACACCATCGGCAACGCCTCCGGCAGCTATGCCTATTATCTGGTCAATATGATCCTCTCGGCGATTCTGGCGATGAGCGTCGTGCTTGTGACCATCTATTCGGTCGGTGCGGAACTCAAGTACGGCACTTCGACCGAACTGCTTGAAACCGCCGGCGATTCGGTGGGAACCGCCCTGCTGGGGAAACTGCTGCCCTATACCGTCCTCTTCGCCCTGCTGGGAAGCCTGCTGGAGCTGCTGCTCTTCGGCTGGGCCGGTTATCCGATCAAGGGCAGCGTCGGCTGGATGATCCTGGCCGTTACGGTGATGGTCCTCGCTTACCAGTCCGTGGCCGTATTCATCATTTCGATGGTCCCGACCCTGCGGCTGTCCATCAGCATCGGCTCCCTGTACAGCGTGCTGGGCATTACCTTCGCCGGCTTTACGCTGCCGTTGACCGCCCTTCCGCCGGCCTTGCAGGGCCTGTCGGTCATCTTCCCGCTCCGCTTTTACTACCAGATCTATACGCGGGAAGTGATCTACGGAAGCGGCTTTGCCGGCTGGTGGGTCTATCTGGTCTGCCTGCTGGTCTTCCTCATCCTGCCGTACCTTTCGTCGCATCGGCTCTACAATGCCTATAAATATCAGAATTATCCGAAGGACTAAGAACGATGAAACAAAATAGAATAAGCTATGCGGGCCGCTGGTTCCGCGACTTTCTGGGCATTCTGGCCAATGAACTGAAACTGATCTGGTCGGACGGCGGCGTGATGCTGATCTTCTGCTTCGCGGGACTGATCTATCCGCTGCTCTACAGCTGGATGTACGGGAACGGGATGGTGGACGAGATGCCCGTGGCCGTGGTGGATCTTTCCCAGGGCGAATACAGCCGGCGCTATGTCCGGGAAGTGGATGCCTGCCGGGAATGCCGGATCGCCTACGACTGCGTCAGCATGGCGGAGGCGGAGGATCTGATGGCCCGCCAGAAAATCCACGGCATCATCTGCATACCGGCCGATTTCGACCGGAATATCGTCCGGCAGGACAAGGCCGTCATCTCGACCTTCGCGGACATGTCCAGTTTCCTATATTACAAGAGCCTGATGGTGGCCACCAACAAGGTGATGCTCGACGAGGTCCATAAGATCCAGGCGGAGCATTACGCGGCGGCCGGCTTTGCCGGCATCGACGCGGCCCAGCTGATCACACCGGTCGAATACGATGAGCAGCTGCGCTACAACCCGGCGATGTCCTATACCCTCTTCTTCGTACCGATGGTACTGATGATGATCCTCCAGCAGGTGATGTTCTATGGATCGGCGATGCTGGCCGGGACGCTGCGCGAGCAGCACCGCAGTTTCGCGCGCCTGACCGACAATCTGAGCGGCTTTGGCATGGGGCGCGTGGTCCTCGGACGCGGCGCTGCCTATTTCCTGGTGTTCATGGGACTGGGTGTGTATGGCACGCTGCTGGTGCCGCACCTGTTCCACCTGCCGCAGGCGGCCGACTGGACGGCCGTCCTGGTCCTGCTCCTGTTCTACGTGGCCGACATCATCTTTTTCAGCTTCACCTGGTCCACGGTCATCGACCGGCGGGAGACGGTCTTCGTGCTCTTCCTCTTCATGTCGCCGATCGCGGTCTTCCTGACGGGCCTTACCTGGCCGGCCTCGAATTTCCCGCCGTTCTGGCACTGGGTCTCCTATCTGTTCCCGAGTACTTTCGGCTGCAAGGCGTTCCTCACCCTTTCGAATGCCGGCACGCTTTCCGCCATTGCTCCCGAGATCAAGGCGATGACCCTCCAGACCGTCATCTACTACCTGCTGGCCAGCCTGGCCGTTTTGTTCGAAAATCGTTGGCTCGACCGGAAAAATTCTTAACTTGCAGACAAAATCCCCTCAGGCCATGGACAGTCCCTTCTACAATATGGAGCTTGCGCAGTTCAAGGAGCTCTTTACCGACGAGCGTCAGGTCGCCCTCGGCGATGATTTCTGCATCGTTGACGTGCGTTACGATGAAAAACTGCTCAAATTGCAGTCGCCCGTTCGCCTGGATGCCTATCTGGTCCTGTTCTGCATCCGCGGGAACGTCCGGCTGAGCGTCAATATGAAGGAATTCGTGATAGAAGAAGACCAGATCGCCCTGATGATCCCCGGTTACATCGGCCAGGTCGTCGATGTGGAAGTGGACGACAAGTCCCAGCTTCACTATGTCATGGTTGCCATGAGCCGCCGCTACCTCTCGGCGCTTCACCTGGACCTGAACCGGATCTTTGCGGAAGGGACGGCGCTGCTCAACAACCCCTGCGTCCGGCTTTCGGCCGATGAGAAGCGCATCGCGATGCGCTATCTGGAGCTGGGGACGATCGTCCTGGGTTCCGATGTCCCCAACAAGCGGGAGTGCCTCGGATCCCTGATCTCTTCGCTGTTCTATCTGTCGGAAGGCGTATTCAACAAGCGGATGGACCTGGCCCGCCAGGATACCGTCGTCCCGCATTCGCGTGCGGAAGATGTCTTCAACAAGTTCCTGCGCCTGCTGGCCGACTATCACACCCGGGAGCGGAGCGTCAGCTTCTATGCCAGCAAGCTCTGCCTGAGTCCCAAGTATTTCTCAAAACTGATCAAGACTGCCAGCGGTCGCAGTGCGCCGGAATGGATCGACCATTATGTCATCCTGGAGGCCAAGAATTACCTGAAGTATTCGGATATGTCGATCAAGCAGATCGTCTGGCAGCTCCATTTTTCCGACCAGCCCACCTTTACCAAGTTCTTCAAGGCCCACACAGGGATGACGCCTGCGCAGTTCCGGAAAAACTGACGGTCCGTATCAGAGGATCAGGTCGTCTGCCGTGATCTTGGGTACATAGTGGACGCCGTTTTCCCGGTAGTATTTCAACGGCTGGCCCTCGTGCACCGGCACGAGTTCGATTTTTTCGGCGGGCTTTCCGATGGCCAGGATGAGCACCGGTTCGCAGGACAGCCCGAAGGTCTCCGCGACTTTGTCCTTGTTGAACGCGCCGATGCAGATGCCGCCGAGGCCCATCTCCACGGCCTTGAGCAACATACTCTGCGCAGCGATGCCGACGTCCATATGGACCCACTTGTCGGGCGTGACGGTGCTGCAGAGGATGATGAAAGCCTCCGGTTCCGTGCCGGGGAAGGGGAGATGCAGTTCGGGCAGGGCCGCGCCGAGTTTGTAGAGACCCTGCATCTTTTCGGATCCTTCTCCGCGGGTCAGCAGTTTGAAGCGCAGCACCTGCTGGTTGCGGCCCGAGGGGATTTTGGTACAGACTTCCACGATGCGGCGCAACTGGGCCTGCGAGACGACGCAGGTCTTGTCGTATCCGCGATAACTGCGGTTCTGTCGCAGCAGCGTCCCGAGCGAGGCGCTGTGTTTTTTTGCCGCAGGCTTGCTGCGGAATTCTTCGAATTTCTTTTCCAGATAGTTGTCAGCCATTGTTGTTTGTACAATTTCTTGATGGCTGTTTTGCTTCTGAGCAGCTCACCTTCGCCGGCAAAGCCGGCTCGCCCCTCCCAAGCAAGCTTGGGCCCCTCCCGTTCATGGGCCACGGGCGGCCACGTTCGCTGCACAGAAGCAAAACAGCCATCGATCGTTGCGTATTTACAGATATAACAGGATGCCCGCGGCGGCGGATAGGACGATCATCAGGATGGAATCGACCTTGAACCAGGTCGCGATGAAACAGACGGCGAAGATGGCATAGCTCTTCCAGTCGATGAAGGTCTCGCCGTTGAGGAAAAGCAGGGCGGCCGCACCGATCATCCCGCAGATCATCGGCTTCATCCATTTCATCGCCCCTTGCATGTAGGCGTTGCTTTTCAGGCGGTTGTAGAAAATGGTGATCAAGACCATCAGGGTCAGCGGCGGCAGGCTGACGGCAAAGGTCGTCAGCATCGAGCCCCAGATGTTGCCCGTCACGGTGTAGCCTACATACGTGGCGCAGTTGATGGCGATCGGACCGGGCGTCATCTGCGACACGGCGACGATGTCGGCCAGTTCCGTGGCGGTCATCCAGCCGTGACGCGTCACCATCTCGTTCTGGATGAGCGACAGCATCGCATAGCCGCCGCCGAAGCCGAAGAACCCGATCTTCAGGTAGGAGAGGAAGAGTTGCAGATAGATCATTCCGCACCTCCTTTCCCGTCCGGACGGGGCTTTTCATACCAGGTCAGCACCACACCGGCCAGGGCGCCGGCCAGGATGAACCAGATGGGGGAGACCCCCACGTAGCAGATGACACCGGCCACCGCAAGGGCCATCAGCATAAAATACCACGGAAGCCGCTTGAGCATATTGATGAACGGCACGGCGATCAGGGCAATGACGGCGGGCCGGATGCCTTTGAAAGCGGCCTCCACATAGCGGTTCCCGCGGAATCCGCTCAAGTACATTGCAATCAGCAGGATAATCAGGAACGAGGGCAGCACGGCGCCCAGCACGGCGAAGAGCGAGCCCCACCAGCCTTTCAACTTGTAGCCCACGAAGACGGCCGTGTTGAGGGCAAAAGGACCGGGGGCCGACGAGGCAAGGGCGAACTGGTCGTAAAACTCGTCGCGCTCGAACCACTTGCGGCGGTCCACCACCTCCTTCTCGATCATCGGAATCATCGCATACCCGCTGCCGAAGGTGAAGGCACCGATCTTGAAGAACGTCCAGAAGAGTTGCAGCAGTGTCTTCATAGGTGGATCCAGATATCCTCCATCAGGGCCTGCAGCGCCTGGCGGTCGGCCATCAGGGTGCGGAGTTCGGCCAGGCGGCGGGCGTTTTCCGATTCGGCGAACCAAAGCTTCAGGTAGCCGCCTTCGCCGTATTTCTCCTTCAGGTGCGCCTCTGCGCGCGCGAAGTGCCCGGCCTTGTCGAGTTCGGGATAATGCTCCAGCCCGTATTGCAGGGTGCGGAGCACGATGGTCCTCGGGTCGATCTGCCGGTCTGCTTCGGCTACGATGCGTCCGTAGAGGGAGCGGGGCGCGCTTTTCGCGGAGGCCCGGTGGTCTTCCACGGCCTCTTTCATCGTCTGGAGCTGTTCGGGGCTAAAGTATTTCGGGAGTTCCGGGTCTGCCATCAGGATCTTGCCCGAATCGATATGGTGATTCTCCCGGCCGTTCACAATGCCCAGGTCGTGGTAGGCGGCGATGACATAGACCATGTCGCGGTCCACTTCGGTACCTTGTGCGGCGAGCATGTCGGCCAGGGCGGCACTCTGGCTGATCACCGTATTGATATGGTCCAGTTGGTGCGCCTTGTCAAAATGCGTGTAGCGCGGCAGGATCTCCCGCGCAATATAATCTTTGAGTTTCGGATTCATTGCTGCAAAGATACGAAAAACCGGATAGTTTGTTAACTTTGCCCTATGAAGCGTGCGGCACTGTTCGTCAAGACTCCCTTTCTGCGCTGGCTGGTCCGGATCATCCTGTGCCTGCTTGCATTCAGCATCCTGCTTGTACTGCTGCTCAAATGGGTTCCGGTCCGCTATACCCCGCTGATGCTCAAGCGCAGCATCGAATACCGCGCCGACAGCAGCTTCCATACGCAAAAGGCCTGGGTGCCGCTCCAGTCGTTTTCCCCGGCACTGCGCAAAGCCGTCATCCGGACGGAAGACCGGCATTTCTGCTACAACCACGGGTTCAACTTCGATTCGTTGCTCAACGCTGCGACGGTCCGCCGCATGTGGCAGGACCACTGGCGGGATGGCAAGCCCCTGCGGGGGTTCAGTACCATTTCCCAGCAGACGGCCAAGAATGTGTTCACATTCGGCGCACAAAATGTCTTTCGGAAGGTGGTCGAGGCGTGGTGGACCGTTCTGATCGAAGTGATCTGGGGCAAGCCGCGTATCCTGGAAGTCTATCTCAATGTGGTTGAAACCGGTGTGGGGATGTATGGCTTCGAAACGGCGGCGCGGGTTTATTATGGGATTCCGGCTTCGGAACTGGATTTGAAACGGTCTTTCGACCTGGCCACCTGCCTGCGCAATCCGCGCCTGCTTTCGCCGCTGGAGCAACCCGATGCGGCGCACCGGGAGCTGTGGGACCTGCAGGCCGTCCGCATGCAGAATCTTCCCAATGTGCAATTCCCGGACTGGGTGGAAGAATAAAACGTGCCTGCGGCTTTCACCGCAGACACGCAGCACCCTTTATCGCGGCGGCAGTCCAGAGCCCGGTTCGATTTCCGGTTGCGGGGGCAAAGTAAACCATTTCTTCCCGGAATTGCTTAACAGAAAAGCAATTTTTTATACAAAAAAATAAAAACTTTATCGCTATCTTTGTCGGGTCCTTCGGGACCTTGATACACTTTTGACAGCGTTCAGCCTGTCCGCTCGAACCGAATCTGGACAATTCAAATCGAGTCGCGGATGGAAGCGGAACGCTTGCACTGGGCTATTCGTCGGCCTTCGGCCACGCTATAGCGAAGTGTGAGCCGTTCGTCCTACCCGACACTCGAGGCAGTCCAGAGCCCGGTTCATCGGTTACGGCTGTGATGGCCCACACTTTTTTATGCAACCGACCGATACCTCCGTCTCTTCGCTCTTTGCGGCAAAACGTCTGTCGAGCCGCCTGCGCACGGCCTTGACGGAGAACGGGTTCACGGATCTGAAGGAATTCGTCCTCTACGATCTGAGCCGCATCCGCCTGCTTCGCGGCTTCGGCCCCGCCACGACGGAAGAATTGCTCCAGCTTTTAACGGAATTATTTGGAAATAACGCGGATACATACTAACTTTGGAGTATGTTCGTCCGTCGCAAGATAAACCGCTCAGGTAGCATCAGCATCAGCGTCGTGGACAAGAGCCGCGGCCGCTATGAGGTGGTCCGTTCGTTTGGCGCAGCCAAAACGGCGGCGGAAGCCGACTTGCTCGAGAACCGGGCCCGTGAATTCGTACGGGAGCAGACCGGGGAACCTGAAACCCTTTTCGACAAGATGGACGAGGCGCAGCTTCGCGATTACGCCGCCACGCTCGAACAGGGGCGCATCGAACTGGCCGGCCCCGAACTCTTTTTCGGTCCCGTCTTCGACCGCCTCGGACTGGGGACTGGCCGGGATCCGCTGTTCCGTCATCTTGTCCTTTGCCGGCTCTTCGATCCGGGAAGCAAGCGTCGCGCGGCGGACTATGTACGGCGCTATCTGGGGCAGGAGATTGACGACGCCCGGATCTATCGCTGTGTGGACGGCCTCCGCCTGACGGATTTCCTTCTGGGCACGGAAGAAGAAGCTGTCCGCGCGGGCTGTTTCCTGTTTCCGCTAGAAACCGTGGCGGCCGATGCCGCCGACGGCAGCCTGCCCGCCCGCCCGAAGGGCCGCAAACCGCGTTTGCCCCGCCTGCAGGCAGCGCTGATGGTTTCCGACCAGGACCGTCCGCTGGCCTGCCGGATGATCGCCCGGGACCTTCCGGAAGAGAAACTGTATCAGACCCTTCGCCGCTTTTTCAAAAAATGCCGCGTCAGCGAGCCCTCGGTCGTCTTCGATGAGGATCCCTTCCTTCCGCAGATTTTCCAAATGAATGAAATGGACCTCGACATCCGGCCGTTCCACCGCCGGGTGAAGGGCCGCATCGAAGGCCATCTGTGCATCTGCCTGGCGGCCTATGCGATCCGGCGGGAAGTGGAACGGATGATCCGCGACCGCATGGCCCGGTTCTCTTTCGACCAGGTGTGCGAGGCCGCCCGCACGATGTACCGCCTGAACTACATCTCGCCCTACACCCGCCGCCCCAAATCCGTCCTCATCCAGCCCACACCTCTCCAGAAGCAACTTCTTGAATCGTGTTACTGATTCTGCTTCCAGTTTCGGCTTATATGGCTTGAATACTGGGGCTCCGCCCCACCCGAGCCGTAGGCGAGAGCACGACCTTCGGGAGTAACCCCCGCGCCTCCCGGCCTTAGTACTTTGCTAACGCTGGGAGACGTGCGTTTTTGAGATGTGGTCAGCAAAGTACCGGCCTCCGGCGGTCCGCTGATGCGGACTTGATGATTCTCGGAACAGGTAATCGATTATGCTGCAAGTTGAGGCTTATATGGCTTGAAGACCTTAGCCACCCTCGGCTATTAGAGGGAGGGGCCCAAAATCTCGGATTTTGGGAGGGGTCGAGCGTAGCGAGACGGTCTGAAAGCCATATAAGCCGAAACTGGAAGCATAATCATTTCAGTATCAAAAATACTGATAGAATTTGGCGATCGACTCCATGCCCTTGAAGAGCTGGTCGATGAGATAACTCTCGTTGGGGGAGTGGATGAAGTCGCGTTCGAGGCCGAAGCCCATCAGCAGCGGGTCGGCGTGGAGCGCGCGCTGCATTTCCGCCAGGATGGCGATGCTGCCGCCGCCCCGGCTGGGGACCGGTTCGACGCCGTAAACCTCGCCGACCGCGCGGGAGGCCGCCTGGTAGGCTTTCGAGGAAATCGGAATGAGGAAGCCGTCGCCGCCGTGCTTCTCCTGCACCTCGACCGTCACGCCCTTGGGTGCGATGGCCTTGAAGTGCCGGGCGAAGAGCTTGGCGATGGTCGCGGAGTCCTGATTCGGGACCAGGCGCATCGAGATCTTGGCGTGCGCCTCGCTGGGGATGACCGTCTTGGAACCTTCCCCGGTATAGCCGCCCCAGATGCCGTTCACGTCGAGGCAGGGACGGATGCCCACGCGTTCGAGCGTCGTGTAGCCTTTTTCACCCGTGAGCGCTTTCACGCCGATGTTGTCCATGTATTCCTGCGCATTGTAGGGCGCCCGGCCCAGCATCTTGCGGTCCTTGCGGCTGAGTTCCACCACATCGTCGTAGAAGCCTTTCACCGTGATGTGGCCATCCGCGTCGATGAGCGAATCGATCATCTTGCAGAGCGTATTGATGGGGTTGTACACCGCGCCGCCGTAGTGGCCGGAGTGCAGGTCTTTCTTCGGGCCGGTGACCTTGACTTCCATGTAGCAGATACCGCGCATGCCGCAGTTGATCGAAGGAATCTTGTCGCTGAGCATCGTGGTGTCGGAGACCAGGATGATATCGCAGGCGAGCAGCTTCTTGTGGGTCTTGATCCATTTCGAGAGGGCGGCCGAGCCCATCTCCTCTTCGCCCTCCAGGATGAACTTGATGTTGTGGCGGAGCCGGCCGGTGCGTACCAGGTATTCAAAAGCCTTGAGGTGCATGAAGGTCTGGCCCTTGTCGTCGTTTGCGCCGCGGGCGTAGATGGCCCCGTCACGGATCTCGGGTTCGAAAGGATTGGAGTTCCAGAGATTGAGCGGATCGACCGGCATCACATCGTAGTGGCCGTAAACCAGGATGGTAGGTGCTTTCGGATCGTATTTCTTCTCGGCGAAGACGACCGGGTGGCCGGTGGTCTCATAGACGGCGGCGCGGTCGGCACCGGCCTCTTTCAGCAGTTCGACCAGCCGTTCGGCGCAGCGGTACATGTCGGGGCGGTGGGCTGACTCCGAGCTGATGGAAGGGATGCGGAGCAGGGAGAAAAGTTCGTCGAAGAAGCGTTCTTTGTTCTGTTCAATGTATTGTTTCATACCGATTTTATTTGCTAATTCCTACAAATATAGTGATTTTTTTATAACTTTGCACCCCTTACGAAATAGAAAAACACAATTACGATAATGGAAGTAACGAAAAACCAGGTTGACGACCTCAACATGACCGTCAGCATCGCCCTCGACAAGAACGATTGGGCTGAACCCCGGAAGAAGAAATTGAACGAGTACCGCCGCAACGCGGACATCCGCGGCTTCCGCCGCGGCATGGCCCCGATGTCGCTCATCGAGAAGATCCATGGCGGACAGGCGCTCGGCGAAGCGGTGAACACCCTCGTGACCGACGCCCTCAATCATTTCATCGACGAGAACAAACTCAATCTCATCGGCGAACCGCTCCCGAGCGAGAAGCAGGCGGACAACAACTGGGAGGATCCCGACAAGTTCTCGTTCGACTTCGACCTGGCAGTGGCCCCCGAGGTCAAACTCACGGTTTCGGCCGACGACAAGATTCCCTATTACAATGTCACCATCACCGACGAAGCCCTCAAGGATTACCGCCACGGCCTGCTCAAGCAGTTCGGCCAGCTCGAGAGCGGTGAGGCCGCCGGGGAAGACGACTTCGTGATCGCCGACTTCGTCAGCGGAGAGCAGAAGGTGGAAGGCGCCTATGTTGCCCTGCGCAGCATGTCGGACGAAGGCAAGAAGGATTTCGTGGGCCTGAAGAAGGGCGACGTCCGCACGGTGGACATCGTCAAGTCCTTCCCCAACGAAGCCGACCGCGCCGCGATGTTCCATGTCAAGAAAGAGGAACTCGACACGCTCCCCGCGGAATGGACGATGACGGTAAATGATGTCAAGACCTTTGTCGATGCCCCGCTGACCCAGGCCACCTTCGACCAGATTTTCGGCGAAGGCAAGTGCAAGGACGAGGCTGAATTCGACGCCAAGGTCCGGGAACGCCTGCAGGAAGAATACAGCCGCGAAAGCGACTACCGCTTCATGCTCGACGCCAAGGAATACCTCATCGGCAAGGCCGCCATCCAGCTTCCCGACGCATTCATGAAGCGCTGGATCAAGACCGCCAACGAAGACAAGTTCACCATGGAGCAGATCGAGGCCGAATATGACCTCTTCGCCAAGGATTTCCGCTGGAACATGATCCGTACCAAGCTCATGAAGGACCAGGACATGAAGGTCTCGAAAGAAGATCTGATGAAAGAGGCCATGTCGATGGCATCCTACCAGTTCGCCATGTACGGCATGCAGAACGTTCCGGAAGAACACCTGACCCGCTATGCCGAGCAGCTGCTGGGCGACCGCCAGCAGGCCGAGCGCATCGTCGAGCGCGTTGAGGACGACCTCGTCCTGAACTGGCTCCGCGGTACCGCCACCCTCGAGAAGAAGGACATCTCCCTTGAAGAGATGCGTGAACTCACGAAATAATCCTGCAAACCCTTAAAAGACAGATTGCCGAAATGACCGAATTCGAGAAATACGCCATCCGCGGACGCGGCATCAGCTCGCTCAGCATGCATCGATTCAACTCGCTCTATGCGAGCTATATGAATCCGATGATCATCGAGGAGCGCCAGCTCAATGTCGCCCAGATGGATGTCTTCAGCCGCTTGATGATGGACCGCATCATCTTCCTGGGCTGCCCCATCAACGACGACGTGGCCAACATCATCCAGGCCCAGCTCCTGTTCCTGGAGAGCAACGACCCGAAAGCCGATATCATGCTCTATATCAACTCGCCGGGTGGCGTGGTATATTCCGGTCTGGGCATTTATGATACGATGCAGACCATCCAGCCCGACGTGGCCACCATCTGCACCGGCATGGCCGCCTCGATGGCCTCGATCCTGCTGGCCGCCGGCGCCAAGGGCAAGCGTTCCGCGCTTCCGCACTCCCGCGTGATGATCCACCAGCCGATGGGCGGCGCCGAGGGACAGGCCTCCGAGATGGAAATCACCGTCCGCGAGATCGTCAAACTCAAGAAGGAACTCTACCAGATCTTGTGCGACCACACCGGCAAGCCGATGGAACAGATCGTCAAGGACGCCGACCGCGACTTCTGGATGACCGCCGAAGAGGCGCGCAAGTACGGAATGGTGGACCGCATCGTGGAGAAGAGCAAGAATGGCAAAGAAGAAAGATAAGCACGAAGGCGGCGACCATTGCGCTTTCTGCGGCCGCGGACAGGAAGAAGTCGATCTGCTGATTTCAGCCGGGGAGGTGGCCATCTGTTCCGACTGTGCCCGCATGGCGTACGAATATGCGAAGGAGGCCCTCAATCCGGGCGAAGACCATATCCGTACCAACGGGAAGATCGTCGGCGAGAGCAAACTTTACAAGCCTGCAGAGATCAAGGCGTTCCTCGACGAATATGTCATCGGCCAGGAAGAGGCCAAGCGTTTCCTGGCGGTGGCCGTGTACAATCACTACAAGCGCATCAACCTGAAGAACGACCTGATCGAGAAATCCAACATCCTGATGGTGGGACCTACCGGCACCGGCAAAACCCTGCTGGCGCGGACCATCGCCAAGATGCTCAACGTGCCCTTTGCCATCGTCGATGCCACGGTCCTGACCGAGGCCGGCTATGTGGGTGAAGATGTGGAAAGCATCCTGACGCGGCTGCTGCAGGATGCGGACTACGATGTATCCAAGGCCGAGAAGGGCATTGTCTTCATCGACGAGATCGACAAGATCGCCCGCAAGAGCGACAACCCTTCCATCACGCGCGACGTGTCGGGTGAAGGCGTGCAGCAGGCGCTCCTCAAGATTCTGGAAGGCAGCCTGGTCAACGTGCCGCCCCAGGGTGGCCGCAAGCATCCGGAGCAGCGGATGATCACGGTCAATACCGAGAACATCCTCTTCATCTGCGGCGGCGCGTTCGAAGGCATCGACCGTCATATCGCCCAGCGCCTCAATACCCAGGTCATCGGCTACGGCGCCCGCAAGAAACACGAGACTATCGACACCGACAATCTCATCCAGTACGTAGCCCCGCAGGACCTGCGGGCCTACGGCCTGATTCCCGAGATCATCGGCCGTCTGCCCGTGCTCTGCCACCTCGACCCGCTCGACCGGCCGACCCTCCTGGCCATCCTTACCCGGCCGAAGAATGCGCTGGTCAAGCAGTACGAGGAACTCTTCGCCCTGGACGGCATCAAACTCAAGATCAAGCCCGAAGTGCTGGAATTCATCGTCGATACCTCGATCCAGTACAAGCTCGGTGCCCGTGGCCTCCGCTCCATCTGCGAAGCCATCATGACCGATGCCATGTTCGATGCCCCGACCAGCCACAAGAAATCGCTGACCATTACCCTCGACTATGCCAAGGAGAAGATCGACAAATTCGCCGGCAAGATGATCGGCCTTGAGTAGGCACCGTTAGGTGGGGGTCTGGGGCAGAGACCCAGAAGAAAAAATGCTCCCGGGAGCAACAAAAAAAGACTTAGCAACAAGCTAAGTCTTTTTTGGTGCTCCCTCAGGGGCTCGAACCCTGGACCCCAACATTAAGAGTGTCGTGCTCTACCAACTGAGCTAAGGAAGCAGGTCCCTTTCGTTTTGGGATTGCAAATGTAGGAACTTTTTTCCGACTGGCAAAATATTTTGATGAATTTTCACGGGTTTTTCTTAATTTTGGATAATTATCCCTGTAAACCCTTATCACCATGAAACGTTGGAGTCTGATCCTGCTGGCCTTCCTTTCCGCACTGGCGGTCAAGGCCCAGTCTTACGAGTATGGAAAACTTCGCTGCGCAGACGGCGACACCCTTCTCTATCGTTACCTTACCCCGGAAAATCCGGCTGCGGACGCACGGTATCCCCTTGTCCTGTACCTGCATACCTCCGGCGAACGCGGAAACGACAACGAAGGGACCATCTTCGGCGCCCAGATGTTCCTCAATCCCGTCAACCGGGAGGAGTATCCCTGCTTCGTCATCGTACCGCAATGCCCTGAAAACCATACCTGGGCCTTCGACGTGAGCCCCGGCTCCTACGATTTCCCGAAGGACTATCCGGAAAGCAAGATCATGAAGGAGGTGATGGAACTCGTGTACCTGTTCCGGCAGCGGCCGGACGTCGATCCGGACCGGGTCTATATCTACGGCATGTCGATGGGCGGAATCGGCGCGTTCGACGCCGTCGCCCGTCACCCGGAAGTCTTTGCCGCAGCGGTTCCCATCTGCGGCGACATCAATCCGGACCGGCTCGGCAAGTTCGAAGGCGTCTCCTTCAGCCTCTACCACGGCGACAGCGACCAGGCCGTCCCGGTTTCCGGTTCCCGGGATGCTTACCGGGCCCTGAAAGCCGCCGGCGCGGATGTCCGCTACCATGAGTTCCCGGGCTGCGGCCACGTGTGCTGGTGGAAGGCCTTCGAGATGCCGGATTTTATGCCCTGGCTGTTCTCGAAGCGCAAAAAGAACTAGCTCAATTTGTCGCCGTTCATCGAGATCAGGAATTCTTCGTTGTCGCGCGTCTTTTCGAGGCGGCTCTTCATGAATTCCATGGCTTCGAGCGAGGTCATGTCGGCCAGGTGGTTGCGCAGGATCCATACGCGGTTGACATACTCGGGATCGTAGAGCAGGTCGTCGCGGCGGGTGGAACTGAGCGTCACATCGACGGCCGGGAAGATGCGGCGGTTCGAGAGCTTGCGGTCGAGCTGGAGCTCCAGGTTGCCGGTGCCTTTGAATTCCTCGAAGATCACGTCGTCCATCTTGGAACCGGTTTCGGTGAGGGCCGTGGCCAGGATGGTCAGTGAGCCGCCGCCCTCGATGTTGCGGGCAGCGCCGAAGAAGCGCTTGGGCTTGTGGAGCGCATTGGCGTCCACACCGCCGGAGAGCACTTTGCCGGAGGCCGGCTGCACGGTGTTGAAGGCGCGTGCCAGGCGGGTGATCGAGTCGAGCAGGATGACCACGTCGTGGCCGCATTCGACCAGGCGTTTGGCTTTCTCGAGCACCATGTTGGCCACTTTCACGTGGTGGTCGGCCGGTTCGTCGAAGGTGGAGGCGATGACTTCGGCCTTGACGCTGCGCTGCATGTCGGTCACCTCTTCCGGACGTTCGTCGATGAGCAGGACGATCATATAGACTTCCGGATGGTTGTCGGCGATGGCGTTGGCGATGTCTTTCAGCAGGACGGTCTTACCGGTCTTGGGCTGGGCCACGATCAGGCCGCGCTGGCCTTTTCCGATCGGGGTGAACAGATCGACCACGCGGACCGAGATATTGCTGTTGTGTCCGTGGCCGGTCAGGTTGAATTTCTCGTTCGGGAAGAGCGGGGTCAGGAAATCGAAGGGGACGCGGTCGCGGATGAATTCCGGCGAACGGCCGTTGATTCGGTTGATCTTCACCAGCGGGAAATACTTGTCGCCTTCGCGCGGCGGACGGATCTCGCCCAGGATGGTGTCGCCCGTCTTGAGGGCGTACATCTTGATCTGGCTCTGCGAGACGTAGATGTCATCGGGGGAGTTGAGGTAATTGTAGTCGGAGGAGCGCAGGAAACCGTAGCCGTCCGGCATGATCTCGAGCACACCCGTAGCTTCCACGATCCCTTCGAATTCGATGCGCGGCTGGCGGGGCTGCTGCTGCTGTTGGGGCTGCTGCATGGGCCTGGGCTGACGCTGCTGCTGTTGCTGTTGCTGCTGCTGTTGCGGCTGCGCTTGGGCCTGCTGCTGCGGGGCCTGTTGCTGCGGCTGCTGGGCCTGCGGTTGTTCTTTCTTCGCTTCGGCCGGCTTTACGGCTTCTTCGGCCGGTGCGGCAGCGGCTTCACGCTGGACGCGCGGGCGCTGCTTCTTTTCCCCTTTCTTGTTCTGTTTCTGCTGCGGCTGCTCGCTTGCGGCGTTGTCCTGGACCTTGGCCGCCGGTTCTGCCGGGGCTGCCGCCGCTTCCGTCGCGCCGGCTTCCGGAGTTTCGGGCAGGGGGTTCTTGCGCGGACGGCCGCGTTTGCGTTTTTCCTGGGTCGGGGCCGGGGCCTCTGCGGCGGGGGCTTCGGCCGGAGCGGGAGCGGCTTCGCTGTTTGCCGCTTTCTCCTGTGCGGCTGCCTTCTTCCGGCTGCTCTTCCGCTGCTGTTTCTTGGCTGCGGCCGGGGATTCGTTGCTCTGTATGGCTTGTTCGTCCAGAATGGCGTAAACAAGGTCTTCCTTGCTCAGGGATTCGGGCTTACGGATTTTCAGTTCTTTTGCAATGGCAACAAGGTCGTCTTGACTCTTGCTGTTCAGTTCGATGATGTCTAACATTTGTATGGATGGAAAAACCGGATCCGAAAGAGACGGGTATACCGGTTCGTATTTGATGGTGCAAAGATAGTAAAAATATTTATTTATCCCAATAACTGGCTGATTTCTTGAACTGCAGCAAGTCGCTCAGCGCCGAAGCCTTGGCGGCGATCCGGAAGCTCCAGCTCTCCCACTGGCCGGTCGGCACCCAAGACACGGAGATGGCGAAACAGTGCAGGTCGTAGGTGGCGCTGACCTGCGTCGTGCTCAACTGCATCTTGGTCAGGTCGAAGCCGGTGTTGATGTTGAAATTCATCGCTTTGGTCAGGCGCAGCTGACCGGACAGGCTCAGGGTCTGGACGTGGCTGTGCTTGGTCTGCAGCTGGTCGTTGGCGACCTGGTAGGTCCGGGAATAGGAATAGTTGTAGTTGAAGCTCAGCGACCAGGGAATATTGGGATTCATATAGTAAACCCAGCCGCCGGGAATATATTCGCCGGTGATGGGGTGATAATACACGCGGGCGTAGTCGGAGTTGCCGCCGCTGGCCGAAGCGCCCTGCGACTTGTCGTTGTGTCCGTCGTTGCCGGAATACTTCCCGTCGCCGTTGATGGAGTAGGAGAGGGAGGCGCTGGCATTGGTCAGGCGGAACGGCCGTCCGGTTTTCAGGACATTGAGCTGGTTGATGCGGCGCCCTTGCTCATTGATGGCATAGGGGTCCAGCGACATGTTTCCGTTGAGGCCCAGCTTGCCGAAGATGGTGGTGCTGGCCGTGACATTGATGTTCGACAGCCGCATCGAGTCCGCCAGGAAATTGTAGGAGCCCGAAATGTTGAGCTGGTCGAGCAGCTTGATCTTCTCGTATTTGTCTTTCGGATTCTCCGGCTCTTCGGCCATCGGGTCGGTACTCTTGAGCACCTTCGCTTCCAGGTTGTTGGCAAAGGAGAAGGAGAGGTTGGCGTTGCGGCCGGTGCCCGGCGGCGAATAAAGCTGGCCGGCATAGCGGTTGTAGTCCACGGTCCGTTCCACGCCGTCCTTGTCGGTATAGGCGTAGGAGGTGTAGCCATTGGCCTTGGTGGCCAGGTTCGGGCTGAAGGAGAAACTCACCGAAGGGGTGATCATGTGCCGGATGGCCTGCAGCTTGCTCCGTTTTCCGAAATTGAACATACCGTAGATACGGGTGTTCATGGAGATGCCGCCCGAATAGTTCTGCGTCACGCCGAAGCGGCTGAACTGGTCGGTCCACAGGGTCTGGAGCTGGCCGGTCTCTTCGTCGTACTGGCGGTATTGTTCGCGGAAGAACCAGTTCATGCCGTAACTCACGCTGGGCGTGAACTGGAAATACTTCAGCAGCGTGAAGCCCGGCAGACCGATGTTGAGGCTGTGGTTGACACCGTTCTGCATGCGGTTGAGCATGGCCTTGTCCATGGCGAACTCGCTGGCCTTGAAGGCCACCTTGTTCTGCATCGTGGCATTGTAGCTGAAGGATATCTGCTCGTAGAAGCGCTCTTTCCCCACGCGGTTCTTGCGTTTGAAGGGATAGAAGCGGTTGACATTGAAGGTGATGTTGGGCAGGGTGAACGAATAGGAACTGTCGCGCGAGTTCTGGCTGTGCAGCATGTTGACCGACAGCGATACGCCGCTCCAGGCCTTGGAATAGGAAATCGAGGAGGAAGCCTGGTTCTGGAGGGCTTCGTTCACGTTGGCGGCGTTATAGCGGTTGTTGGACGGGCTGGAGAAATTCACGGAGGCCCGGAAGGTCGTACCGGGACGGGCCTTTGCGTCCTGGGAATGGCTCCAGTTCACGCCGAAGTTCTTCGATTCGGAGAACGACGAGGTCCCGCGTTCCCCGGTGATGTCGTCGGAATAGTTGATGGACAGGGAGCCGTCGAAGGCATACCTCTTTTTATAACGCGAAGTGAGCCGGGCGGCCCAGGAGCCATAGGTATAGACGTCGCCGGTAAGGGCCAGGTCCAGGTAGTCGCCGATGACGAAGGAATAGCCGAAATCGCGCAGGTAGATGCCGCGGGCGTTTTCTTCGCCGTAGGTGGGGATCAGGATGCCGCTCGCCCGGTCGGGTTTTTCGGGCACGAAGCCGAAGGGGATGACCAGCGGCAGCGGCACGTCTTCGATCACGGCGTAGGCGGGGCCGAACATCGTCTTCTGCCGGGGTTCGGTCATGATCTTGGCCGTGGTCATCTTCAGGTAGTAGTGGGGATGCTCCGCGTCGCAGACCGTGTACTGGCCGCCCGAGATGTTGATGGACTGGTCGGGCATCATCTTGAGCTTGCTGCCGATCAGCTTGCCTTCATCCTGCTTGGTGGCCATGTTCCGGATGCGGGCCTTGCGGGTCTGGAAATTGTAATAGACCTCGTCCATCTCATAGCTGGTCCCGCCCTGGGTCATCACCGGCCGGCCGCTCAGCTCGCCCGTGATGGTGTCGAGGACGCCCTTGGCATAGACCACGTTCATCTTGGTGTTGTAGGCCATGTAGTCGGCCTTGAGCTCCATGTCCTGGTACTTGGCCGTCACGTCGCCGAAATAGTAGATGATGTTCTTCTCGAGGTCTTCCATCACGGAGTCGCGGGCGGCGGAGAAGGCGGGCCGGTCGAGCGAACCTTTGGGCTGGGTGAACAGCGTATCGCGCTTTTCACCGTCCCAGACCAGCGAATCGGGTCTGGCGGCCAGCGAATCGATGTGCGGCAGAACGCGCAGCGAATCCGCTTCCTGGGCCAGGAGCGGGACGCTGAGTGCGGTCAGCAGCAGGACGATGAATATTCTTATTTTTTGCAAAACAATTTTCGTATCTTTGCAGAAAGGCAAAATTAATAATTTTTCAGCAACTAACATGCCATCACGAGGAAATATGCCGTTCAGGAGGCTCGTCATCCGGCTTGCAGCGTTCTTCTGGCTGTTGCTGCCTGCCGCTGCAGCGGCGCAGGACGGCGGCGTACGGCTCCGTACCGTGGTCATCGACGCCGGCCACGGCGGGCACGACCCGGGCGCCATTTCCAAGTACAGCAAACTCTCCGAGAAGCAGATCAACCTCGACCTGGCCCTGCGGCTGGGCGCCCTCATCGAGAAATCCTGTCCCGACGTGAAGGTCATCTATACCCGCAAGACCGACCGCTTCGTCGAACTGGTCGAGCGCGGCAACATCGCCAACCGCAACCACGCGGACCTGTTCATCTCCATCCATGTGAATTCGGCGGGCAGTTCGTCGGCCTCCGGCACGGAGACCTTCGTCATGGGTACCGACAAGAGCGCTTCCAACATGGAGGTCTGCAAACGGGAGAACTCCGTGATCCTGCTGGAAGACGACTATTCCACGGCCTACGAAGGCTTCGATCCCGACAATCCGGAGTCCTACATCATCTTCAACCTGATGCAGAACGCGCACTTCGAGCAGAGCATCGCCTTCGCCGCCCTGGTGCAGCAGCAGTTCAAGACGAACGGGCCCATCAAGAAGAGCCGGGGCGTCCGGCAGGCGCCGCTGATGGTTCTCTGGCGCACGACCATGCCTTCCGTGCTGATCGAAGTCGGCTTCCTCTCCAATTCGTCCGACCGCAGCGTGATGAACCAGCCGGCCAACCGGCAGAAGATCGCCGAAGACATTTTCCGGGCCTTCCAGTCTTTCAAGCAGCAATACGATTCCAACGGCGGTACCTTTACGCTGGACGAAGAGGCGCTTGCCGCCCAGGAACCGGCGGATCCCGCGGATGAACCGGCCGTGTCCCCGGCTGCCGGCCCGCACTTCGAAATCCAGATCCTGGCCTCGAAGACCAAGCTGAAAAACGGCTCCCCGGAGCTCAAGGGGGAGAAGGATTACCACGTACGGTTTATCAACGGTTTCTATAAATATTCTGTTGGTAACTTCGCCACGCGGGAGGCGGCCGCCCGCCAGCTTCCGGCCTTCCGCCGCATATTTCCGGGGGCCTTCATCATCCCGGTCGAATGAGAGCCTGCCGGCTTTGAACCGGCTTGCGTTTATAAGTAGATTATTTTCAGTAGGGTAGCCGTTTGTTGCTTTTGTAAAGTGCTGATTATCAGTACCGAACAAACACGGAAAAATTTTTTTCTTGATTTTTAGCCACTTGCGGATTTTTTAAAAAAACAATTGAAAAAAAGTTTTTTTTTCCACAGATTTTTCCCCAATTTTGTTGTTGGAACAAGACCTGAACCGACAACTTTATGACTCCCGACAACCAGATTACCGTATGGAACCGCTGCCTTGAGATCCTCAGGGACAACTTGAACGAAGAAACGTTCAAGACCTGGTTCGGTCCCATCAAGCCGATCTCGCTCGAAGACCAGCGGCTGACGATCGAGGTCCCCTCTGATTTCTGGCGGGAGTACATCGAAGAGCATTTCATCGGCCTGCTGAGCAAGGTGCTCCGCCGGGAGATCGGCCCTTCGGCCTCCCTTCTTTATAAAGTGCGCATTCTCGACGACATTTTCATCGAGCAGCGTCCCAAGGGCGGCCGTGTCCGCAATGCGGATATGCCCATCCCCGATGCGGGCGAGCACTACACCGGCAGCGTCTATGCGATTCCGGGCCTGCGCAAGCTCAATATCGAGCCCTGCCTCAATCCGGTCTATAATTTCGAGAACTTCATTGAAGGCAGCTGCAACCGCCTGGGCCGCTCCGCCGGCCTGAGCATCGCGGCCAACCCGGGCCGCAGCACCTTCAACCCGCTGTTCATCTACGGCGGTCCCGGCCTGGGCAAGACCCATCTGGCACAGGCCATCGGCATCGCCGTCAAGGAACGCTTCCCGGAAAAAGTGGTGCTCTACGTCAGCGCCAATACATTCCAGAACCAGTACATGAACGCCGCCTGCTCGGCCAAGAGTGCCAACAACGGCAACAAGGTGGCCGACTTCCTGCGCTTCTACCAGCTCATCGACGTGCTGATCATCGATGACGTGCAGGAGTTCGCCGAGAAGAAAGGCACGCAGGGCGCGTTCTTCCACATCTTCAATTACCTGCATCAGAGTGGCAAGCAGTTGATCCTGACCTCCGACAAGCCGCCGGTGGACCTGCAGGGACTCGACCAGCGCCTGCTCTCGCGCTTCAAGTGGGGACTCTCCGCGGAGCTGCTTCCCCCGGCTTATGAGACGCGCCTGGCCATCCTCAAGTCGAAGTGCGCCCGGGAAGGCGTCGTCATTTCCGACGAAGTGCTCTCGTTCGTCGCCCGCAGCGTCAAGTCGAACATCCGCGAGCTGGAAGGCATCCTTTTCTCGCTGATCGCCAACGCCACCTTCAACAAGCAGGAAATCACCCTGGACCTGGCCCAGCGCCTGGTGGACAAGATCGTGACCGATCCCAAGAGCGAGATCACGGTCGGCAAGATCCAGGAAGCCGTCTGCCGCTATTTCGGGATTACCGACGAGGTGTTCCTCTCCAAGACCCGCAAGCGCGAGATCGTCCAGGCCCGCCAGATTGCGATGTATCTGAGCCGCAGCCTTACCAAGACGTCGCTCTCCTCGATCGGCGCCCAGCTCGGCGGCAAGGACCACGCCACGGTGCTGCACGCCTGCAACACGGTGAACGACCTGATGGACACCGACCGCAGCTTCCGCGGCTTTGTCCACGACATCGAGCGCGTGCTCCAGTCGCCCGAGTAGTTTTTTTGGCGGTACGCCGTTTTTTCGTTAAATTCGCCTTCCGTAGCCGGGTTCCGGCTGCGGCGTTTTTTTTGATTTAAACCGATAGTGTATGAATACAGAAAAAGTTTTGGGTTTCTTCCAGGAAATCACCCGGATTCCCCGCGAATCCGGACATGAGGAACAGATTGTCGCCTATCTGCAGCAGTTCGCCGCGGCGCGCAGTCTGGAATGCAAGACCGACGAAGTGGGCAACGTGATGATTGCCAAGCCGGCCTCCAAGGGCTATGAAGATCATCCGACGGTTGTCCTCCAAGGCCATACCGACATGGTGTGCGAAAAGAAGAGTACTTCGAATTTCGACTTCTCCAAAGATCCGATCCACTATGTGATCGAAGACGGCTGGATGATTGCCCACGACACGACGCTCGGTGCCGACAACGGCATCGGCGTGGCCACGGCGATGGCCATCCTGGACGATGACACGCTGCCGCATCCGCGCGTGGAATGCCTGTTCACGGTTTCCGAAGAAACGGGACTCGACGGTGCGCGCGCCGTGAAAAAGGACTTCATCTCGGGCAAGACCCTCATCAACCTGGATGACGAGGACGAGGGCTATTTCTGCGTCGGCTGCGCCGGCGGCATGGATACCGCGGGTACGTTCAAATACATCCCGATGCACCTGACGACCGATCATGTGCTGCTGAAGTTCACCATTGGCGGCGGCCAGGGCGGCCACAGCGGCGACGACATCGACAAGGGCCGCATCAACGGCGTGCAGCAGACCGCCCGTTTCGTCAACGAGGTCTGGAAATACCACGTGGAACTCTGCCGGATCGCCGCCGGCAACAAGCGCAATGCCATCGCCCGCGGCGGTGAAGTCATCCTGGCCGTACCCGCCCGTCAGGTCCGGAAGGTCGTCGCGGCCTTCGCGGATTTCGCGGCCCGGCTGAAAGCCGAATACGCCGTCACCGATCCGGGGCTCTATTTCGAGCACGAAAAGGTCGAATGGAAGAAAGAAGCCATCGATACGGATACCGCCCGGCGGGTGATTGCCGCCCTGCTGGCCATCCCGCACGGGGTCATCGCGATGAGCGCCGACATCCCCGGCCTGATCGAGACCTCGACCAACCTGGCTTCCGTCAAGATGGAGGAAGGACGCCGGATCGTGATCGGCACGATGCAGCGCAGCTCGGTCAACAGCCAGCGGATTTTCCTCTCGCAGCGCATCGCCGCCGTCCTGGAACTTGCCGGCGCGAAAGTCCGCCATTCCGACGGCTATCCCGGCTGGAAACCCAATATGCACTCGCACGTGAAGGATGTCTGCGTGGCTTCCTACAAGCGTCTGTTCGGCCGCGAACCGGTGGTCCGCGCCATCCACGCAGGCCTGGAGTGCGGCCTGTTCACCGAGAAGTTTCCCGATATGGACATGATCGCCTTCGGACCTACCCTGCGCGGCGTCCATGCCCCCGGCGAACGCCTCGACCTGGCCTCGCTCGACCGTTTCTATGCCGTATTGCTTGATGTCCTCAAAAACCTGTAGATATGCCCAGACTCATTGCCCCTTCGATGCTTTCCGCCGACTTCGGCAATCTTGACCGCGACTGCCGCCGGGTAAACCGCAGCGCGGCCGGCTGGTTCCACCTCGACGTGATGGACGGCATCTTCGTTCCGAACATTTCCTTCGGCTTCCCGGTCTGCAAGGCCATTGCGGCCGTGGCCGAAAAGCCGCTCGACGCCCACCTGATGATCGTCGAGCCCTGGCGCTACATCGAGCGTTTTGCCCAGCTGGGCGTCAAATACCTGAGCGTCCACTACGAAGCCTGCGGCGACAGGCACCTGAAAGAATGTATCAAACTCATCCGCGAAAACGGCATGGGTGCAGGCGTCGCCATCAATCCCGAGACGCCGGCCGAAGTGCTGATCCCCTACCTGCGCAGCATCGACTATGTCGTGGTGATGGGGGTCCATCCCGGCTACAGCGGCCAGAAATACATCCCGGAGACGACCGAGAAGGTGGCTGTCCTTGCCGAGATGATCGCCAGCGCGGAAGCCGACTGCTTCATCGAGGTGGACGGCGGGGTGAACGTAGAGAATATCGCCGAACTCGAGCGTCTGGGTGCCGGTGTGTTCGTCGCCGGATCGGCCGCGTTCTCGTCGGGCGATCCCAAGGCGGCCGTCCGCGCCCTGCTGGATGCCTAAAGGACGTATTTGATCTCCTTGAAGCCGTAGGCGCGCAGCGTGCCGTCGCGGTGCTCCAGCAGCAGACGGGCCTTCGTGTCGATGCCCAGGATCCGGGCTTCGATGCGGAGGCCCGACCTGTGTTCGGTCGGGATGTCGCTGGAGGGCATCTCTTCGAAAAAGTGCCAGGCGCCCCGGCGGTAGAGCCGGGCCAGATAGGCTGCATCGAATCCGTTTCGGGCGTAATCCGAGTCGAGCTGGTCGTAGTAGCGGAAGCAGCAGGAGAGCAGCCTGGGCAGTTCTTCCTTTACGTCGTAGCTTTTCCCGGTCTGCAGGGTAAGGGACGTCGGATTGGGGAGGGAAGGATCGAATTCCCGCTGGTTCATGTTCAGGCCGATGCCGGCGATGCTGGCGGCGATCTTCCCGTCTGAGAGGGTGTTCTCAATCAGGGTGCCGCAGATTTTCCGGTCACCGACATAGATGTCGTTCGGCCATTTGATGGTGGCGGTCACGCCCTCGCCTGCCAGATAGTCCAGCAGTCCCAGGGCGACGATCTGCGAGAGGATGAACTGTTCGGATACGGCGATGCAGGCCGGCTTGAGCAGGATGGAGAAGGTGAGGTTCTCGCCTGCACGGCTTTCCCAGCGGTTTCCTTTCTGGCCGCGGCCCGCCGTCTGGAACAGGGCGGCATAGACGCTGCGGTCGGGAAGGCTGTCTTTGTCGTTCATCAGCTGCGTATTGGTCGAATCGACCGTGTCAAACCATCGGATGGAATCTGCCATAATTTCAGTTTTGGGCCAAATGGCCGAATATTTGCAAGAAAGTCTTATATTTGTAATTTGTATTTCCCTGCAAAGATAGTTTAAATTTGATGAACGAGAAGAGTGAAGTCGGCGTAATCGCCGAAGCCATGCTGGAGAAGAAGGCCCAGGACGTCGTATCGCTGGACCTGACGCGGATCGGCACCGCCATTGCCGACCATTTTGTGATCTGCAACGCAGATTCGACGACCCAGGTCGTCGCCATTTCCGACTACGTGGAAGAGATGATGGAAAAGGAGTTTGGCCGCAGCGTCCTGCGCAAGCAGGGGCGGGAGAATGCCTTCTGGATCATTCTCGACTACAGTGATATCGTCGTCCATATCTTCAAGACGGACCAGCGCCTGTTCTACCGGCTCGAGGACCTGTGGGCGGATGCTGTCAAAACCACTTACACCGACAAGGAAGCTTAAATGAACAACGATAACAAGAACCCCCGCATACCGCAGGATGACGGCCAGCGGCGGATGCGTCAGCCGCGTCGCGGTTTCAATTGGTTTTCACTGGTCTACCTGCTCCTTCTGCTGGGACTGGCCTATATGTGGTCGTCCACCGGCACGGCCGATCCGCTCAAGCGCGAGTGGATGGATGTCAAGGACAGCCTGCTGGTGAGCGGCGACGTGGACAAGCTGGTCTATGTGCGGAACGAGCGCAAAGGCGAAATCTTCCTCCGGCAGACGGCCCTGGACAAATACAAGAACCTCTATGGCGGCCGCGAGCCCAAGGGAGGTCCGCATTTCTATTTTCTGGTTTCTGAAAAATTCGATGCCGAGAAGGAACTGGACGCCTTGCTGGAGTCCCTGCCGGCTGAAAAACGCTTCCGCGTGGTCGTGGACGAACACAAGAACTACTGGGGCCCGATCCTCGAGTGGCTTCTTTTCCCCTTGCTGCTGCTGGGCATGTTCTTCCTCTTCATGCGCCCGATGCGCAACATGGGCGGGGGCGCTGCCGGCGGCGGCATTTTCAATGTCGGCAAGTCGCAGGCGAAGCTCTACGAAAAGGCCGGTAGCGTGAAGGTCACCTTCAAGGATGTGGCCGGCATGGAGGAAGCCAAGGTGGAGGTCAAGGAGATCGTGGATTTCCTCAAGAATCCGAAGAAATATACCGCCCTGGGCGGCAAGATTCCCAAGGGCGCCCTGCTGGTCGGCCCTCCGGGTACCGGCAAGACGCTGCTGGCCAAGGCTGTCGCCGGTGAGGCGGATGTGCCTTTCTTCTCGATGTCGGGTTCCGATTTCGTGGAGATGTTCGTCGGCGTGGGTGCCTCGCGCGTCCGCGACCTCTTCCGCCAGGCCAAGGAGAAAGCGCCCTGCATCGTCTTCATCGACGAGATCGACGCCGTCGGCCGGGCCCGCAGCAAAAATGCCGGCTTTACCTCCAACGACGAACGCGAGAATACCCTCAACCAGCTGCTCACCGAGATGGACGGCTTCGGCTCCAATTCGGGCGTCATCATCCTGGCGGCCACCAACCGGGCCGATATCCTCGACAAGGCCCTGATGCGCGCCGGGCGTTTCGACCGCCAGATCCACGTCGATCTGCCCGAACTCAAGGAACGCCTCGACATCTTCAAGGTGCACCTGCGCAATATCAAGCTGGAACCGGGCTTCCAGGTCGATTTCCTGGCCAAGCAGACGCCGGGTTTCAGCGGCGCGGACATCGCCAATGTGTGCAACGAAGCCGCACTGATCGCCGCCCGCAAGAACAAGCAGGTGGTGGAGAAGCAGGACTTCCTCGATGCCATCGACCGCATCGTCGGCGGCCTGGAACGCAAGAGCAAGATCATCACGCCCGAAGAAAAGAGTACCATCGCCCACCACGAGGCGGGGCACGCTACGGTCAGCTGGCTGCTGCCCAATGCCAATCCGCTGCTGAAGGTGACCATCATCCCGCGCGGCCAGAGCCTGGGTGCCGCCTGGTATCTGCCGGAGGAACGCCAACTTACGACCACCGAGCAGATGAAGGACGAAATGGCGGCCACCATCGGCGGCCGTGTGGCCGAGGAGATTGTCAACGGCCGCATCTCGACCGGTGCGCTGAGCGACCTGGAGAAACTCACCAAGCAGGCCTATGCGATGGTTACCTATTTCGGCATGAGCGAGAAGGTCGGCAACCTGTCGTACTACGACTCCACCGGCAGCCGCGACATGGCTTTCAGCAAGCCCTACAGCGAAAAGACCGCCGAACTGATCGACGATGAAGTCAAGCGCCTCATCGACGAGGCCCACGCCACGGCCCTGAAGGTCCTGACCGAAAACCGGGAAGGTTTCGAGAAACTGGCCCAGCTGCTGCTGGAACGCGAAGTCGTCTTCTCCGAAGACCTTGAGGCGATTTTCGGCCCGCGCAAGGGCGGTGTCGATCCCAACCGGATGCTGCGGGATGACTCGCCGGTAGCGGAAACCCCGGAAACGCAGGATACAACGGAGGCCTGACCATGGGAACGCTGCTGAAACGGACCGTTTTCGGACTCTTGTTCACCCTCGTCGTCGTGGGCGGACTCCTCACGCCCTGGGGCCTGCTCGCCCTGGTCGTCCTCCTGTCCGTCCTGCTGGGCTACGAGTTTTTCAAGATGACGGTGGAAGCCCGTTTCCGCAAGGAGGCTGTCTGTATTTCCCTGGCCTCCCTGACCGCGCTGGTCCTGTTGTTCTTCCATTTCCAGGCGGGGCTGCCGCTCCGCTTCGTGGGACTGGCCTTTATCCCCGTAGCCCTGGCCCATATTCTCCTGCTCTTCGATGCGGCGCAGGACCATGCTTTTCCCGCAGCCGTCTATTTCCCGCTGCTGTATTTCACGCTGCCGCTGGCTGCAGCCCTGTGGCTCGCCTGGCCCGGGGGCGTGTTTACCTGGCGCCTGCTGCTGGGCCTGATCGTCCTGCTCTGGCTCAATGACATCGGGGCCTATGTCTTCGGCATGTCGATGGGGCAGCGGCCGGACAGCCGCAAGCTTTTCCCCGCGCTCTCTCCCAAGAAATCCTGGATCGGCGTGGTGGGTGGCACCTTGTTTTCCTTCCTGACGGCGTGGGTGGTCTCAGCCACGTTTGGCGCCGCTGTCCTTCCGCGGGTGCATTGGTTTGCCCTTGCCTTGCTGGTTTCTGTCTTCGGCGTCCTGGGCGACCTGTATGAATCGCTCCTCAAGCGGCACGCCGGCGTGAAAGACGCCAGTCAACTGATTCCCGGCCATGGCGGTTTGCTCGACCGTTTCGACGACGTGCTTTTCGTCCTGCCGCTGGCCGCACTCTACCTGTCTCTGTTTTCCCTCTTATGAAACTGGATAAAAATACTTACGGGACTGTGCTGCTGGTCTATCTGGTCTGCGCCGTCGCTATCTTCCTCCTGCTGCGCTTCGTGCCGCAGGGATGGATCAAGTGGCCGCTCACGCTCGGCCTGCTCTGGGTGTGCGGCTGGCAGACCTATTTCCACATGGTACCCGACCGGAAACCGGTCGGCGACAACCACCGGGTGACGGCTGTCTCGGACGGGAAAGTCGTCCATATCGGCAAAGTCTTCGAATCGGGCTATCTGAAACGGGAGGCGCTCATGGTCTCCGTCTATATGGATTTCTGGGACCTGCATGCCAATTTCTGGCCGGTGACGGGTGCGGTATCCTACACCCAGTATTTTCCCGGCAAACACATGCTGGCGTTCAAGCCCAAGGCCTCCGAAGAAAACGAGCATTGCTGCACGGCCATCCGCACCCCGGAGGGAAAAGAAGTGATGTTCAAGCAACTGGCCGGCGGTTTCGCCCGCAGGATCGTCTGCTATGCGAAACCCGGGATGGCGGTCCGCGCCGGCGAGCAGTGCGGCATCATCAAGTTCGGTTCCCGCATCGACTATTACCTGCCGCTTGACGCGCAGCTGCGCGTCAAGGTCGGCGACCTGGTCAAGGGCGTTTCTTCCCTGATCGCCGAAATCTAAGCACTTTCATTATTTGTTGTACAGACGGGGACGCCCGTCGGCATTGGCCACGGACAGGCCGACGCCGAACATCATGTTGACGTGGACCAGCGTACCCGCGAAGTCCCAGTCTTCCCGGTATTCGTCGGAGGGCTTGTGGTACCAGTCCGAACGGGGATACTTGTTGGGGCGGGAGGGATCCACCAGGTCCTTCCCGTATTCGATCACCACGGCCGGAACGCCTTTCTTCACGAAATTGAAATGGTCGGAGCGGAAATACCAGCCGTCCGAGTTGTCATTGTGGAAGACGACATAACGCCCCTGGGCGCCGGCACAGGCCATGATGTAGTTGTCCAGTTCACTTTGCCCGCCGCCCAGCACCATGACGTCGTGGGTCAGGGGCTCCGGTGCGATGCAGTCAAAATTGATGCAGGCGGCCGTCTTTTCCATCGGGAAGGCGGGATGGGCGCAGTAATACTCCGAGCCGAAGAGGCCGCTTTCTTCGAGCGTGGGGATGAAGAAGACCATCGAACGGCGGGGCCGGACGGGGAGTTCCCCGTATTTCCTGGCCAGCATCAGCACGGCGGCCATGCCCGAACCGTTGTCGGAGGCGCCGTTGTAGATCGGGTCGCCCGTTTCGTCCGGCGTACCATAGCCGAAATGGTCCCAGTGGGCGCTGAAAACCACGGCTTCGTCCTTGAGGTCCGTACCCGGCAGGACACCGGCCACGTTGCAGGTCTCCTGGATCTGGTAGGTCACATCCATTTCCAGATTTCCTGTCAGATTCAGGCTGAAGGCCTTGAATCCCGGCCGTTTGGCAGCGGCGACCGTCTCGTCGAAATCAACGCCTGCGGCTTCGAACAGCTTGCGGCAGCCGTCCTCGTGCAGCCAGCCTTTCATCCCGAGCTCTCCGGCATTGCGGCTTTCCAGGTCGTAGAGGGCCAGGTTGCTGCCCACATGGGTGGCGCAGACGTTCCAGCCGTAGCTGGCGGCGGCCGTATTGTGCAGGACCAGGCAGCCGGCGGCGCCCAGCCGCTGCGCCTGTTCGAACTTGTAGGTCCAGCGGCCGTAATAGGTCATGTTCCGGCCCTGGAAGAGCGTTTCATCGTAAAAACCCGGATCGTTCACCATCGCGATGATGATCTTCCCCCTGACGTCCACCCCCTCGTAGTCGTTCCAGCCGAATTCGGGTGCATCGATGCCGAAGCCGCAGAAGACGAATTCCGCTTTGGGAATGCTCACTTTTTTCGTGGCGCGGGCCGTCCAGGCCACCAGGTCTTCGGGCTGGCGGAGTTCCACCTTTTTCCGGCCGGCTTTCAACTTGAACTTCCCGCCGGCAGGCTTGCAGACGGCCGAGATGGTCTTGACTTTCTGGAAATAGCTGTCGCCGAAAGCCGGCTCCAGGCCCAGCGCCTTCATTTCGCCGGCCAGGTAATGGATGGTTTTGGTCTCGTATTCCGTCATCGGCATCCGACCGCCGAAAGCGTCGGATCCGAGGGTCTGGATCCACGCGCGCATCTGTGCTTCCTCTTCTTGCAGGGTGGTGTGTTTCCCCTTGTCCTGGGCCTGGGCGGTCAGCAAGGGGAGGAGGGCGGCAAGCGCCGTGAGCATCAGCAGGATGGTCTTTTTCATTTTCTTGAAGGTTTTCCTACAAAGATACGGGTTTTTTGCCTAAATTTACAGGGAAATACGACGACTATGACCAAGAAAATCACCATCGCCCTGCTCGCCGTCCTGCTCGCGGCGGCGGCCTACGGCCAGGCCGGAATGAAAAAAGTCTATGACGAGGAAATCAACGTGAACCAGCAGATCGACAAGGCGCTTTCCCAGGCGAAATCCGCGGGGAAGTTCGTGGTCTGCCAGGTCGGCGGAAACTGGTGCCCCTGGTGCCTGCGCTTTGCCGATTTCATCACGAAGGATGCCGACATCAGCAAACTGATCGCCGACAATTTCGTCTATATCCACGTCAACTACAATCCCCGAGCGGATAAGACCGATGCCGCGAAGGCCCGGGAGGCTGAAAAGATGATGAAGCGCCTTGGCAATCCGGGCCGCTTCGGATATCCGGTCTTCGTGGTGCTCGATGCCAAGGGCAAGGTCCTCCATACGCAGGACTCCAGTTTCCTGGAAGAGGGCCAGGGCTACGACAAGGCCAAGGTCCAGCGTTTCTTCAAGAACTGGACGCCGGCCGCCGTCGGCGCGAAATAACGCCGCCCCATGAAACGGATCCTGTCTTTGTTCGCGGCGCTGCTGCTCTGCGGCAGTGCGCTGGCCCAGTCTTATGTGCCGTCCCCGGAAAACCTGCGGGAGCGGGCCGCTTTCCAGCAGCACCGCCTCGGCATCTTCCTCCACTGGGGCATCTATGCCACCTATGCCCAGGGAGAATGGTATCTGGAAACGGCGGGGCTCCGGCAGGAAGACTATGCCGTCGCCGCCCAGAGTTTCTGTCCCGCGCGCTTTGATGCCGCAGCCTGGGCCCGGGCCTTCCGTGACGCAGGTGCGGGCTATGTGACCATCACCTCGCGCCATCACGACGGCTTTTCCCTGTTCAAGTCGGCTGCGTCAAGCTATAATATCGTGGATGCCACGCCTTTCGGCCGCGACATCGTGGCTGAACTCGCCCGGGCCTGTGCCGATGAAGGCCTGCGGTTCCAGGCCTATTATTCGCTGCTGGACTGGATCCGCGAAGACTACCCGCAGGGGCGTACCGGCCTGAAAACGGGCCGCAAGGGCGACCGGCAGGACTATGGTCACTACTTCGATTTCATGAAGGCCCAGGTCAAAGAATTGATCACGCAGTACCCCAACCTGTCCGCCCTGTGGTTCGACGGCCTCTGGGACCACGACCAGGATCCGGATTTCGACTGGCGGATGCCGGAATTCTACGCCTATATCCACCGTCTCAAGCCGGAGCTGCTGATCGGCAACAACCATCACCAGCTGCCGAGTGACGGCGAGGATTTCCAGATGTTCGAGCGCGACCTGCCGGGCGAGAACAAAGCCGGTTATTCGGGGCAGGGGATCGGTACGCTGCCGCTGGAGATGTGCCAGACGATGAACAGCGCCTGGGGCTACCGGATTGACGATCCTTGGTACAAGAGCGTCCGGGAACTGGTCCACCTGCTGGTCCGCGCCGCCGCCAAGAATGCCAACCTGCTGCTGAACATCGGCCCGATGGCCAACGGGGAACTGCCCGCCCCGGCGCTGGACCGCCTCGCCGGCCTGGGCCGCTGGATGCGCGGCCACAGCGTCTCGGTAGACGGGACCACCTCCACCGCCGTCCCCGAACAGTCCTGGGGCGTGACGACGCAGAACGACCGGACACTCTTCCTGCACATCCTCACTCCGGAAGCCCTTCCGTGCCGCGACGGCCTCTGCAAGCTGGTCGTCGCTTTGCCGCGGGACCTCCGCCCGTCCCGCAAGGACGCCGTCGCCTTGCTGACTTCCGGCGCGAAACTTTCCTACGAATTGTCCCGAGACGGCTTTCTGACCGTTACGCTCCCGAAATCTGCCATCGAAGACATTGATACGGTCATCTGCTTATCCCTCAATGGCTTTTGAGTTCATTGAATCGCACTGTCGCCGCAGGCGTCGTCGCTGCACGACGCGGTGAACTATCCGGTGGATGGGAACAAGGGTGCGGTGGACATCTCGATTCCGCTCTATACCGTCCCCGATCCGATGGCGGAGAAGTACTATGGCGTGAATGCGTATGGCTATTGCGCGGGTAATCCGGTGAATCATATCGATCCAACAGGAATGGACGATTACCGATATGATGATAAGACAGGGCAATTCTTTTTAATGCAATTAACGAATGAAAAAACAGATAGAGTATTAGGATACCATTTGAACAAAGAGTCAGGGGAATACGAGCAGAACACAAAATGGTATTAAGGACGGCATCAATTTTAAAGAAAATGATGTAGTCATATCCGTAGGGCGAACTGGAGAACCGAGTGTTGAAGGGGTTGAATCCTTTGTTATTGAATTATCTGAAATGGTTGGTTTAGAAATAGGTGGATTTGAGTATTCTCCCAAAGGAGCGACTGCTATTAGAAATGTATATATTGGACGTTATCAAAGTTCTAAAGATAATCCACGTAGGTGGAATACCGATCGAAAGGCTCATGCTACTTTTGACTATAAAGTTTCGGGGATCAAGCCAAGCGATGTTGTATTTTATGCTGATTTTCATACGCATCTCTCAAAGTTCTCTCTCAATGATAGATTACATCCTTCCGGATCATTATACGGAGATGGTGATATAGGGCATAAAAGGAATCAACAGGGATATGGTATTAAAAAGTTCATTATATTAACATCTGGTTATCCACCTATTGAGTACTGATATGTATATAAGTAAAACTTTCATTTGGTTAACATGTTTTCTTCTTTTATCTAGTTGCACAAATGATAAATGGCAACAGGATCTGGTTCAAAGAGGCAATCTGACACACGCTATAAACAATGCCATTATTGATTTTATACATACTTCCAATTTGAGTAAAAAAGACAGCATTTTTACGGTATCTATTACCGAAAAAAATGCAAAATGTATTCAGGTGACCATTGCCATCGCTGATGATGTTGTCCTGCCAAGTGCAAAAGACAGTATCGGTGCCTATGACCCTTCTTTCCCGACTAACTATGTTGTAAATGAAGGTAATCTTTTTTATTGGAAT
This sequence comes from uncultured Bacteroidia bacterium, assembly GCA_902789445.1. Lineage (GTDB taxonomy): Bacteria > Bacteroidota > Bacteroidia > Bacteroidales > UBA932 > Cacconaster. Next base: position 811 of record CADAOB010000010.1, on the reverse strand, counting down.
GATTCAACTCAGGTCATCACGCAAGAGTTGCTGTCAGTCTTAGAAAAGTATGATCATATCGATTACCGTTTCAATGATCTGCCATTCATCGTAGGAGGAGTGCATAATGATGGAATGGAAGGCATTAGATATTGTATTTGTAAAAAAGACTTAACGAAATATACGAAAACAAGGATTAAAGGTCCTTTCCAGTAGACTATTTGGAAGCTGTTTAAATATGAGTGAAACTATTTACTAAGGAAGCTTGTAAGTAATTGAAAATCAGTATGTTGATTGAATTTTTTCGCAACTTTAAATATCCAACTAACCTCACTGATAAACAGTGGCAAGTTACTGAAATTATCCTGGATCCGCAACATCGGAAGAGAAAATACCCGCTCAGGGAGATAATGAATGCTATCATGTATATGGTGAAAACAGGCTGCCAATGGCGAATGCTCCCCAAAGACTTTCCGCCTTACAACACAGTCTTCTACTACTTCAATAAGTGGAAGTTGGAAGGTGTGTTTGAGGAACTTGTTGACACCCTGCATGTCATCATCCGCAGGTTGATGGGGCGTGAAGATACACCCAGTGTGGGTGCTCATTCGGTTATTGACGCCATGCAAGGTTGCGTCCCAAGATTGAAAAAGATACTGGCTGATGGCGGATACAAAGGGCAAAAACTCATTGATGCTGTCCGCCTATGAGGAAGAATACAACCCTGCCGGCTTACGATTTGAAATGTGGGCAACGTCGGATCATCCGGAAGATTCCAAAAGCCGGATTATCCTGAATCAAATTGTCCTGACCCGGAAATAATCTATTCGCT
>CADAOB010000009.1 GCA_902789445.1 uncultured Bacteroidia bacterium | reverse complement strand
GTGCCAGTGGGCAGGCAGAAGATCCCGCCAAGGGCCCTTGTAGGAGGGGATCTGTCCGAGGACGTCGACGAGCCATGTGCGGACGTCGACACCGACGGCCTTGCAGGAGGTGATAAAGGAGTATGCGATGGCGGCCCTGACAGCGGCGGCGTGATTGCCGGCGAAGAGATAGTTTTTCCGGCTGAACCCACTGGCGTTTACAGAACGGCCGGAAGGTGTTCGTCTACGGCTACTGGCGATATCGATAGCTCCGCCGTCAGTTCTTACGCTGCTTGTCCGGAAGCTATACTATCCGGCTACAGCCAGCGCTTTTCGAATGGCATCGTTGATAAAATCATTGATGCTTTATTTCATTGTAAATTTAACCGCTTTTTTTCTCTGAGCTTGGACAAAAAAGCAAAATATGCGATGATGTTTCCAGATTTCTAGAATGCTGCGGGTGATTGGAAAATAATTTCGGATCACCCCGCATAAATTGCTTTTTTGTCAACGCTGTTTGCGAATTCGTGCTTATCTTTGCAATGCTATTAGTTTAAAAGAGGATCCGGTCAATACCTGACCGAATATGTGCAGGAGAGCATCGGAACCCGGATAAAGACGAGCCGATGCTCTCTTTTCTTGTTCCATACGTCGGGCAGGTACTAAAAAGACAATCCTCCCTTTCACCTTCACCTTTTTAAACTAATAGCAATGATAATAAGTGTAAAGGTAACGATTGTTATTCTCGTACGAGGTACGTATGGCAATCCCGTGTTCGTCCGCGCCCACTGGCGCAGGCAGTACGGCCGAAAGGTCTTCGTCCACGGCTACTGGCGATACCGATAGCTGTGCTGTCGGTTTTCACACTGCCGTGAATGAACCACCATTGTGATACTGTCCGATGCCCGGCGGGGAGCCGGCTGCCCGACGCTGGTGGCCGGCTCTTTTGTCCCCTTGTGGTTTGGCGGAACTACCTATCTGCTGCGCCGGAGATTGCCCTGGATGAGGGTCCAGATCGTGGCGAGGGTTTCGCGGGGGGCGAAGCGGAGGGAGAAGGGGAGGCGGTGGAGGAAGCGGCGGAGCGTGTCCCGCTTGCGGTGCGCGGCGCCGGCGGCGATTGTGTCGCGGCGCGTGGCCGCATAGTGGCCGAAATTGCCGCCTTCCAGAATGATGTCCAGCAGGGGCGCTGAAGCGACGCGGGCTGTGCCAAAGAGCTTGGCATAGAGAGATTCGTCCAGCCCGAGCCAGTCCACCAGAAAAGAAAAGAGAAGCCGGTTCCAGCGCAGGGTGCCGGTCCGTCTGAAGATTTCGCGCAGCCGGGTCGGGTCAAACGACCTTGCGAGGCCGCGGCAGGCCATGGTCATATCGCAGAGCTGCCGCAAGCCCACGCCCGGCCCGATGGCGTGCTTGAGAATGTGTGCGGAGAGCATCAGCAGCGTCGCTTCGGGTGTGCCGACGGCCGGTAGTTTCCGCGTGCCGCAGTGCAGGTCGAAATAGCGGTCGTGCAGATCCACGGCAACGCCCTCGAAGCGACCGGTCCGGCTCCCGTCGGGCGAGACGGCGCTTTCGTCAAGAAGTGCGGCGGCCTGCTTGATCTCGCTGGCAGGCAAGTAGATGTCGATATCACCGGCGGTCCGGAATTCCGGATGCCTGTAAAACGCAGCCACGGAAACGCCCTTCATCACGACGGGTGCCAGCCCCGCCGCACGAAGCCGCTCCACAAGGTCTTGCGAGGCTGTGGCTGCGGCATATGCGTGCCGGACGGCACGCAGCGCATCCGACATCAGTGCTGTGACGATAGCCTCGGGCGGCCGGACATCGTTCGGGAGCTGAAAAAGCGCCTGATAGAGTTGCCCCAGCACCGTCTGCTGACGGGCGACCTTCAGGATGGCTGCCCAGTCGGCATCCGTCGCTGCGCGTACCGATGCCAGTTCTTCTGCAGCAAGCGGCCTCTCATAGAGACCGCTGCGGACCAATGCCAGGAATAAATCAACCTTCATTGCCGTGTCATTGCCTGCGCCGCCCGAAAAGGCCGCGGCGTTTGTGCTTTTCCGCCCGAACGCCCGTCACAATCTCGTAAATCGTGCCCCAGTCGGGCAGGCCGCCGACATTGCGGTCGTCGATGTAGAGGTCGGCCACAACCTTGCAGGAGCGGCCGGCTTTCTGTGTGAAGAGGGCGCCCGGTGGATAATTGCTGTTCACGGCATAGAACTCCAGGCCGCGTTCCCGGCAGAAGGCAAGTGCTTCCTCGAGCAGTTCTCCGTCGCGGGAAGTCCATAGGATCAACTTGTTCCCTTCTGCTGCGAGCGACTTGAGCGTCTCGACGGCAAAAGGAATCTCCTTGCCGATCCTGGGATACTTGTGCTCGACGATCGTACCGTCGAAATCGACTGCAATGGTCATGCGCTACCTTTTTTTCTTGTGCCGGCCCTTCTTCTCTTCGCCGTAGCCATAACCGTAGCCATAGCCGTATCCGTAACCGTATCCATAACCGTGACCGTATCCATAGAGGCCTTTGTAATCCGTGTCGTTGAGTACGATGCACGGGTTGTGGAGCTGATTCTTCTCATAGATCTCATCAAGCGAAGGCAAGTTGCGCCGGTCGATCTGGCCGCTCCGGATCACGAAGAGATTCATGTCCACCAGCCGCTGGACGACCATCATGTCGGCCACGGCGCTGTAAGGCACACCGTCGAGCAGCACGTAGTCGTATTCGTTGCGCAGCTGGGCGATCAAGTCGTCGAAACGCTGGCGGCTGAGCAGGGCGGCGGGGTTTGGCGGAATGTGGCCGGCCGGAATGAAGTCCACGCCGTCGAGCACGTCCTTGTGGATGACGTCCTGAAGCGTGAGGGCCTCGTCGTTGAGATAATTACTTAAACCGATTGTGTTGTGTTTTAGTCCGAAGTGACCGGAAATCGTCCGTTTGCGCAAGTCCAGGTCGAGCAATGCGACTTTCTTTTTGGCATCGGCCAGGCAGGCGGCCGTATTGGTCGTTACGAAGGTTTTGCCGGCGGAAGTATTGAACGAGGTCGTGACGATGACCGGATGGCTGCAGTCCTCCGGCTTCATGAAATCGAGGTTGGTGACCATGAGCCGCATCGCTTCGGTGAAGGACTTCTGGCTTGAATTCGCGTAGGCCGTCCGTTTCGGATCTTCCTTTTCCCCCTTCTTCGCTTTCTTCATCTTGGATTTGGGAAGTTCGGCCAGGAACGGGATACGGGTACTGTCTTCGAGGTCTTTCCGGCTGCGGATCTTCTGGTCGATGAAGATGCGGGCTACCAGAACGACGCCCGGAATCAGCAGGCCGATGAGAATGGCGGTCAGCAACATCTTGTTGCGCGAAGGATAAATCGGTACCGTGGAACCGGCGGCGCTGTCAATCATCCGGGCGTTGTTGTCCACCATCGCCTGGGTCAAGGCGTTTTCCTCCCGTTTGTTGAGCAGGTAGAGATACAGGCTTTCCTTGATTTTCTGCTGTCGCTCGATAGAAAGGAGTTGCCGGGCTTTGGCCGGCATCGCGGTGAATTTACGAAGGGATTCCTGTTCCAGGTTTGACAGGTCGTTGCGGCGGACATTGAGCGAAGTAAGCAGGTTGTTTATTGAGCCTAGAATATTCTGCCTCAACGGAAGCAAAGTGTTTTCGACTTGTTTTACAGCCGGACTTTCTGCACTTGAAGCCTCAAGCAGGCGGTCACGTTGAAGGATGAGATTGTTGTATTGGGTGATCTCATTGCTGATTCGCGTATCCTCCAACCCTGTGTTGATAGGGAGGGTTTCGTACGACTGGAATGAGTTGGTGATGTGGTCATGCAGGTATTCCGCAAGTTTGATCTGCGTTTCGACCTTGACGATTTCTGCATTGTAACCTTTGTTCTCGTTCAGGTACTGCGTGGTGGCCTGATCGACATTCATGATGCGCTCGGAGGTTTTGAACCGTGCGATTTCATCTTCCACCCCGCCCAGTTCGCTCTGGATGATAAGCAGGCGCTCGTTGATGAATTGGGCCGTGTTGACGGCGATGCGGTTCTTCTCACGGATGGCGTCCTCATTATATTTGGTGATCAGCATGTTCAGAATATCACTGGCACGCCATACGGAATAGTCCTGTAAAGAAAGTTGCAGAATGGTACCTTCGCTTTGCACGACACGCAGTCGTCCCAGATAGCCCAATGCCGCGCTGGTGACAGGTCGCTTGCTGATAGTAACCGGCTTTCCAGCGCCTTCTCCATTGTAATAAGGGGTCGGCGTGAAAACGACTTTCGTTCCGTAAATCGGAATCGTGTCTCCCAAAGCCACGGTTGCACTGCGGCCGTCCGTGAGTTGCACCTGGATGGAATTGGCATCTATCGTTGTGACCGTCAATTGGAATGCCTCCGGTGTATGCTCGTCGCGGAGGATGTTCATCTTGACCGGGGCCAGGCGATACAGCTCCACATTGCGCAGCTTGATGGGAATCGTATAGTCAATGTCCGCATCAAGCGCCTTGACCGCCTCAGCCATCAACTGTTTGGAACGAAGCTGCAGGATCTCGTTTGTCATGTTGATGCGGTTGATCTGGCTGCTGTAGGTCGTCATGCTGGCCGTTGTCTGCGCATTACTTGGGTCTTTTATGATGACGGTGGCATCGCTGCGGTAGATGAAAGGCTTCTGCGCGTATTTGTAGTAGGCGTAGCCGCCACACAAGGCTGCGCAGAGCACGAACCAGTACCAGTGGCTCAGCAGATAGAGAAACAGATCGACGAGGTTGACGCGGTTTGTATTGTTAGCTTGCATAGCGGATCATTATTTTGTGAGAGCCAGATAAGACAAAACCAGACTGGCAAATCCGGCCAGTGTGCCGACAAATCCAATAAAGTTGCTGGCAGTCTGGCTCATCCGATAGACTTTGGGTTTGTAGTAAATCACATCGTTCTGCTGGAGGTAGAAGACCGGTGATTCGAAAAGATTCTTTTTCTGCATATCCACGGCATAAGCCGTGCGTACCCCGTTCTCCGTGCGGATGACGGTCACTTCTTTGATGTTGATCTGCTCGTTTACGTTGCCATTGTTGATGCGGGCAATAGCCTGAAGCAAATTGAAACTGTGCCCTTGGATCTGCATGACACCACCACCTTGACCACCGATGACCGTTACTTGGAAATTGTCAAGTTCCGCGTTCACGACGGGTTCCTTGATATAGCCGCGGGCTTTGATCTCACTGGCGATCAAGTTTTCGATTTCCTTCAGCGTCATTCCTTCAATATGCAGTTTCCCCAAGATCGGGAAATCAATATTTCCTTCGTTATCTACCACATAGGTCAATTTTGGCTCGTGGACAGTATTGTTCGCCAGATCCGTGATCGTGAGCAGGGTATTGAAGGGTGCCGACAATTCCGCATTCTCGCTGAGAACCTGGATGCTCAGCCGGTCTTCTTTCTGCATCTTCAATTCAGGCGCGGGCGTAGCAGGATAGTCTTTGTTATATTCCATATCCAGGAGATATCCCAATGTGCGCGAGGTCGTGCAACTGGCGGCCAGCAGCACGAGGAGGGTTAACATTCCAAGCAACTTACGAGTTTTCATATATTTCTAAGATTGTTTCAATCATTTGATTGCGGGTAAAACAATTCAAATAGCGAAGATACGCACTTTCTCCGAATTTTTCGCTATTTGCGGTCACTTCTTGGATCGCGGCGGCATATTCTTCCGGTTTTCCGGGCGTCACGTTGCGTCCGGAGACCCCGTCTTCGTTGACCCAGGCGACGCCGGAACCCGGGATGCGGGTGGCCACGATCGGCTTGTGGCAACTCATGGCTTCCAGCTGGACGATGCCGAAGGCCTCGGTCTTCATCGTGCTGGTGAGTACGAAGCAGTCGCAGGCGCCGAACCAGGCCGGGATGTCGGCATCGTCGATGTAGCCGGTGAGCGTCACCCGGTTCTGCAGGTTCAGGGCCTGGATCTGTTTTTCAAGCTGTTCCCGCAGGGGGCCGGTGCCGCCGATGACCAGATGATAGTCCTCGGGCAACAACTTCATAGCTTCGATCAGATAGGGATATCCTTTATACGGGACCAGGCGCCCGATGCTGAGAATCAGCTTCTTGCCGGCAAAGCGACTGCGGATTGCCGCGGTGCGCTGCGGGTCGGGCTGAAGCGGCTCGATCCCGATGGGAACGGCCGTGCACTTAGCTTGCGCATGGGCCAGATGCGGGGATTCCCGCACGTAAACCGGCGTGGTCCCCACAATCTTTTCCGCCCGGCGGATCAGCCAGTTCTGCAGCGGTTTGAAGAAAAGGAGCAAGAAGCGCTGCGAGAGGATGTCGCTGTGCCAATGCAGGATGACCCTGCCGCGGAATCCGCTCAGCCTCAAGGCCAGGGCCGCCATCGGGTCGGGATGGTGGATGTGGATGATGTCGTATTCGGCCTGATGCTTCCGCAACCAGCCGATCATCTTCGGGGCGATCATCGTCCCGGCGGCTTTCAGCAGGGTGGGGACGACGAGGATGCGGCCGTGTCTGCCCAGCGGAATGACGCGCATTTCCTTGGCTCCGTCAAAACTTGCGCAGAGCATATCGCAGTCCACGCCGCGTGCGGAAAGCCCTTCCGTGAGGCTGGCCTCCACCTTTTCCACACCGCCCCGGATGGGGTAGAATTTACCGAGTTGCAAGACTTTCATACATCAATTCTTTTAACCGGCGGGCGTCCGTGGCCGGGAAAAACACAGCCTTTTCTTCGCTGCTCTCGTGGGCGTACGGCAGGTCGGCCAGCAGCATAGGCCCGCCGTTCAGCAGCCGGTATTCCGTGATGGGGAGTCCCCAGGTCTCGACGCGGGACGGAAATACGAAACAGGCAGCGGCCTTGTAGTAACCGAACAGACGCTCCCGCGGCATATAGCCGGCAAAATGGAGGGAGGACACGTCGCCCCAGCGCTTCTTCAGCCAGCGGGCATAGCGGTTCTCCTCGCCCGAGATGGTCAGGACCACGCGGAAGCGGCTGGCCCCCACTTCTTTTTCCAGCAGCCGGGCTGCCTCGCAGAGCGTTTCGAAATTCTTGTGGCAGTCTGCCGTGGATACATACAGGAACATCGGGACCTCCGAAGAAACGGCCTCCGGCGTGATGCCTTCGACCGATACTTTCGGCGGAATGACCCGGATCCGCTCTTTCGGGAAGCCCGTAATCCGGCTCAGTCCGTCGCGGAACCATTCCTGCTGCACGATCAGACAGTCGTTCCGCCGGACACCTATGCGGTAGGCAAAGCGCGTGAACATCGCAAACAGCGGAATCTTCGGATCCATCACCAGGTCTCGCAGCCGCCATTTCAGGAAAGGGAAGGAGGTGTGGCAGTACACTTCCTGATGCCGGGCCTTGACGCGGGGTGTCGTGTCGTGCAGGGAGAGCCAGGTGTCGATCTCCTGTCCTTCTTTCCGCGCAATGTCGAGGCTTACGCGGTGCATCGTCACATATTCGCACCAGAGCCGCCGGGCCCAACCCTTGACGGTCCAGGGAAATTCCAGGTATTCGATGCCCGGAAAGTCGCAAAGTGCCTTATTGTGGACGAGCGCATACACTTTCAGACCCTCCTGTTGCGACAGGTACTGCAGGCATTCCCGGAGAATCGTCAAGGTGCCTCCTTTGCGGAGATTGACGGCCGAGACTACGATAATTCGTGGAAGAGACTGTCCCATTGGGTCATGATCCGTTCTTTGTCGTAACGGACGGAATTGCGGAAAGCGGCTGCGCCCATGTTGTGGCGCAGATCGATATCGTCCATCAATCGTTTCATACCGCTGGCGAGGCCTACAATATCCCCTTCCGGGATCAGGATCCCATCCTCCCCGTCGGTAATCACATCTTTCGGCCCGCATTTGCAGGCAAAGGAAACGACGGGCAAGCCGGCCGCCTGGGCTTCAAGCAGCACCATCGGCAGCCCTTCGTAGCGGGAACTCATGACCAGGAAGGCTGCGTTCCGGTATTCTTCCTGAATGTTGGCAGAAGGGCCCGTGATTACGTTGTCCGGCACAGCTCCCAGCGGATCGCCGCTGCCGGCAATCCGGAGGGTCCAGCCCTGCGTATCAATCATTTTCCAGGCTTGCAGCAGCAGGTCGAAGCCTTTCTGATGCGTGTATCTTCCCACCGCGAGCAGGGTGTGACTATCCAGCGAGGCAGGCTCAGGCAAGGTGAAGGGCCTGGGGTTGGGAATGACCCGCAGATTCGGGATCTGCGGCCAGTAGCCCTTGTCCTCTTCGGTCAGGACGACGAAGCGGTCGTAACGGGCCGCCAACTTCTCATCCTGCCGGCTGCGGAAACGGTCGATCAGGGCCCAGAGCCCGCGGCGGCCATACTGGAGGCGCTTGAAGCGGGAAAAATGGATTTCCAATACTTTGCGGCCGCCGTCGTGCATCCGGGGCAGCAGGTTCACCTCGTTGCAGAACATCGAGATTGTGATGTCGGGGTGGATCTCCGAAAGCTTTGCCGCCAGCGCGCGGCGATGCCGCCGCTGCTTGGCCGGGTAGTGCAGCAGTTTGTCCAGCAGCGAACCGCCATTGTTGCTTTCATAGTTGATCCCCAGATCATATTTCTCCACGCGCGGATCCAGTGGGAACGCATCCGGCCGCCCCAGTTGGTCGCTCGTCAGGATCGTCACCGCATAGCCGTGCGCCGCGAGCCAGTTGGCCTTGTCGGCCAGCACCCGCTCCATCCCGGCCGCCCGGTAGAATCCGTTGATGCAGTAAACGAGGTTCACGGCGTATCTGTTGTACTTACCTGGATAGCTTCCTGCGTCTCCTGCAGGAATGCGGCGCAAAGGAAGAGGGCGAAGAAGAGGAAGACGTCGGTCGAAACCTTTGCCCAGACCACGAGCCCGACCAGCAATGCCATCACGAAAAGCCAGGTGTATTCCTTGAAATACTTGCAGCAGACGTAGGTCGAATAGACGAGAAGCGCGATGATCCAGACCAGTCCGGCAATTCCGAAGTAGAAAATGAAGCGGAGGTAGCCGATGTCGGTGCCCATATAGAATCCCTGGTCGGTTGCGTTACCCAGGTAATTGGGGTCATAGCGGGAGTTCGCAAAGTAGCCGTCTCCAATGATCCAAGTCCTCAGTTCTTCCGGCCAGACCATCATAGTTGCAAGTTTATCGTTTGAAGAAACGTTCCATTCGCCGGTTTCAAAAAATGAGAAAAAGCCCTCGAAACCGAACTCAAAGAGTTTCTTGACTTCCGGGAATGCGCGGTAGAGCAGGACACTGACAAGAACCAGGGCGGCTCCTGTCAGGATGATTGTGAATGCTTTCCCGAAACGCCCGTCCAACTGTAATCGCTGCCGTGTGATGAAGGGTGTCGCCAGGAACCAGGCTACACCGATGGCCATACCGATTGTTGTCGTCCGGGCAATCATGTTTCCGATGACGGAAATGACGATGAAGGATAGCGTATAGAAGACGGCCATTCCGTTGGTGTTTTTCTGGGCAGGAGAAGTCAGCAGGAAGGAGATAGCGGTCAATACGACGGCAAATCGGGAGCCGGCCACGTCAAGGGAGGCCCCGATGCCATAAAGACGCCCCAAGTCCTTCAATAGTCCCTGGCCTTGTTGAACATAGGTGTCAACGAACAATTGGACAGAAGGAACGAACGCGATCAGCATCGCTGCTGCACACTGGAACAGACACGCACCGGTCAGATAGTGCACAATCAAAGGCGCATCAATCCTTCCGTGGACGGCCCGGATGGTGAAGACACACGCAAAAGCACTGCTCAACCAGATGGCCGTCGAGCGGATAAAAGAGACATAGGTTGTGTCCGGCGTCTGGTTGTATGTGATGGAGATCAGGGACAGGAGAGAGACCATGCCGCTGATAAACAGTAAGATCAGAAGCTCGCGCGGGACGGAAAGGTCTTTTCGTCGAACCAGTTCTATGATGACGAAGACAAGGCCGACGACGGCCAACAGGTTCTTCGTGTTCTGACTTGGGAGGAACGAAAAGGAGAACGGAAAGAAGAAAAAGCTGGTGACCAATACGGTCAATATGATTTTCAGGACTTTGATCATCGTCTGTAATGCAATCCGTAGTAAAGGTGATTAACCAGAAAAGTATAGAGCCTTACCAGCGGGTAAAGCCCGGCTGCCGCCCATTGCTGTACCAGCCGGGTGCGGCGCGGCTGGTGCGTGTTCCGCCGGATATAGCGGTTCGCCTCCGGATACCATGCCTTCCAGAGCCGGATCTGGCTGCGGTCCTCTGAAAAGAGGAAGGGCAGTTTGAGGTTCAGTTTGAAGAAGTTGAGGTAGCGTTCCTTGTCCGGCACATTCCAATCCTGGAGCAGGGTCAGTGTCCGGTCGGCATTGAAGCGGATGTCATCCAGGTGCCGCTGCGAAAAGGTGTTGGAGAAGGCGTTGCTGTTGAGTTTCACATAATGATAGAGCGGCTTGGCCACGTGTGCCGCCCGTGATGCGTGCGTGGCCAGGGCAATCATCGTCATGTCTTCGCCCATTCCGTGCCCGGCCGGGAACAGCAGTCCGCTCTCCGTATAAAGTTTGCGTGCGACCAATTTGTTCCAGACATTGTATTTCATCAGTCCGGCCAGGAAGCCTTCCTTGACCAGCTGTTCTGGATCCGTGTAGTCCGGATTGGTCATCACGCGGCGCGACGTACCGAAATCCAGGTAAAAGTCGCAATACACGAAATCGGCTTGCTGTGCAGTTGCAGCATGGTACATTTCTTCCAGCATCGTCGGTTCCAGGTAGTCGTCCGAGTCGCAGTGGTAGATGAATTCGCCCTGCGCCTCGGCCAGTCCCGTATTGCGCGCCGCCGGCAACCCCTTGTTCTCCGTATGCGTCAGGATGCGGACATTCCGGCTGTACTGCGAAGCGACCCGTTCGATGATCGCCCGGCTGTCATCCGGTGACGCATCATCCACGAAGAGAAATTCCACATCCTGCAGCGTCTGCTCCAGCAAGGACCGGGTGCAGCGTTCGACAAAGGACGCTACTTTGAAGAAGGGGATGATGACGGAAACACTGATGTCGGTCATGCAAAGTAAATGTTTTTTAGCCACCATGCATAGATGGGATCTTCCATCGTGATGGCTTTCCCGAATGCTTTTCTCCTGCTACAATTGCATGCAACAGGTTCTGTTGTGTAAGTGTCAGCGTCTGGGTCAGGGCTAGATTTAATCCGGCTTGTGCATCGATTAGGGCATGAAAGGCATCTTCAATGGTTTCGTCTTTGCATGCGGGCGCTGAGCGGTTCCAGACCATTTCCGCGAGTTGCTGAATACAATAAGGGTTATTATCGACAAACTCAATAATCTTTTTGTCCGCTATAACAAAATAGGTGCATTAGCATACTTTTGCATTTATCTTAGCTCTTCTTTTTAACCTGACATGGCGGCTAATCCACGTGGACACTATCTCTTTCATCGTAAAATATCGCATGACAAGTCGGGTAAATAATAGAATATCTTTAAAAGAACGCTTATTTGAATGTAGAATCAAGTATATCAGTGAATAATAAGACTCAAGAATCTGCTCTTTTAAAGATGAGGATGCTTTCTGAGATAGGTTAGACTCTGTGACCAGATTATAAATGTGAATTGCAGCATAGAACCGCCCCGGGCTCTTTGTCGGATAATATTGCGCAGTGATTTTTGATGATTCGCCGATGCCCTTTTTATAATAAATATAGACAGGTTGATCAGTGCAGAATATTGGTTTTTTGCAGTATGTAAGATATTGAAAAACGAAAAGGACATCTTGATAATAGTGCAGATCTTCTCTAAAGGTGAGGTTGTTATCCTTTACGATAGATGCTAATAATAACTTATTCCAAAGATAACATTCCTCATACCGTGCCGAAGAATTTCCATTATTACTATTAGCCGCTTCTTCTAGGTACTGGGGAACAGGAATCAACTTGTCTTCTGTTTTTTGACAATAGGGTACAAAACTTCCGTTTTCGTATCGAATATAGGAAGCGGCAATAAGGTCAGTATTATAAAGAGTAGCATTGAAGAATATGGATAAACTCTCTTTAGGGAGTTTATCGTCTTGGTCACAAAAGAAAAACCACAAACCATTCGCATGAAAGATACCAAAATTACATGTTGAGCTGATACCCTGATTTTTTTTGTGGAAACTATGAATTCGAGAATCTTGTGCTGCAAAATAATCACAAATTGCACCACTCGAGTCAGGAGAGCCGTCGTCGATTAGCAGAAGTTCCCAGTCTGTAAATGCTTGAGATAAAATGCTATCAACTAATGTTGAAAGACAATGCTGAGCTTTATAAACAGGGACTATAATAGAGATGTAGGGAGAATGGCTACTCATTCCAGAAAAAAGTTGTCGTAACATTATGCCTTACACGTTGATTCTCAGGCGGAAGCTCCATATAGTTCCCATAAATGTTCTGGAGTACTCTGTGGAATCCGCTCAATACGAAAAAATCATGGTTCTCAAAAGGCATTAATGTAAAGTCTTTAATGTCATCAATATCCTGAAAATTCTTTGCTCCGTCATCCAAACAAGTTAACTGTGACCAGTGTCCGGTGGCGTATAAAGGAACTCGGATTGCAAATGCTCGCAACGCTTTATTGGTTCTTTTGAGCAGGCTTCTGCCGGATCCCGATAATTTGATTGCAGATAAAATTAGGAAATCCTTAAAAGAACACGTTTGGACGATTTCGCGAAAACTAGCCATTGAAAAGCGATATCGTAGTTGTTTAATCCACAGGGTTTGCATTTTGTTTATGCTATCTTCAAAAGAAAACCTCTCATCAGGGACTCCATCTATTGGGAATACATCTATCCATACACCGCCCTTGTAGTCTTTTGCGAAGGGTATCAGACATGAGCAGGTGGTCCTTTTTTTATCATAAACGCGGCAGTAATTTATATAACAGTCGTCATTTTTTTCTGAGATTATTCCCAAGTCTTCATGGTAAAATGTCTTACAAAAACGATCATAGTCTTTACGTGGCATAATAATATCTATATCATCATCCCACGGTATGAATCCTCGATGACGGATTGCGCCAATAAGCGTCCCATACATTAAGGAGTACTTGATATTGTTTTTGATACAATAATTGTGGACAGAGACAAGAATGTCAAGGCTGACTTGCTGAATATCTTTAATACCTAGGCTTACCATAGAACTTTATCGAAATAAACCAACCCATCTTCTAAAGGACCCATTCTTTTTTTTCGTTAAAATAGTCCAAATACATGAGCAACAGAAATGAAAGGCATGAGCAAGGACCGATGCTTTTTTCCTTTGGAGGGGAATATCTTTTCTAAAGACGATAGAATAGTAGGCTGTGGAAGAATAGGAAACTAGCATCCATCTGTAAAACCCATGATGCAGATGAAAAAGGACAGAACTTCTTGCTCTGACAGCAGTGTCGCTGATAATGTAAGCAGCACCTTCTGCAGCAGCGATTCGTTGTAATTGCTCCTCCAGACGACTTCCAATTCCAAGACGTTTTACCGAAGGATGAACTCCCTTGTGCTCCTCGTTGGCATATAGAAAACCGTTTTCATCTTTGATCAAATGTATCATCCCGGTTCCGAGTAGTTCTTTTGTTTCTTGAGAATAAGCGACCAGTAGAATACCGCTAGTTGACCTTCTCCTGATTTCATCCACAGACATCCGGGATGTCGTAAACTCCAATCCTTGATCCAATCTTTCTTGAAACGCAAGATGCAACAAGGCGATGATGTCCTCGTAAGTGAAAGAGGTATCTTCAATCCTTTTAATGACGCATTCCACGGGTTATAACACAAATAATTGATTTTTAGATAGATACGCCTCTTGGACTTGTGCCATGTAGAGATTCTCCCTCTTTGAGACTTTGGAAAAAAAACTGTTTTTTTGAAGGATAGCTGTTACGAAATCTTTTATTTCATATCGGAGACCCTCGCCAGCATAAGGATAGAAATACTTCTTATTCTGATTCTGGTCTTCGTATCGAATTTCAAAATAATCTGTCTTCCACCAAGGGGCCGGGACGTAAGCGTAGCCTTTCGTGCCTGATATTACCATATTCCCTTCCGACTTGGCGCCTAATCCAACCTGGAATGACGCCACAGCGGAATCGTAGCGGAATACGGCTTTCGTGTAGATGTCTACGCCGTTTTTGATCTTGGAGTAGAAGTTGATGTTGCGATAGTCCGTACCCAACAGTTTGAAAATGGGCAGCAACGGGAAGCAGGCATTTTCGCTCATACTGCCACCAAAGTAGCGACTGTCCATTTTTTGGGAGTTCTCGTCAGTCAGGGTAGTGACCGAGGCACTGACCTCGACAATCTCTCCGATCATACCCGATTTGAGCAGCGTGATCAGATGGCCGAAGGCAGGACAGTAGGCCGTTTTCAAAGCAACCATCAAAACCAGATTCTTGCTTTCCGCAATCCCGTAGAGTTCTTCAGCTTCTGACCGCTTGAACACGAACGGGGTTTCGCAGAGAACGTGCTTCCCGGCATTGAGCGCTGACTTGACATATTCGTAGTGCGTGAAGTGCGGGGATGCGACATAAACTGCCGAACAGTTCTGGTAGAATTCATCAAGTGTTTTGGCGGCGACGGGTATCTCGAACTGCTTGCAGAAACCGGCGCATTCTTCCTGATTGGGATTAAAGGCGGCCGTGACAGGAATACTGTTGACGAATTTGGATTCGGGAACAAAACGGCGGGCGATGCTGCCTGTTCCAATGATGCCCAGTGAGACCGTAGGCCTGTCCTGTCGTAACTGTGTGCTAGAGATTCCTTCAGTCCGCGGAAGGTAAACCACCTGGCAGTATTCCTTCAGATAGTCGAAATAGCCAGTCCAATCCGAACCGATGGCAAAGACATCCACCTTGTATTTCTGAATATCGTCAATCTTCTGGCCCTTGTATTCCTCGATTACGATCTGGTCCGCCAAACCCGTGGCTTGGACGGCCGCGATGCGGTCCATCACGTTGTCGCAGGTATTCATTTTGCCACGTTCCAAATCGAAATTATCGGTTGTGACCCCGACAATCAACCAGTCACCCAGTTCTTTGGCACGTTTCAGCAGCTTGTAGTGTCCTTGGTGAAAGAGATCGAACGTTCCGTATGTGATGACTTTTTTCATAGTGTCTGCTCAAATTCGTGGATGGCCGCCGCCAGCCGGTCGAGGTCTTCGTCGCTCTGCAGTCCCATGTGGGAAACTCGGTAGAATCCCGGGATGCCGCCGGGCATGATGTAGGTGTCATATTCTTCGATCAGGCCTTTGAAGATGACCCGGTCGGCCGTGTCTTTCGTCTGAAAGCCGGTGATAGCATAGGAAGGGTTTTCGGCCGGGACATTCCAGCCATATTTTTGGCAAAGCGCCCGGAAATGAAGAGCCCGGTGGCGGACATCGGCGATGTTCTTGTTTTCTCCGCCTTCTTCGACCAGTTGGTTAAGCCGGACATGGAGTTGCAGATATAGGATTGTGGCCGGGCTGAACGGCGTCTGTCCACGTTTCAGATTTGCGAAATTGTCGTCAAAGTCCCAGTAATAACCCTTGTGGTTGAAAGTGTAGCCATCGAGTTTCGGACTGAAGAACAGGATAGAGAGACCCGGAGGTATGTTGAGGCCCTTTTGGGTGCTGGTGATGCAGATGTCAATGTCCAAGGCACCCATATCTAGCGGTTCTGCCAAAAAAGTGCTGATGACATCAACTACAAGCGATACTCCATATCGGTGGCAGATGTCGCTGATTTTCTCCAAATCAAACAACTGGCCGGAAGATGTTTCGTGATGCTGGCAAAGGAAAACGTCGGGTTTTTCTGAGGCGACTTTCTGTTCGAGTAAAGTGTAGTCAATATCTTTCGCGAAGGGTACTTTGAAATCAAAGACAGGGATGCCGTAGTATTCACAGAGCTGAAACCAGCGGTGGCCGAACGATCCGCCGTCAATTACGAAAGCTTTCTGCTTAGTGGAAACGTAATTCTCAACTACGGCGCTCATGGCTCCCGTCCCGGAACCTGTATAAATGATGGTCCGTCCACCCTTGCAGTGGATCAGATCGAGGAGCATGCGTTCCGACTCTTTATTAATTTGCGAGAACGCGTCAGTCCGCATATAGATGAATGGTTCGGAGCCGATGGCGGCGATCCGAGGGGCAATGTCACCGGGAAAAACGTAGGATTTCATTGAAGAGAGGGGATAAAACTATTTCCAGTAAGCTTTTGATCCATGATACGATACCTGCTTTTCCGGTGGAGGCGGGGTCATATAATTCCCAAACATCATGGTCAGACACTTATCATATTCCACCGGGGCGAGGAATTTGCGTCCTTCGAAAGGAAGTAAGACTGCCTCCGCGAAAATTTTCTTGTCGAAGAACTGGGCTGTCAGGTCCGTATAGTCGCAGACATGGTCGCAGTCCGCAAAGGCGTTTTTCTTCATGATCCGGTCTTCCCTCAGAAGCAGTTTTTTCAAGGACAGAAAAGGGTGCATAACCCGTCCGGCCAGGATGCTCAGGTTCTTTTTCCAGCCGGCTTTCCGGGAAAAAGCAAGTTTTCGGGTGAAACGCTGGTTGGCGACCAGATGCCGGACGAGGGCGACGCGTTTGAGCGTCTGCTTCCAGGTTTTCTCATCCGGCGCGCCGTCGAGCGGGAACACGTCTACGAAAACACCCCAGTCCCCGTCGCCGCCATCTTCGACAAGACGCGTGCGGATGTCGTGAACTTTGGCAAAATCCAAGGGATAGTCCGGATGATTACCGACCCAAATAGCCTCAAAGTGATCGCTTTTGTATTCTTTCAGGAAGCGGTCGTAATCCGGCCGGGGCAGCCAGATGTCGATGTCATCGTCCCAGGGAATGAAGCCCTTGTGCCGGACGGCTCCCAGCAATGTGCCGAAAGCCATATAATAGCGCAGGTTGTTCTTCTGGCAGAAGTCGTGGATATCAGCCAGGATATCCACCATCATTCCTTTGATTTCGCTTTGCGGGATAGGATTACTCATTGGATTTCCGGTCGAGGGGATAACGTAAAACCATTTTAATCCGCTTGATCAGCGGGAGTTTCAGGAGCAGTTTTCGACGGCCGTCCCAGAAGTCGTGACAGAACCGCTCGTCGAAAAAGATGGATCTCCGGTAGTATTCCCACCAGATGTCCATATTCATGCAGGCTTCTTTCCAGGGCTTGGCGCCGTTGTAATGGACGATGCCGGAACGGAGTGCGTGGTCGAGTTCCTCAGGCCCGTAGATGGATTCCATCTCTTTGCGCCGGTTGACGATCAGCGAATAGAGGTAGTTTGACATACAGTAGGACGGCCCTAACGGATAGAATCGTTTGTTGCAGGCGATATTCATGATGTCCATGTCCTGCTGTTCATACTCGTTCTTTCCCAATCTCCGGAAATCGGCCGTTTTATTATCCTGCAGAATCTGTTTCGCGTTGATCACAAGATTGCCGGAATAGTAGTATCCGTTGCGGTAATCGAGTTTCAGCGCGTCGGCTACATATTTTTGCACGTCGGGCCGCAGGCGGGAGCAGTTGTCGACGGCCGCGAAATAACAATTGCCCAGATCCAGCTGATAATACCGGCTCAGGTCTTCCCGGAAAATGACGTCCACGTCGGAATAAAGGAATCTGTCATATTCGGGAATCAGTTCCGGGGAAATCAGCCGGTAGTACGCCGTTTCGGGGATGCCTCGGATTTCATACCCGCCTTCGAATTCGCCGACCACCTCGCGGAACGTGATCCGGCAGTTTCCGAAGACTTCCGGCAGTTTGTTCAGCAGGCTGCGGGAGAAATCACACGCGGGGCCGTGGAGGACGAAGATGTCGTAGAACGTACTCTCGTCGGCATGCTCCAGTAGCGACGTCATACAGACGCCCGCCGGCATTTCCAACGATTGGTCAAAGGTAAAGAGAATGGGGACACGCGTCATGTCAGTCTTCGATATAAACATCATACTGATGGAGGCTGATTCTTCCCTCCGGCGGCGGGGGCGTCATATAATCTCCATATTTCGTCGTCAGCAGCCGGTCGAACTCCCGGACTGCACAATAAGCTTTGTCTTCGAACGGCAAAAGGATGTAATCCTCATAGACGGAAGAATCTGTCAGGAAAGAGTCACACCCTTCCATCAGAACCCCGGCATACGGCATGGTCGCCGGATCGCACGCGGCAAGCCTGTCGATTTCTTCTTTCAGGTGCAAGACGGAATGCGGATAGAAATACAGGCAGCGTTTGGCCAGATACTTCAGGAACCAGGCGGATTTTTGCCGGTTGACGACTTTGTATCTGGGACAGATTTTGGCCAGCAGGCTGATCTTCCGGTCGATCAGGGCGCGGTGGGCTTCGTCGGCTGGGCAGCCGTCGACGGGAAATATGTCGATATTCACACCCCATTGGTCCCGCCCCAGCTTCTTGTCGACCATCCGGGTCCCTTTGCGGCATACTTTGGAAAACATCTCGACGCAGCTGTCGATTCCTTTCAGGACGACCACTTCATTCTTCGGAGAGGAATACTCCTTGAGGAAGCGTTCGTAGTCGGGACGAGGCATCATCAGATCGATATCGTCGTCCCAAGGGATGTATCCCTTGTGCCGGACGGCTCCGAGCAGGGTGCCGTACGTCAGGGAATAACGGATTCCGGCCGTTTGGCAAAAACGGTGGACATCGTCCAGGATTTCCATCTGGAGCAATCTCAGTTCAGCATTGTCGATCAGTCTCATTTAGTTCTTGGTTCCGGGGATGAGTTCCAGAATATCCTTGACGGACATACAGTATTGTTCGGAAGCTTCCTTGGCCCTTTCGTGCTGGAGGATGCTTTTCGCGCAATTGACCATGGCCGGATAGGCGCTTCGAAGCAGATGGTTGGCGTAGATGACGATATTGACGCCCCATTCAGCAAGCTCCGTCTCGGTAAATTGGCTATAAGTGGTGGGGACGGCGACGATGGGCGTCGTCGCATCCGTCGCGCGGAATTGCTCGCAAAAAGCCTTGATGTCCTGACCGTCCTTGTTCTTCGAATGGATCATGATTCCGTCGGCGCCAGCCGCGACATAGGCATGCGCGCGTTCCAAAGCGTCAGCCACGGGTTTCCCGGCAATCAGGGACTCGATACGCGCGATTACCATAAAGTCGCGGGTAACCTGCGCTTCCTTTCCTGCCCGGATTTTGGCGCAGAATCCTTCGATGCTGTCCTGGTTCTGCACCGCGGCGGTGCCGAACAGGGAGTTTTGTTTCAGCCCGACTTTGTCTTCGATGATGACGGCGGAGATACCCAGACGCTCCAGGGTCTTGACGGTAAAGCGGAAATGCTCGATCTTCCCACCAGTGTCCCCGTCGAAAATCACGGGCTTGGTCGTGACCTCCAGCGTATCATTCAGATCGTGTAGCCGGGTCGTCAGGTCGACGGCTTCGATATCCGGCTTTCCTTTAGAGACCGAGTCCGTCAGGGAAGACGCCCACATACCGTCGAATTCTTTATGCACGCTGCCGTCGTCGACGGAAATGTGTTCTGCAATCAGGCCGGTAAGGCCATTGTGCGATTCGATGATGCGGACGACGGGTTTGGCGGAGATTAATCGGCGAAGCGATTTCATACGGGCTTCTGGTGTCGTCCCCAAGGACTTCAGCTCTTTGTCCAGGCCGGATGAAGTGATGCCTTGCGTGTAGGGAATTTCAATAACCTCTCCGCCGATCTGCTTCATGACCTCGAAGACTTCTTTCCGGAGCCATTTATCGGGACCTTCTACCCAATCGTCGCCGTGAATAATATAATCGGGCTTGTATTTTAGTAGGTTGGGGACATAACTCCACTCTTCCTGCGGTACGACTATACTAACGCCGTTGATATGCTCGACCACCATTTTCCGCTGTTCATAGGTCAGGTAAGGAATCCTTTTATGGGTTGCGATGGCTCTGTCAGTAAAAAGCCCGATCATCAGGTCGCCGTGCTTGGCGCCCTCGTTGATGATGTTGATCAGACCGGGATGCATGATGTCGGCGATCATGCCGAGATATACCTTTTTTGCCATATATAGTTCAGTCTAAATAAGGGACGATATTCTTTTCCGCGTAATTCAAATCCTGTTCGTCGTCAATTTCATACCAGTGCGTACCGGTGGAATTCAGTACGTACATAGGAATGAGCGCCTGTGACATATGGAGCAGTTCATACTCATAGCCCAATTTCGGAGAAGCATCGGCTTTCGCCGCATAGTCACGGCACATCCTCTTATAAAATGCGGAGGACAGTTTGTGGATGCCGACCAGTTCTCCCTGCGCATCGATGGCCGTCCGGTCGGTCGAGCAGTTGACCAGCCGTCCATCCGCATCATGCGCCACGTAGTATTGGTCTTGAAATTTCGTGACCGGAGTGATGAGCATAATGTCGGGATGCGGATCCTCGAGGAGTTCCGTAATTGCGGTTTTATTGTAAATGATGTCGGATTCGAGCAGCAGGAAGTCATCGTTGCCGATGACTTTCCGGCAATTGAACAGTGTGTACATACTGTTGGTTTCCGCATAGCGGGGGCTGAATTCGCATTCGATGCCGGGATACCGGTCGCCGAGCGCTTCGTAAGCCTCTTTTCCGAAGCCGGTTCCAATGATGAGGCGGGTGATGCCGCACGAAAGGAGCGTTTCGATGGAACGGATGACCATGGGTTTCCCCCCGACAGGAATAAAACCTTTCGGAATCTTTTCGGTTCTTTTTCCGAAACGGGTGCCTAAGCCGGCAGCCAGAATAACGGCGGTTGTTACCATAATCAATTGTGCCGGATTCCGAAATGGTCGAGCGCTTCCGTAAAAACGGTGAAGAAGGCCTCGATATCTTCCGGGTAAATCTTCCCCAGTGAGCAGAGCCGGAAAGTGTCGGTCGTGGAAATCTTGCCGGGATAGATGGTAAAGCCCCGCTCGTAACAGTAATCGTGTACTTTCTCGAAATTCCAGTTCGGGTCGTCCGGATATTTCACGGAGACGACCAGCCCCGATTCGATTTCACGGGGGAGGGCCGTTTCCCATCCGAGTTTGTCGATCCCCCGGTGGATGGCTTCGTAGACGGCGCGATGCCGGGCAAACTTCTTTTCTTCGCCTTCTGCAAAGTATTCTTTCAGCGCCTGGATGGTCGCATAGATCGTTTGCACGGGTGGCGTGAAGTGCATTTCACCCGTTTTCTCGAAATAAGCATACTGGAGATAGAGGTTGCAGTAGTATGACCGCTTCGGATAGTCTTTGGACTGTTCGATGATGTCTTTCCGGCCGATGATGAAAGAAAGCCCCGACATTGCCATCAGTCCTTTCTGGGCGGAAGCCATGCAGAAATCCACATTGTCCCGTTCGATGTCGAACGGAATCATCCCCAACGAGGAAGTCGTATCGGAAATAAAGATCGCGCCATATTTGTGTGCCAGGGCACCGATCTCCCTGATGGGATTCAACAGGCCCGTGCCGGTCTCGTGGTGGGCGCAATAGACGACCGCTACGTCCGGGTTCGCTTTCAGCGTTTCTTCGATCCGGTTCAGATCCGGTTGTTCGAAGACAGAACTCTTCAGATCGATATGCGGCAATCCGTAGTATTGGCAAACCTCGACGGCGCGGGAGTTATAGGCGCCGTTGTCGACGACCAGGATCTTTTTTCCTTCCGGCAGCAGGGAATTCACGCAGATGTCGATATTAATGGTGCCGGATCCGCAGAACAGCACGGCGGTATAGCGGGCTGGGTCGGCGTGGGCGACTTTCAGCAAATCTTCCCGAAGCGATTTCATTTTGCCGGCGAATTCCTTTTCCCGAGGGCAGATGTCCGGAACGACTTGCGCCATCTTGACCGTGTCGGTGGTTGTCGCGGGGCCGGGATTGAGCAATACTTTTCGTTGGATGGATTGCATACTATCGGTTTTGAAGCAAGTTCATTAAATCTTGTTTGTTCTGCACGGGTGTCGTGGTCGGCCGCCCCAGGTCTTTTCGGGCGCCTTTCGCGACCTTGATCTCCAGCAGCAATGGCTTGGTCAGTCTGTCGAAAGCACCGATAGCCTTTGTCAACTCTTCCTCGGTTTGAACCGACAAGGCGGTGCGATAGCCGCAGGCCTTGGCGATTGCCGGGAAATCGATGGCGGATCCCACGGTCGGCTGCCCGCCCACGGAATCGTGTGCGCTGTTGTTGAAAACGATGTGATAGAAATTCGATGCGGCATTGGCGCCGGTAATCGCCCAGGATCCCAGGTGCATCAGCGAAGCGCCGTCACCGTCGAAACAGAAGACGCGCCGCTCTGGCTTGCAGAGGGAAATGCCCAGCGCAATCTGGCTGGCATGCCCCATCGATCCGACGGTCAGGAAGTCGTGCGCGTGCCCTTCCCGGCGCTGTTCCCGGAACTCGAACAGTTCGCGGGAGATCATGCCCGTGGTGGAAACGATCACGTCGTCCTTGCCCAACCGGGCGGTCAGCAGTTGCAGGGCCCGTTCTCGGGGCAACGTCCAACCGGAAGACACGTTTTTCTCCAACTTATAGGGTTCGAAGGTGTCTTTTCTGACAACCAGCGCGAAGGGTTCCTGGTTCGTACGCAGATCTGCAATCACGCGGTCCATCTGCGGACCCAGGGCAGCTGGCTCTTCGGCCAGCACTTCGTGCCGGATCTGCATGGCGTCCAGCAGCGGGAGGGTGATTTTTCCCTGTTTGACGTGCTGCGGTTCATCGTGCCGTCCCGGTTCGCCGCGCCAGCCGATGATCAGCAGGAGTGGCATATGATAGACATCTCTGTCCATCAGGGAGATTATCGGATTCGCGGCATTTCCCATACCGGAATTCTGCATATATACGACAGGAATCTTCCCCGTAGCCAGGTGGTAACCGGCCGCCAGGCCGATTGCACCCCCTTCATTGGCGGCTATGATATGATGCCGATCGTCGCTGTGGTCTGCAACATAGGCGCAGAACGACTTCAGCAATGAATCGGGGACTCCGACATAGAACGATATTCCCAGCGAGGAAAGTGTGTCATAAAAGAGAGCGGGTGCTAGCATGCTTTATTGATTCTGGAACAAAAAGGGAAGCTTGTTTCGGACGATTTTGAAAATGAAAGCTCTTTCCGACTCGCTGCAACCCAGGTATAGGATGGCGGGAATCGTGCACAGGACGCAGAGCGTACCGACGATGAGGAATCTCCACCATCCGTAGGGCAACAGCAGAACCGCCACGAGGGGAACGACGGAAGAGCACGCAATCACTTTCAAAATGGGATAGTAGATATCCTTCATCAGCTCGGCGTAGGTGAAATGCAAGGTCTTCTTGACGATTTGCGTAGCTGCAAAAAAGCTGACGACGGCAATGCCGATGCTGGAATAATAGACGACTTCCGGGGCAAATCCCAACCAAAGGAACAGCCAGGAAACCGGGAACTGCAGTAAAATGATCAGGCTCATGGCCAGGGAGTAGTTCCGGATTTTACCCGTCGCGTTCTGAACGGTTCCGAAAGAAGCGTAGGTAAGGCCTACCAGACTGTTGATCAGCGTCAGGCGATTGAAGTTGACCGTATGGGCCGGTACGTCGCCCAGCCAGAGCGTAAAAACGAACTCGGATTCCAGCAGGACGGGCAACGAGATGAGGAACATGATGAAGAGCGAAAACCGTACGCCTCGATAGGCGAGGTATTTCGTGTATTCCTGGTCGTTGGCGGCATAGGCTTTCGTAATCTGCGGTGTCAGGGCGATGGTGAAATTATTGACGAACATCGCTATGGCCTGATGTACTGTATTGGACAGCCCCCTGGCTGCATTGATGGCGGGGCCGCAATAAATATTGATGAGGGTGTTTACGCCCTGTCCGCTCAAGGTGCCGGAAACGCTGCCCACGAAGTTCCATCCCGCATAGCCGAACATTTCCTTGAAGAGGGTCTTGTCGAATAACAGGCGTAGTCTGCACTCGGAAAAATGGTACGAACTATAAGCGATGGCGGCTGCCTGAAGTCCGATTGTACAGAAAGCCCATACGCCCGCAAAGAGGATGAGCCGGTCGGCCGAATAATGGCCGAAGGTAAGGAACAAGGCCAGCCCCAGCCGGAGAATCGCTTCGATGATGTTGATCACCGCATAGATTCCCATCTTTTCGTGGGCGATGATGGCTGAGTTGAAAGGTGCCACAATCAGGCCGGACATCACGGTCCATACGGCAAACCGGAAGGCCCAGAGGGCTGCCGTTTCACGCCCCACCGGAATGGTCATCTTGTTCCCGACGAACCATACGCCCAAGGTTTCTGCCAACACCAGGATGATGAGCGAAAAGACGATCATCATATTCAGGGAAATGGCGAAAACGTCCCGTTGCCTTTCTTTGTTTCCGGTGCCCTGTTCAAAGGTGAGGAAACGGCTGATGGCAGAAGACAGTGAACCCGTGACCAGCGTGAACATGGAGGCGAAGCCGGCCACGGCATTGTTGATGCCGTAGTCGTCGACCCCCAGCGCGTGGAGGATCAGCCGGCTGCTGTAGAGCGAGAGGATAAGGCAGAAGATGGACCGAAAATACAGGTAGAGCGTATTTTTGGCCAGCCTTCTGGTATTGTCTGTTTTGTTTGCTACCACTTATACTCCCTGGCGAAGCGGGCTCCTTTCCGGAAACAAGCAATGAACCGCATGGTCAAGACATTGAGTTTATAGAAAACTTTCCCATAGCGGTACTTTCTCATTTTGATGTAGAATCGGTCGTAGTCAGTATTCTGATAACCATTCCCTTGGGTGAATTGCAGATAGTCGAGCGTGATTCTTGGCGGAATGAGTTCATCCAGCACCTTTCTTCTTTCTTCTTCCACTTTCAGAGGCTGCGTGGAACTGATTCCGGTCTTGTCAAAACACGCGATAGGCCTTTCAATAAGTTTATAAGAGACATTGTCAATTATTAATGCCTTCAAAAAAAATTTCCAATCAGAAACGATCTTCAGTGTTTCATCATAAGGATACTTGAGGAGCAGAGATCTTCGAATAAACGCACCGGAGTGAGGGATGCTAGCCTTGTACATCCATAGAAATGTGATTGGATCAGGGACTGTTGTGCGGTTCTTTCCTTCGAAGATACTGCCGATGACAAAATCATGAAGATCGTCAAGATGTGGCAGTACATCTCTAACGACATCAGAGTCGTTTAATGTATCTCCGGAGTTCAGAAATAGACAATATTCACCTTGAGCCTGTGCAACGCCTTTGTTCATAGCATTATAGATGCCTCCGTCTTTTTCGCTTATCCAATAATCGATCTCGCCAGAACGAGAACGTATCAAGTCTATACTCCCGTCAATTGACGCCCCATCAATGACAATGTATTCAAATTGAATGCGAGCTGTCTGCAATAACACACTGTCTATCGTCGATAGGAGACCATCCCGGTTGTTGCGGTTGATAGTGATGATGGAAAGTTTCATCGTTGTTTAATGATGAATAAATCAATAATGAGGTTAGCCAGTTTCCGACGTGGATACTCGACAAAAAAGGCAATTACAGGATGCACCATAAAGAAGATATGCTGGACAAACAGGGTCGCGACAACCGTCGAAGCGATGTGGTTGACCGCTTTGCTGGTAAAACGCAGGCGGGAGAAAAGAGTACGAGTCCGGCCGAGGCGAAAACAATCAGCGGATTGTTGTAGGCAAAAATCTGCCGGATGGACATATCGGTTTTCAACAGGATGACAATGGCCGCCAGCGAGGTAAGCAGGCATCCGCCCAGGTAGACCGCGATGGCACCTCCCTGTGAAACTCTTTGGGTAAATGATTCCTTTCGGATCCAGTTTCCCAGCACATACAGGAAAACGAAATTGTAGACGTTATAGCCGTTCGTATTGTATTCTTGAAGCACAAAACCGCTGAAGCAGTTTAGGAACAGCAGCAGCGCGACTCCGATGCGGAGCTCCCGCAGGGAAAGATGTTCGAGCGCTTTATTCAGCAGAGGTGCGATGAGCATCAGCCAGAAATACGCCCGGAAGAACCAGTTGACCGTTTTGTCGACCAGAAAGACCTTGACCAAAGCCTTCCAGGAAAAGGCATCGAACATAAAAGTGTCGATCAGGAAGACGGCGGCATTGTAGAAGATGCAGAGAAAATAGTAGGACAGGAAGGATTTCCAAGTCAGGTGGATCGTAAAGTATCCCGAAATGAGGATGAACACATTGACTCCGATGACACAGAGGCCATAGAACATCACGTACAGATAGCAGGAAACCGGTTGCATGACATCCTGGCGGCTGATGAAATCGGATCCGTTCCACAAACCGTACGTCAGGATGAAATGCCCGATCACGATCATCAACATCGCGACGATCCGGGCCAGTTCCATATTGGAGAGTCGCTGTTTGACCGGCTGTTTATTGTCCATCTTCCTTTTTCTTCATTTGTGAAGTCCAATGGGTGGACTGGCGCGAAGTCCGGATATAGTACAAATCTTCATCCGAAGGGTTGCCCGAGTCGACATACCATGGCAGGTGTCTTGCGACATAGGGTTCGCCGGTCCGGATCATCAAGTGATGGTCGTTGGCCGGGCCCCAGCAGAACGGGCGATAGAGAGCGAATGTCGTGTCGATCTGGGCTTTGTAGAGTCCGTCGCCCAGGGGAATCTTCCAAAAACGTTCTTCGTTACGGAGGACCGCATCTTTGTGGTCAAAGCAATCGGGCAAATCGTCAATCCGCAAGCCGAACCCGACTTTCAAGCAGCGGGGGTACTTGCGTAAAACCTGCAGGAACCGTTTCATGAAATCCTCCGGACAGTTTTCGTCTGGAACCACGTCCGAATCGGTGTAAGCATAGAAGGACCGTTTGAACCGGTCGTAGACACCGGACTCCCAGATGGCCTGATAGCCGATATTCCGATCCAGTCGGATGATGTCGTACGGACAGGTTTCATACCAGGCCAGCAGCGGTGGATAATCTGATAGGTTATCCAGGATGTGGATGTCCGTATAGCCCCTGTCTTCGAGTGCCTTGATCAATTGTTGCAGACAGTCGAGTCGGTTATAATTGTTGATGATGATCGGAATCTGGTGATAGTCCGGATCCTTGGGGTGGAAACAGTACCAGACGACATGCTTGACCCGCATCGTGACGCTGCGGACGGGGTCAGCCACGCGATGGCGGTATTTCATGGGAAGCAGGTCCAGGATACCCATCAGGCAGTCAACTTTTCTTCGGGGTGTCGGTAATTCTGAATTTCAGGAGCCACAAGCCTTTGACGAGGAACCAGGCCAATCGCTGAGGGATGGTCATCTTCCCGTACTTGGACAGGTAGTGGTCGGCACTTTCCAGGTTGCAGCGCTGAAGGAACCGGCTATTCTGATTCTGTGTGCTTCCTGCGCCCAGATGGGTGCATCGGACGGACGGGACGCAATAGTTGGTCCGGGAAAGGACGCGTAGTTTTTGGTAGAGGATGTTTTCCTCATAATACAGAAACGTGTCGGGGTCGAATCCGCCGATCTGCCGGAATAAGTCTTTTTCGATCAGCATACAGGCACCGCTGGGAACATCGACCGGGAAAGAGGGTTGTTGCGTCAGCTCCGGCTTGTTCAGTAAGATCTTCTGTCGTTTTTCCGCTTGGGAAAGCCGGTGGTGGTAATCTCGGTTGAAGTATCCGAAGAGCCGGATGATTTCCCGGTTGGTCGGTATCCGTCTGGCGCAGCAGTGGTCGACGGTGCCGTTCCTGGAAACAACCAGCGGCGTCAAGAGTCCGCAGTCAGCGGTTTTCTTTTGGAAACCCAATAGTGTCGGAATCATGTCCTCGGTAAAGAGGATGTCGCTGTTGAGGACCAGGATCTGGCTGACAGCGGGATCTGCAAAAGCGAGCCGGAGCCCCTTGTTGTTCCCCCGGGCATATCCGTCGTTGCTTTGGCTGGCCAAAAGGGAGAAATGGGGAAGTTCTCCTTCCGGGGTGTCGGAATCGCTCCACCGTCGATAACTGCGTCCGCTCCGGGAGAAGAAGTCATCCAGTTTTTCTGCCTCCGCTTTGTCCCGCGAACCGTTGTCAACGACAATGTACTTGACGGGGGCTGAATTACAGGCCTCGATACTCCGGATACACTGGATCGTATCGTTCGAGGTGTTGTAGGTCAGGATCAGAATGGCCGTGCAGTCCCGTGTCATTTCAACGGATTCCCAGTAATTTCTTTCCTTTTTCAAACGTTTCGTCGCCCAGCAGGTGGCGCATCTGCATCTTGATGGCCCAGGGCAGATATTCCCGGAAGTTGGCGGCTCTGCAGCGGGAGGCCCAGGCGAAAGTGTCGGGGCTATACTTCTCGTAGGTTTCCGGAATCATGAAGACGGTCTTATCGTAATAGGCCAATGCTGTGATAATAGACTGTTCGTGTTTATGGTAAGCAAATCCCGGTTCCTGGTCTTTCATTTCTTCCTCTGTCGGATCAACAATCAGTTCCGGATGGTTCAGCGAGATGTCGAGCCACTGCCGGAGCAGGCTGTTGTCGGGATTCTTCATAAACAGAAGTCCGCCCATGATTTTACAGTTCTCCCGGTAGGCGTTGTCGTGAAAGTATTCGTCGAGGAACGTCAGAGCGCTTTTCTTCGTCCAGTATTTGATCTTCGTGGAAGCATTGCCCCAGCGGGCAAATTCCGGAACGGTTTCGGCGTATTGGAAACAAAGCGTGTCGTAGCGGTCCATCAGCCCGAACAGGCGTTCCCATTCGGGGGATTTCCGCAAAGTGGAACCTGCATCGGCGTAAACGA
This sequence comes from uncultured Bacteroidia bacterium, assembly GCA_902789445.1. Lineage (GTDB taxonomy): Bacteria > Bacteroidota > Bacteroidia > Bacteroidales > UBA932 > Cacconaster. Next base: position 29,340 of record CADAOB010000009.1, on the reverse strand, counting down.
CCACATCACCCGGTGTGTGGTCGCGGAGAGTCTTTTGAATCAGCCAGGGCTTCCAGAGCCAGTATCCGCCGCCGCGGCTATACTGCATCAGCGGATGTACCTTGATATTTTCCGGCAAGTCGGCCGGCGTATAGAGGATCACTTCGTCGAAAACCTTCAAGCGACGGGCCTGCCGGCCAATCCGTTTGAGCGAATAGGCAAGTGCTGCGTCCGCGTAGGCTATGAAGATTCTTTTCATCAGATGCCGTGTTTCCGGAGTTTGAGATATCCGCCGTAGCCCAACTCCGGGAAGAGAAGCTTGATAATGCCGGATAGGAAAACAAATGGCGTCCGCCAAGGGAAACAACGGCGGCTGAACAGCAGGGTGTTGTGCATGTTGTACCCCTTTTCGGGGTAAAACAGTTTCATTCGCTCCCGCAGGGGAAGATTCGTGTGGTCGCGCGTCTTCCCGATATGATCGTTTTCACAGACGGCCGAATAGTGGGGTAAAACCAGAATGGGGAACCCGGCTTTGTGTGCGAGATACGTGTAATCGTGGTCGGTTCCGCCGTGCCAGTACTTTTCGCAGAAAATGCCCATTTTGTCGACTACTTCCTGCGATACGAAAGTGATGTTGCCGTGCGCGGCCATACAAGGCTGGAAGGTCTTTCCGTCAGGGGGGAGCAACTGGTCCAGAAGGGTGATTTTGCTCACATAGTTGAAGCCGCCGTAAGTGAATGCTCCGGTTTCGGAGTCTTTTGTGGAGCCTACATATATTCCGTGTTTGCCATAAGTCGCTATGCTGTACTTGTCGGCCGCTACGAGGTCTTCCCAAAACTCGGGCAGGGAGTATGTGTCGTCGTTTAGCCAGAGGTAGCCATCAAAGCCGCCTTCGGCAAGTGCCGCTTTCCAGGAGTTGATCATCCCTCCGTTCCAGAAAAGGTCGCCGGAACCTTGGAGGATGTGTATCGGGAAATGGAATGCACGTTCACGGATGGCCTCTGCCGTTCCGTCGCTGCAACCATCATCCGTCAGGAAAATAGACACGGAAAGGCCGTTCCCGGCCTTTTCCCATCCTTCCTGCAACGAAGAAAGGCATCGCAGGGTTTTGTCTCTGCGGTTATAGCAAGTCATCAAAACGGCTATACGCTTCATGTCCGTCAAGTTTGGTAGGTACTTCCATACAAGAACTTCACCAAGCCTCCACAAGGCCGGATCAACAGGCCGCTCACAATGGAAATCGAACAGGTAATGCCCCAGAACAGCAGGCTGCGTTCAAATCCCCAGATCAGAATCAACAATCCCGCCCAGAGCATATGGGTAAGATAGATATGGGTGCTGAGATATCTGAAACTGAAGGCTGTTTTTTGCTGCCAACTGCCCGATTCCCAGAAATTCGTTTCAGGAAAGATGCGGCGGATCAAACCGCCAAGTACCATAAAAGGGAAACCTACAAATAAGCCGTTGCGTGTTGTTTTGAAGAGTCGCAAATAGACCTCGTTTTCTTCCAGGTGCAGCAGCCGGGGAAGAAAGAACAAGAAAACAGCAAGTACACAAAGACTCCAGAACGGAAGCCTCAATTTACCTGCGATCCAGATAAGGAACCCGGCCCAGAGAAGTCCCAGCAAATACCATAATGGCCAGGAAAGGTAGTTCTCCCCAACCAGAAACAAATTGCGCAAATAGACAGCAATGGACTTTAAAACACCCAGATGGTCGTTCGCAAATCCGATGATGGCAAAAGGCAGGAAAATCAAAGACCAGAGCAGGTAGAGTCGCAGTGTTTTTTTCCACCAGGAAGCGACAACATCTGTCTTCTTCTGGCTATCAGGGGCCTTGAATAATTTCCCGAAAAGAAAGAAGCCGGATGCCAAAAAGAAGAATGGGACGGCCCAGGGTGTAAGTCCCCACAGATTACCGATCCCGGTATGAATCCAGACCACGACCAGGCTGAAAAGGAATTTCAGCGTATCGATGCCTTTCATCTACCGCTCCGCTCTCATCGGATTGTTCAGGAAATCGTCGTAGGCCAGGCGGATGCCGTCTTCGAGTTCTGTCTTGTAGGTCCATCCGAGGGCGGTGGCCTTGCTTACGTCGAGCAGTTTGCGCGGGGTGCCGTTGGGGCGGGAAGTGTCCCACTCGATGCGTCCCGTGTAGCCGACGACTTTGGCGACAAGCTCGGTCAGCGCCTTGATGCTGAGTTCCTTGCCGGTTCCGGCATTGACAGTCTCGTTGCCGGAGTAGTGGTTCATCAGGAAGACGCAGAGGTTGGCCAGGTCATCGACATAGAGGAATTCGCGCAGCGGCGAACCGTCGCCCCAGCAGGTGACGGAAGGCGTGCCGGCGACTTTGGCTTCGTGGAAGCGGCGGATGAGGGCCGGCAGCACGTGGCTGTGTTCCGGGTGGTAATTGTCGTTCGGCCCGTAGAGGTTGGTCGGCATCACGGAAATGTAGTCCGTGCCATACTGGCGATTGAGGAACTCGCAGTATTTCAGACCGGAAATCTTGGCCAGCGCATAGGCTTCGTTGGTCTTTTCCAGCGCGCCGGTGAGCAGGCAGCTTTCGGGCATGGGCTGCGGCGCCAGACGCGGATAGATGCACGACGATCCCAGGAATTCGAGTTTGCGGCAGCCATTCTGCCAGGCGGCGTGAATGACGTTCATCTCGAGGATCATATTGTCGTACATAAAATCCGCGAGGGCGCTCTGGTTGGCGACGATGCCGCCTACCTTGGCGGCGGCCAGGAACACGTATTCGGGCTTTTCGGCGGCGAAGAAAGCTTCCACGTCGGCTTGCCGGCACAGGTCGAGTTCCCGGTGCGTGCGGGTCACGAGGTTCGTGTAGCCCTGCCGCTGCAGTTCCCGCACGATGGCGGAGCCTACCATCCCGCGGTGCCCTGCCACATAGATCTTGCTGTCTTTCTCCATTATTTCACAATGCCTTTTTCAAGGTACTCGGCCAGGTTGGTCCGTACCTTGGCGGCGGCACCTTCTGCCGCCACTTTGGCCATGTCGGCTTCGGCCATCAGGGCGACCAGCTGTTCGAAGCTCGTCCGGGCGGGGTCCCAGCCCAGTTCCCGGCGGGCTTTCGAAGGGTCTCCGAGCAGGTTGACCACATCGGTCGGCCGGTAGAAATCCGGGCTGACGGCCACGAGGATTTTGCCGACCAGCCGGTCGGGGCCCGCCGTGCAGATGCCTTTCTCGTCGGCGCCTTCTCCTTCCCAGCGCAGGGTGATGCCGACGTGGCGGAAAGCCAGGTCGGCGAATTCCCGCACGGTATGCTGGACGCCGGTGGCGATGACATAGTCGTCGGGACGCTCCTGCTGGAGCATCAGCCACATGCATTCCACATAGTCGCGGGCATAGCCCCAGTCGCGTTTGCTGGACAGGTTGCCGAGCAGCAGCCGGTCCTGCAGGCCCTGTGCGATGCGGGCGGCGGCCAGTGTAATCTTCCGCGTGACGAAAGTCTCGCCGCGGCGTTCGCTCTCGTGGTTGAACAGGATGCCGCTGCAGCAGTACATTCCGTAGGCTTCGCGGTACTCCTTCACGATCCAGTAGCCGTAGAGTTTGGCTACGGCGTAGGGACTGTACGGGTGGAAAGGTGTTTCTTCGTTTTGCGGAACAGCCTCTACTTTGCCGTATAACTCGGAAGTCGATGCCTGGTAGATGCGGCAGCGTTTCTCCAGATGGCAGGCCCGGACCGCTTCCAGGATACGGAGCACGCCCACGGCATCGACGTCCGCGGTGAATTCCGGCGCGTCGAAGCTGACCTGTACGTGGCTCTGGGCCGCCAGGTTGTAGATCTCGTCGGGTTGCACCTGCCCCACGACCTTGACGATGCTCATCGAATCGCCCAGGTCGGCGAAGTGGAGGTGAAAGCCGGGCTTTCCCTCCAGATGAGCGATGCGCTCACGGAAATCCACCGAACTGCGGCGGATGATTCCGTGAACCTCATAACCCTTATTCAAAAGGAATTCGGACAGGAAGCTGCCATCCTGTCCGGTAATTCCTGTTATCAGTGCGCGTTTGCCCAAGGTTACTTGAGCGTTATGACTACGCGGCGGTTCTGCTGACGGATCTCGGCGTCGGTCTTTCCTTCGGTGAAGTGACCTTTGCCGTGGCCTTCCGCCGTCAGGCGGGCTTTGTCAACGCCGTTGGCAACCAGGTAGTTCATAACCGCTTCGGCACGCCGCTGCGAGAGAACGAGGTTGTAGGCGTCGGTACCGCGATTGTCGGTGTAACCTTCAATGATGGCGATGCGCTCCGGATTCTCCTGCATCCAGGCCGCAATTTCGTCGAGGACCGGGAAGGCTTCCTGGCGGAGACTGTACTTGTCGAAGTCGAAGAGTGTGATGCCGGCGATGCGGGCGGTGAATTCTTCCGACTTCTGCACCAGGTCGATGACCGGTTCCGGTTCGGGCTGCGGCTCCGGTTCGGGAACGACGACCGGCTGCGGCTCGGGCTGCGGCTCCGGTTCGGGGGCCACGAAGACCGGTTCTGCCTTCTTGGCGCGCGGCCGGGCCAGGTTGACGGCCAGGCCCACAGTGCCGCTCACATTGGCGGCGAAGCCTTTGTCGCCCGTATTATAGGCCTTGTCGCTATAAGCCGTGACCTTGATATCGGGCACGATGCTGACGGTCTTGCTCAGGTGGATGGGGACCATCACACCGATACCGCCGGCCGGCGAGCCTTTGTCAATCTTGGTGAAGCCGGCGTGGACATAGGGCATGATGAAACGGTTGTACATCAGCATGGCGTCGGCGTGGACATACATGAACGGGAACTGCCCGTATTCGACATAGCGTTTGGAAATGCCCAGTCCCTGGTAGCCGGCGCGCAGACCGAACCAGTCGTTGAAGCGCTTGCCGACCCAGGCGTCAACGGCCGTACCGGCACCCAGGTGGGAGATCTCGCGGAGGCTGCGGTCGAAACCGTCGGTTCCGAAGTTCATACCGCCGCCTGCGCCGCCAAACCATTTGTTTTCATATTTTTCCTGTCCGACGGCACTGAAAGCCATCAGCGCGCTCAGAAGGACAAGAAGGAGTTTGCTGTATTTCATAGTCTTCGTTTATTTCGTGGTATTGATGCGGAAAATGACGCCGAAAGAAAGCGAGGCGCGCAGGTCGAGCGGGAAACCGGCGTAACCGGCGTAGGCCTGTTGGTCCTGCTCGGTCGGCTGCAGGCCGTTGTACTGGTCGTTGTAGGCTTCGCCGCAAAGGTCGGCGAAGATGCCGAACGACTGGCTGAAGTCATATTCCGCGATAAAGCCGGCACGGAAACCGAACACGGTGTTCTTCTCGCAGATGTCCTGCCAGGGGTGGAACGGGTTGGCCGCTTCCCAGCCGACATTGTCCGTCGGCTTCGGCGTGCCGTAGCCGGTCGGCTTGGTGAAATGGAACGTGTGGCCGACTCCGATGCCGGCATAGAGGCGCGGCCGGAAGGCGCGTTCGACGGCATAGTTGCCGTTGAGGTCGAGGGTGCCGTCGAGGAAACCGTTCACACTGCGGAAATTGTACGGATAGAAGCCGTGAGCGGCGGTCTGGCGCGTATTGGCGGCGCTGCGGTTGTCGCCGTATGCAACGGACAGGCGGAGGCCGAGGGCTTCGGTGAATTCAAAGCCGACGGCTGCAGCTCCCTGCAGGGTGAAGAGTTTGCTCCCATAGCCGTTTTCCCGGTACGAGAAACCATTCTCATTGACCGAATACATCGGCCCGCCCTGCAGGGCAAAGGTCCATGCCCTGTGGCCGCCGACGAAGGCGTTCTGTGCCGACAATGTCGCTGCCCCGATGAGCAGGGCCGCGAAAATCAAAGTGATTTTCTTCATAAATTCTTAATTTTCTGTTATTTCAAGTGTTGGTTGGCGGTGCCGGGATACGGCTCCGCCGTCGGAATCACAAGTGAATTGTGCTCCCGAAACTGCGCCGTATGAAGCGTAACTTCATTTGGGGTGCAAGTTAGCGATTTTTTTTGGGGTGACAAATTATATTCTTCCTTCAAAAAAATCAGCCAGCCCGAGGGGGCTGGCTGACAGATACCCGGCCTTAGGCCGGGAGGCGCGGGGTCCGGGGCAGCGCCCCGGTAAAAAGCTTAGAACGCGTAGCGGATACCGAGGGCGGCGCCGTAGTTGAAGCCGGTGTTGGAGAAGAGATTCCACATCGGGCGGAAGTCAAGCGACAGCTGGATCGGCGCGCTGAACTGGTAGTCGAAACCCAGTTGGCCGCCGACACCCAGGCCGGCGTGGCTCTCCACGATGTAACCCTGGACACCGGGACCGGCGAAGAAGCCGAAGCCGCCGGCCAGGAACCAATGCCACTGATAGACAGCAGCCAGGGAGACCGCACTGTAGCTGCCGAAGTTGGCACCCAGGTCGAGTTCGATGCGGTTGATGTCGGTCAGGAAGCCCTGATAGGAGAGTTCAGCTCCGAAGGCGGAGCCGGCACCTACGCGGACACCAAGCGCGTGGTTGTACTGGGCGTGTGCCGCCGTAGTGAGGGCAAGCACTGCGAAAAGGGAAATCAGAATCTTTTTCATAAGATGAATGTTTAAAATTTATATGACAATAACTTATTCAACACTGGTCACCAGGTTGCGGTCGCCGTAGCCGTTGTCCACGCGGCTGACGGCCGGCCAGAGCTTCTTCTCGCGGATCCATTCGAGCGGGAAGGCGGCCTGGGTGCGGCTGTAGGCGTGGTTCCAGCTGTCGGCGCAGACTTCGTCCTGCGTGTGCGGGGCCATCTTGAGCGGATTGTCCTCGGCGTCGAGCTTGCCGGCCTTGATGGCTTCGCACTCGGCGACGATGGTCTTGAGCGTTTCGACGAAGCGGTCCAGTTCGCTCAGCGGCTCGCTCTCGGTGGGCTCAACCATCAGGGTCTCGTGGACCGGGAAGGAGAGGGTCGGGGCGTGGAAGCCAAAGTCCATCAGGCGCTTGGCGACGTCGGTGGCGTCCACGCCGTATTCGGCTTTGAAGTGGCGCAGGTCGATGATGCACTCGTGGGCGACGCGGCCCGTGGCACCGGTATAGAGGGTCTTGAGTTCCGGCAGGAACTTGGCCGACATGTAGTTGGCGTTGAGGATGGCGATCTCCGTGACCTTGCGCAGGCCTTCGGCGCCCAGCATCTTGATGTAGGCGTGGGTGATGGGCAGCAGCAGCGGGCTTCCGTAGGGAGCGGCGCTGACGGCGTCCATGCCGGCTCCGCCGCACGCGCTGACCACCGGGTGACCGGGCAGATACGGCTTGAGCGCGGCCGTGCAGCAGATCGGGCCGACGCCCGGGCCGCCGCCGCCGTGCGGCATGGCGAAGGTCTTGTGGAGGTTGAGGTGGCACACGTCGGCGCCGATGTAGCCCGGATTGGTCAGGCCCACCTGGGCGTTCATGTTGGCACCGTCCATATAGAGGAGGCCGCCGTGGCGGTGGATGATGTCCACGATCTCGCGGATGCGGACTTCGAACACGCCGTGCGTGGAAGGATAGGTGATCATCATGCCGGCCAGCGTGTCACCGGCGGCAGCTGCCTTTTCGGCGAGTTCCTCGACGTTGATGTTGCCCTTGTCATCGCAGCTGACCAGGACGATGTCGAAGCCGGCCATCGCGGCGGAGGCCGGGTTGGTGCCGTGGGCGGAGGTCGGGATGATCATCACGCGCCGGCCCGTGCCGCCATTGGCGTTCAGGTAGCGGCGGATGGTCATCAGGCCCGCATATTCACCCGCGGCGCCGCTGTTGGGCTGCAGCGAGCAGGCGTCGAAGCCCGTGATCACGGCCAGGTCGTGCTCCAGTTCGCGGATCACCTGCAGGGTGCCTTCGGCCTGGTCGGCGGGGGCATAGGGGTGCAGGTTGGCGAATTCGCTCCAGCTGAGCGGGAGCATCTCGGCGGCCGCGTTGAGTTTCATCGTGCAGCTGCCCAGCGGAATCATCGAGTGGGCGAGCGAGATGTCCTTGCGCTCGAGCATCTTGATGTAGCGCATCATCTCGGTCTCGGAATGGTAGCTGTTGAAGACCTTCTGGGTGAGGATCGGACTTTCGCGCTTCATGAAGACAGGCGCCTCGGGCTGGGCCGGGCATCCTTCCTTGCAGCCGAAGATCTCCCCGATGGCGCGGGCCTCTTCGCAGGTGGACAGTTCGTCGAAGGAGATCTGGACGGTCTTCGCATCCGGATAGCAGAAGTTGAATCCGGCGGCCTGCGCTTTCTTGCAGATGGCGGCGGCATCCACGTCCACAATGCGGATCGTGTCGAAGAAGTTCTCAGCCGCGAGCTTGTAGCCGGCCTCTTTCAGCTTGGCGGCGACGGCATGGGCGTAGCCCCAGGCGTTGCAGGCGATTTCCGTGATGCCTTTCGGGCCGTGCCACACGGCGAACATGCCGGTCATCGTGGCCATCAGGGCCGTGGCGGTGCAGATGTTCGACGTGGCTTTCTCGCGTTTGATGTGCTGCTCGCGGGTCTGGAGGGCCAGACGCACGGCACGCTCGCCGAGACGGCCCACCGAGATGCCGATGATGCGGCCCGGGAGGTTGCGTTTGTATTTGTCGGCGCAGGCCATCCAGCCGGCGGTCGGGCCGCCGAAGCCCATCGGAAGGCCGAAGCGCTGGGCGGTGCCGCAGGCGATGTCGGCTCCCCAGGCGGCGGGCTCCTTCAGCAGGGCGAGGGCCAGGATGTCGCACCAGGCGGCCACCAGGCAGCCGGCGGCGTGGGCGCGGGTGCAGAATTCCGTATAGTCGCGCACTTCGCCGTCGGCGGCGGGGTACTGGACCAGGGCGCCATAGCATTTTTCTTCAAAAGTATATTCGAGCGCTTTCCCGGTGTGGATCTCGATGCCCAGGCCGGAAGCGCGGGTACGGAGCACCGACAGGACGTTCGGGAAGATGTCTTCATCGACGAAGATCACGTTCTTGCCCGCCTTGACCGCGTCGCGCGGCCGGAGCTCGAACATCATGCGCATCGCCTCGGCGGCTGCCGTGGCGTCGTCGAGCATCGAGCAGTTGGCCAGCGAGAAGCCGGTGAGCGAGGAGATCATCGTCTGGAAGTTGATGAGGGCTTCCAGACGGCCCTGGGAGATCTCAGCCTGGTACGGCGTGTAGGAAGTGTACCAGCAGGGATTCTCGAAGACATTGCGGGTGATCACGGCCGGGGAAGCCGTGCCGTAGAAGCCCAGGCCGATCAGCGAGCGGAGATTGCGGTTCTTGCCGGCAATCTGTTTGAGGCGGGCCAGGTAGGCCTGCTCGCTCATGGGCGGATCGAGCTTGAGGGGTTCTTTAAGAAGTATGTCCTGCGGGACGGTCTGGCCGATGAGTTCGTCGAGCGATTTGACGCCCAGCACCTCGAGCATCTGCTGCTCCTGGGAAGGTCTCGGGCCGTTGTGTCTGTCTACAAAGGAAAGAGGCATATCGTAGGTTTTGTTTGGTTTGACAAAAAATCTTACAAATGTAATGAAAAAACAATTATCAGTAACTTTTCTCTTCCATATCGAGCCGCAGGTAGATGAAAAGCAAGATCGTGAAAGCCCACAGCGACGAGCCGCCGTAGCTGAGCAGCGGCAGCGGGATGCCGATGACCGGCATCAGGCCGATGGTCATGCAGATGTTGATCACCACGTGCATCAGCAGGCACATGGCGGCGCACCAGCCGTAGATGCGTACGAATCCGTCCTTGTTCTTCTCAGCCGAGGCGAGCAGGCGCAGGATCAGCGCCAGATAGACCGCCAGTACGAAGAGCGTGCCCAGCAGGCCCCACTCCTCGCCGATGGTGCAGAAGATGAAGTCGGTGCTCTGCTCCGGAACGAAGTCGAAGCGGGTCTGCGTGCCGCCCAGGAAGCCTTTTCCGGCGAAACCGCCCGAGCCGATGGCCACCAGCGACTGGTGGACGTTGTATCCCACGCCCATCGGGTCCTCCCGGATGCCCAGCAGGACCTCGATGCGGGCCCGCTGGTGTTCCTTGAGCACGTGCTCGAATACGAATTCCACCGAGAAGATCAGGATCAGGCCCAGCAGGAAGCCCATCATCAGGTTGCGTACCGTGCTGCGGCGCCGGATCATGCTGGAGACCGTCAGCACGATGGCGGCCAGGCCTGTGAGGAGGGCGGCCCAGACCTCGGGTTCGAGACGGCCCAGGAAAGAAAGCGATTCGATCCGCATCAGGCGCGGAAGGAAGGCCAGCAGCGTGACGACGGCGGCCGTGACGGCTGCGGCGGGGATCAACTTGCGCCTGTAATAACCCGTCGTGACGCCCGCCAGGGCCGTCAGGATCAGGATGGCCGCAAAGGGCGAGAGTACCAGCGTCAGGATGAAGAACAGGACGGCGAGGATGCCGGCTACCAGGATCCAGCCCGTCATCCCCTCGCGGTAGCAGACCACCAGGAAGCCCAGATAGACCAGGGCCGATCCGGTCTCCTTTTCCAGGAGGATGGCCAGGATGGGGATGCCGATGACCAGGGCGATCCGGATGAAATCTTTCGGATTGCTGAAGCGGAACTCGTATTTGCTCATCAGGTAGGCCAGCAGGATGGAGGTCGATATCTTCGAGAACTCGGCCGGCTGGATGCTGAAGGGGCCGATGGCAAACCACGATTTGGATCCGTTGACCTCCTTGCCGACAAAGGCGACGGCCACCAACAGGACGACCATCAGGACGTACAGGGGCCAGGAAATGGCCGGATAGACTTTCGAGGGGATGACAAAGAGGATGAGGATCGCGATCACGGCGGCCGAGCCCATCCAGATGAGGTCCATCACGTATTTCTCCGACAGTTTGAACAGGAAGCCCGTCTCCTTGACGGACGAGGAGAAGATGTTCATCCAGCCGAATACCAGCAGCAGCAGGTAGAGCCCCACTACGACCCAGTCGAGTTTCTTGTAGTTGAGTTCCGGCATGGTCAGCGTCTCCTTACTCTGACTTTATGGAGCAGGTTTCCGTCGAAGACGCGCTGCTCCAGGGGTTTCCGTTCCGGGGAAATTTCTCCGTTGAGGTATTTTTCCACCAGCAGCGAGGCGATCGGGGCGGCCCAGGTGGCACCGAATCCGCCGTTTTCCACATAGGCGACCACGGCGATCTTCGGATCGTCCTTCGGGGCGAAGGTGATGAACACCGAGTGGTCGTCGCCGTGCGGGTTCTGGGCCGTGCCGGTCTTGCCGCAGGCGATGACGCCGGGGATGCGGGCGACCGTGGCCGTGGCCCCGCCGCCCGTATAGTTGACGGCCAGTTCCATGCCCTTGACGATGTCGGCGAAATGGGAGGTATCGACCATCGTGTAATGCCGTTCCTTGAAACGTTCGTCGATGGGACTCTCCGGCGTGTCTTTCTGCAGATGGGGCGTGTAGAAGAAGCCGCGGTTGGCGATCGTGGCGGCCAGGTTGGCCAGGTGAAGCGGCGTGCAGCCGATCTCGCCCTGGCCGATCGAAAGCGAGATGATCGAGATCGAGCGCCAGCGCCCTTTTCCGTGGAGGCGGTCGTAGCGTTCGGACGTGGGCATCGTTCCGGCTTTTTCGCCCGGGATGTCGGTCTCGAGCCTGCGGCCGAAACCGAAGCTGGCCGTGTAATCCTTCCAGCGTTCGAAGCCCTCCTGCACGGAATTGTATTTCGGATTGTCGAGGATGGAGCGGAACACATAGCAGTAGTATGCGTTGCACGACATCATGATCGACTGGTAGAGGTTGATCGGGCTCGGGTGGCCGTGGCAGCCCACGCGCAGGCCGCCTACCACGTAGCCGCGGTGGCAGCCGTACATCGTGTTCGGGGTCAGGACCCCTTCCTGGAGGCCGATCAGGCCGTTGACCAGCTTGAAGACGGAGCCCGGCGGCTGCGGCGACATCACGGCCCGGTTGTACATCGGCTTGTAGGGGTCGGTCACCAGGTCGCGGTAGTGTTTGTTGATCTCGGAGAGCTGGCTCACGTCGATGCCGGGGCTGGAGACCATCGTCAGGATTTCGCCCGTGGCCGGTTCGATGGCCACCAGCGAGCCGACCTTGTTCTTCATCAGCTTTTCGCCGTAAGCCTGCAGCACGCCGTCGATGGTCGTGGTCACATCCACGCCCGGCACGGCGGTCTTGTCTTCGGCCCCGTCGAGGTAGTGTTCCTTGAGCCGGCCGCGGGCGTCGCGCAGGTAGATGCTGTAGCCCTTCTCGCCGCGCAGCTGCGTCTCATAGGCTTCCTCCATCCCGGTTTTGCCCGCATAGTCGCCGCTCCGGTACTCCGGGTGCGCCTTGATGTAGTCGGCATCCACTTCCGAGATGTAGCCCAGCAGGTTGCCGCCGGCATTGAAGGGATAGGTCCGCGAGGTGCGCGGCACGCCCGAGAAGCCGGGGAAGAGGAAACTCTTCTCGACGAACATGTTGTACTGCTCGCCGGTCACCTGCCGCTTGAAGACCAGGCTCTGGTAGCCGATCCGGGTACGGTAGCGGCGGTATTCGCGGAATTTCTCGTGGACGAAGGCGGTGTCCAGGTCGAAGATCCGGCAGAAGGCGAGCGTATCGAATTCCTTCACGTCGAAAGGCGTGACCATGATGTCGTAGGTCAGCTTGTTGTCCACCAGGACTTCGCCGTTGCGATCCAGGATCCGGCCGCGGGCCGGGTAGATGGTCTCGAATTTGAAGGCGTTGTTGTCGGCCGTCACCCGGTATTCCTTCTTGAGGATCTGCACCTGGAACAGGCGGAAAGCCATCACGGCAAAGGCCAGGATGATGGCTCCGGCAACGATGGTCTTGCGGTTCTGGTAGGGCGACATGACTTCAGCTGCGGTTCTGGATGGGGAGGGCCAGGAGCAGGCACAGGGCCGTGCTGGCCACCCAGCTGATGAGGAACTTGGCCGCGATGTATCCCAGCGGGCGGACGCTGATGCAGTCCACCAGCGTATAGGCTGCCAGGTAGATGGCCGTCAGCACGCCCAGATATTTGAGGTACTTGAGCAGGCCGGTTTCACGCAGCAGGGGCACTTCGGTCTTGTCCTGCCGGTCGGCGTTCACCAGCAGGCGGTAGAAGAACTTGCGCGGGGCGGCGGCCAGGACGGCGGCGAAGGCGTTCAGGCCGGGTACGCCGTCGGAAAGGATGTCCAGGCCCAGGCCGAGTCCGAAAGCGATGAGCATCACTACGTGCGGACTGCGCGAGCGGGGAATCTGCAGGATCAGCAGCGGCAGCAGGCAGAGTGTGATCCACGGTCCCAGGTGCACATAGTCGGAGATGACCAGCTGCAGCAGGAACAGCAGGAAGCAGTAGATGATGTCAGCGGGCCTTTTCATACAGTTCCTGGATTTCTTCTCCGCGGTTGTTGCGGACGATATAGACATTGTGCAGCGAGCGGAAGTCCTCGAACAGGGCTACGGAGAGTTCCTGCGAGGAGCCCTGGCTGATCTTCGATTCGATGACGCGGCCCAGGGGAATGTCGGGCGGATAGATGGTGGAGAATCCGCTGGAGAGCACCGTGTCGCCCGGCGCGGCTTCGATGTGGACGGGGATCTCGGCCAGGACGGCCCGGCCGGGGTCCTTGCCCGGCCAGGTCATGGGGCCAAAGGCCCCGCTCCCGGCGAGCTTGGCGCTGACCGACTGCTCGGTGTTGAGCAGCGAGATGACATAGGCGTAGTGGCGGCTGACGGCACTGACGATGCCGACCACGCCGCGGGCGGTGACCACGCCCATCCCGGGCTCGACGCCTTCCTTCTCGCCCCGGTCGAGGATCAGGTAGTTGTGCTGCCGGTCCACGGAGTTGCGGATGACGGTGGCGCCGATATAGGTGTATTCCGGCTCGATGATGCGCACCACGCTGTCGAGCTGTGCCTGGGCGGCGGCGTAACCCGCCAGCTGCTGGCGCAGCTGCAGGTTTTCAGCCGCGAGCCGTTCATTTTCCGTCTTGTAGTTGAGGTGGTAGGTGAGTTTGCTGGTGCGGGCCCAGAACCAGGACTCGATGCTGCGCACGGCTCCCAGGACCTTGTACCGCTGCACAACGGACCCGTTCACCACCATGAGGATGGCGACGGTTTCCAGAACGATGAACAGGGCGATGGCGGTAAGGCTCGAGAGGAGTCCGTAGCGGTTTTTCATCGCATCAAGAAGGGATACTGGGGATTCTTGAGGGCGATGCAGGTACCGCGGGCCACGGCGCGGAGCGGGTCTTCAGCCACGTGGAAGGGGATGTTGATCTTCTTCGACAGGCGGATGTCCAGGCCGCGCAGCAGCGCACCGCCGCCGGTCAGGAAGATACCCTTGCGGACGATGTCGCTGTAAAGCTCCGGCGGGGTCTTTTCGAGGACCGTCAGGATGCTCGATTCGATCTTGACCAGCGATTTGTCCAGGCAGTGGGCGATCTCCTGGTAGGTGACGGGCGCCTCGACCGGGTGGACGGTCATCAGGTTCGGTCCCTTGACCACGAAGGGCTCGAGCGGCTCTTCGAGTTCGGAGATGGCGGCGCCGATGCGGATCTTGATCTGCTCGGCGGTGGGTTCGCCGATGCGGATGTTGTACTGCTGGCGCATGTATTGCTGGATTTCGCTGGTGAACACGTCACCGGCGGTCTTGATGCTTTCGTCGGCCACGATGCCGCCCAGGGAGATGACGGCCACTTCGGTGGTGCCGCCGCCGATATCCACGATCATGTTGCCCATCGGGGCGGTGACGTCGAGCCCGATGCCGAGGGCCGCGGCCATCGGCTCGAAGATCATCTGGACGTCACGGCCGCCGGAGTGCTCGGCGGCGTCGCGCACGGCGCGTTTCTCCACTTCCGTGGAACCGGAGGGGATGCAGACCACCATACGGAGGCTCGGGGAGAAGATCGAGCGCTTGTTTCCGATCATCTTGATGAACTCGCGGATCATCTGCTCCGAGGCGTCGAAGTCGGCGATCACGCCGTCCTTGAGCGGTCGGATCGTCTTGATGTTCTGGTTCTCCTTGCCCTGCATCGCCTTGGCTTTGGTGCCGACGGCGGCGCAACGCCCCGTCAGTTTGTCGATGGCGACGATGGAGGGTTCGTCGATGACCTTCTTGTCATTCATGAAGATCACGGTGTTGGCCGTTCCCAGGTCGATGGCGAGCTCCTGCTGTAAGAATGAAAATGCCATATTTATTTTCTTTTTTTTCGGTTTAGGATAGACGAGACAAAAATAGGAATAATCTCGCGATTATTAATTATTTTTGTCCATCATTTTTTCAACATCTTATCTACGGATGAAACGCTATGCGGTAATCGTGGCCGGCGGGCAGGGCGTCAGGATGGGCGCAGACCGGCCCAAACAGTTCCTGGAGATCGGCGGCAAGCCGATTCTGCGGCATACCATCGAACATTTCCTCGCGTTCGATCCTTCGGTCGAACTGATCCTGGTGCTGCCGGCCGCCCAGAAGGACTGGTGGCGGGACTACTGCCGGCAGCATGCCTTTCTGGACCGCTATACGATGGTCTCGGGCGGAATCACCCGTTTCCATTCGGTGCAGAATGCCCTCCGCTATGTGGGCGATGAGGGGCTGGTGGCGGTCCACGACGGCGTCCGGCCGATGGCGGGTGCCGCGATGCTCTCGCGGCTGTTCGACGCCGCGGCCCGCTGCAAGGCGGTCATACCGGTTGTCCCGGTCGTGGACTCTTTGCGCCGGATGGAAGGGGAGGAACTGTCGGTTCCCGTAAGCCGCGAAGGAATGGTGCGGGTGCAAACACCCCAGATCTTTGATGCCGGAATTCTGAAAGAGGCTTACCGGCAGCCTTTTATGACAAGTTTCACAGACGACGCCTCGGTGGTGGAAGCCTTCGGCGTGCGCGTGCACGCCGTTTTGGGAGAAAACACCAACCTGAAGATCACAACGCCTGACGACCTTCAGGTGGCGGCGGCCCTGCTGGGGCAGGAGCGCGCGCTTTAGCCTCTCCGCTTGCGGGGAACGGCCTTGATGTAGTCGTAGTCCTTGACCCAGACCTGGCGCTCGATGGCCTGGTCGAGCGAAACCATCGTCTCCGTACGGCTGATGCCGGGGATGTTCTGGATGGTGTCGATCAGGGTCTTCATCAGGTGGTCGTGGTCAAAGCAGTAGAGCTTCAGCAGGAGGGAGTGGACACCCGTCACGAAGTGGCATTCCACGACTTCGGGAATGTTCTTCAGGGTTTCGACCACCTTGTTGTAGCTGCTGGCCTCCGAGAGCGACACGCAAACGAAAACGCAGACGTTCAAACCGAGTGCTTCCGGCTTGACGAGCAGGCGGGATCCGGTGATGACCCCAGCGTTTTCCATTTTTTTGACCCGTTGGTGGATGGCAGCTCCGGATACGCCGCATTCGCGGGCGATTTCGAGGAAGGGCATCCGTGCATTTTTGACGAGGAAACTCAGAATTTTCTGGTCAATTTCGTCGACTTGATAGTTGATTTTTGCCATAATGCTTGCAAATATAAAAAAATATTTCAATTTGTAATCGGAAAATGACAAAAATTCCAAAATAACACAAAAGACGCCCGATTTATGCGAACTTTATGCACCGGACGTCTAATTTGTGTAAGTTACGGAATGTAACTATTTTTTCTTTTCGGCTTTCGATATGATAGCCAGACAGTCCTCTTCCGTTAGGGTGGCGGGGTCGGATTTCTTGGGAATCTTATAATTTCCTTTTCCCTGCTTGATATAGGGTCCGTAGCGGCCGTTGAGCACCTGGATGCCCGAAGCGGGGAAATCGGCAATCACGCGGCGGGCCTCCTTGTCGCGGCTCTCCCGGATCAGGGCGATGGCCTGTTCCTCCGTCAGCGAATAGGGGTCCTGCCCCTTGGCCAGCGAGACGTATTTCCCGTCGTATTTTACATAGGGTCCGAAGCGGCCGATGGCCGTGATGATGTCCTTTCCGTCGAGCGAGCCGACCGTGCGCGGGAGGACGAACAGTTTGAGGGCTTCTTCCAGCGTGATGGTCTCGATGAGCTGGCCCTTGCCCAGGCTGACGAACTGCTTGTCGGGATCGTCGGAAGCGCCTTTCTGGAGCAGCGGGCCGAAGCGGCCGATGCGGGCGGAGATGGGCTTGCCCGTGGCCGGGTCGTTGCCGATGAAACGTTCGCTGTTGGTGTGCTCGCGGTCCTGCAGGCTGTTTTCGACCTCTTTGTGGAACGGGCCGTAGAAATCGCTGATCAGCTTGTCCCAGGCCAGCTTGCCTTTGGCGACCTTGTCGAAGGATTCCTCCACGTCGGCCGTGAAGCCGTAATTGAGGATGTCGGCGAAATTGGCGGCCAGGAAATCGGTCACCACGATGCCGATGTTTTCCGGCAGCAGTTTCTTCTTCTCGGCGCCGATCTTTTCCTGGCGGACGCTGCGGCGGATCTCATCGTCGCGGAGCGTCAGGTCACAGCAGTCCTGTACCGAACCGGGCTTGTCGCCTTTGATGATGTAGCCACGCGTGGTGATGGTGCTCACGGTCGAGGCATAGGTGGACGGGCGGCCGATACCCAGTTCTTCGAGCTTCTTGACCAGGCTCGCCTCGCTGTAGCGCGGCGGGTGCTGGGTGTATTTTTCCGAGGCGGTGATGCTTTCACAGCGGAGTGCCTGTCCCTGGGCGATGCGCGGCAGGACGGCCTTGACTTCGTCTTCCTCGTCGTCGCGTCCTTCGATGTAAACCTTCAGGAATCCGTCGAAGAGGATCTGTTCGCCGCTGCAGAGGAATTTCCCGTCCAGCTTCGAACCGCAGATCTCCACGTCCGTCTTCTCAATCACGGCGTCGGCCATCTGGCAGGCGACGGTGCGCTTCCAGATGAGGTTGTACAGCCGCCGCTCGGTGGCGGTGCCTTCGATGTCCTGGTTGCTGACGTAGGTGGGGCGGATGGCCTCATGCGCTTCCTGGGCGCCTTTGACGCGGGTGTGGTAGTTGCGCGTTTTCGAGTATTCGGCGCCGTAGAGCTTGGTCACCATCTCCTTGGTCGTGCCCAAGGCGAGCGTGGACAGGTTCATGGAGTCCGTACGCATGTAGGTGATCAGACCGGCTTCGTAGAGGCGCTGGGCGATCGACATGGTCTGGCTCACGGAATAGCCGAGCTTGCGGGCGGCTTCCTGCTGGAGCGTGGAGGTGGTGAACGGCGGAGCCGGGCTGCGCCGGGCTTCGCGTTTCTCGACCGAAGTGACCTGGAACTGCTCGCCGCGGCAGCGCTCGAGGAATTCGCGGGCCTGGGCCTCCGTCTCGAACTTGCGGTCGAGCGTGGCGCGGATGGGCCGCTTGGAGCCTTCCACATAGAAAAGGCCTTCCACACGGAAATAGGCCTTGGCCTCGAAGGCGGCGATCTCGCGTTCGCGGTCCACGATCAGCCGGAGGGCGACCGACTGGACGCGGCCGGCTGAAAGCTTGGGCTGGATTTTCTTCCACAGGATCGGGGAGAGTTCGAAGCCCACGAGCCGGTCCAGGACGCGGCGTGCCTGCTGGGCCTTGACCAGGTTCATGTCGATGTCGCGCGGGTTCTCGATGGCCTCGAGGATCGCGTTCTTGGTGATTTCGTGGAATACGATGCGGCGGGTCTTGTCCGCCGGCAGGCCGAGCGTTTCGGAGAGGTGCCAGGCGATGGCTTCTCCCTCGCGGTCTTCATCGGAGGCGAGCCAGACCGTCTGGGCCTTCTTGGCCGCTGCGCTGAGCTCTGTCACCGTCTTTTTCTTGTCGCTTGAAATCTCATACTGGGGCAGGAAACCGTGCTCGATGTCGATCCCCAGTCCCTTCTTCTTCAGGTCACGGATGTGGCCGAAACTCGATTTTACCGTGTAGGCTTTTCCCAGAAACTTCTCAATGGTCTTGGCTTTCGCCGGAGACTCCACAATGACTAAATTCTCTCCCATCTCGTTCATTTTTGGTTTTGGAAGTGCAAAGTAAGGGATAAAGGGGGCAAATTTCCAAATCTTTTTTTCTAAATTTGCAGGATATATCGCCCGACGCCGGGCCTTTAACGAAGTTAAAAATGAAAGAGAGCCTACAGAAGAAAATAACCAAGTGGTTCTGGATCCTGATCACCCTGCCCGTGGCTGTGCTGGTGCTGGCCCTGCTGCTGGTCGCCCTGTTCGCCAAGATCCCTTCCTTCGAACAGATCGAGAACCCCGACAGCAACCTGGCAACGCTGCTGATCTCCGAAGACGGCAAGGTGCTCAACACCTATCATATCGAGAACCGCTCCTATGTGAGTTACGACCAGATCCCGAAACACGTGATCGATGCGGCCATCGCCACCGAGGACGCGCGCTTCTACCGCCATTCCGGCATCGACTTCCGCGGCCTGGGCCGCGTGGCCGTGAAAACCCTCCTGCTGGGTGACTCCTCGCAGGGCGGCGGCAGCACCATCACCCAGCAGCTGGCCAAGACCCTCTATCCCCGCCAGGACGTCCGCAGCCGCATCCCCGGCGGCCGCCAGCTCAAGATGATCGGCATCAAGCTCAAAGAGTGGATCACCGCCGTCAAGATCGAGCGCAACTATACCAAGGAGGAGATCGTGACGATGTATCTCAACCAGATCTTCTTCGGCGGCAACGCCTACGGCATCAAGGCCGCATCCAATACCTTCTTCGCCAAAGATCCCGCCGACCTGACCGTGGAGGAAGGCGCCTGCCTGATCGGCATGGTCAACAAGCCGACCCGTTACAACCCGGCCCTCAATCCCGAGCAGTCGCTGGCCCGCCGCAACCATGTGCTGCGGCAGATGGAGCGCAACGACTATCTCTCGAAGCACGAGCGGGATTCCATTTCCGCCATCCCCATCGTGGTGACCTACAAGCAGCAGGACCACAATTCCGGCTACGGACCCTATTTCCGCGACATGCTCCGCAAGTTCATGAACGCCACCCAGCCCAAGCGCTCCAGCTATGCCCAGGTGGAGGATTACCGGGCCGACTCCCTGGCCTGGCGCGACAATCCCCTCTACGGCTGGCTCAACAAGAACCGCAAGCCCGACGGGACGCAGTACGACCTGGACCGCGACGGCCTGCGCATCTACACCACGCTGGATTCCCGGATGCAGAAATACGCCGAGCAGGCCGTGGCCCAGCATCTGGGCAAGGAACTGCAGGCGACCCTGAACAAAGAACTCAAATACCGCAAGAACTTCCCCTTCGCCAACGACGTGCCGCAGGAGGAAGTGGACCGGCTCATGCGCAACGGCCGCCGCTGGAGCGACCGCTACCGCAACATGAAGGCGGAGGGCGCCTCCGATGCCGAGATCGCCAAGGCTTTCGACACGCCCGTGCAGATGCGGGTCTTCGCCTGGAACAACAAAGGCTATGTCGATACCACGATGACCCCCAACGACTCGATCCGCTACTGCAAGTCGTTCCTGCGGGCCGCGTTCGTGGCCATCGAACCCAATACCGGTAACGTGAAAGCCTATGTGGGCGGACCCGACTACCGTTTCTTCAAATACGACAACATCGGACAGGGCAAGCGCCAGGTCGGTTCGACCTTCAAGCCCTTCCTCTATACGCTGGCCATGCAGGAGGGCTACACGCCCTGCGACAAGGTGGCCAATACGACCTATACCATCGACGTGAACGGCACCGACTGGGCCCCGAAGGCCGAGGTGGACGACCGCATCGTGACCCTCAAATGGGGTCTGACCAACAGCCGCAACAACATCTCCGCCTACTTGATGAAACAGTTCGGACCCTTCGCGCTGGTGGAGATCTGCCGGAAGATGGGCATCAGCAGCTACCTCGATCCGGTGGTCTCGCTCTGCGTGGGTTCCTGCGACTTGAGCGTGATGGAAATGGTGGCGGCCTACAACACCTATCCCGGCCGCGGCGTCTATTGCTATCCGATGTTCGTCACGCGCATCGAGGATAACGCCGGTAACGTGCTGGCTACCTTCTCTACGCGCAAGCGGGAGGCCATCAGCGAGATCACGGCCTACAAGATGATCAATATGATGCAGGGCGTGGTCAACGACGGTACGGCCGGCCGCATCCGCTGGCGCTACAACATCCAGGGTGACATCGCCGGCAAGACCGGTACGACCAACGACAACTCCGACGGCTGGTTCATCGGCTACACGCCCAAGATCACGGCTGGCGCGTGGGTCGGAGGCGAGGACCGGCAGGTCCACTTCTCCAGTACGGCGCAGGGTGCCGGCGCCAACATGGCGCTGCCCATCTGGGCGCTCTTCATGCAGAAGGTTTACAACGATCCCTCCATTCCGATCGGGGCCAGCGACGTGTTTGTCCCGCCGCTAGGCTGGACCCTGGACCAACTCTGCGACGGCTCTTCGGACGACACGGCCGATGCTACCGCTACGGGCAACGATTATTTTAACTGATAGATAGATAATGAAAAAAATAGCATTGATTTACGGAGGCGACTCCTCCGAATGGGGTATTTCTGTACTCAGCGGAAAATATGTGGCGACCTGCCTGGACCCGGCCCGCTATGAAGTGACCGAACTCTTGCTGCGCGACGGGCAGTGGTCGGTGTGCGACCCGGCGGTGACGGATGTGGCTGTTCCGATCGCGCCTTTCATCCCTTCCCGTCTGAAGGAATTCGACGTGGCGCTGATCATGATCCACGGAACGCCGGGCGAGAACGGGATTCTCCAGGCGGAACTGGAGAAGCACGGGGTACCCTTCACCACCTGCTCGTCGCGTGTGGCGGCCCTGACTTTCGACAAACACGCCTGCAAGAAGGCGCTGCAGGGACTGGGCATTCCCCTGGCGCCTGAAATCTTCCTGCACCGCGGCGAACCGCTCAATGCCGAAGCGGTCGTGGAGCAGTTGGGCCTGCCGGTCTTCGTCAAGCCCAACGACGGCGGCAGTTCGTTCGGCGTGACGAAGGTCAAGCGCATCGAAGACCTGGCGCCGGCGGTTGCCGCTGCTTTCTCCGAAAGTGACGATGTCCTGATCGAGAGCTACATCCCCGGCCGGGAAATGACCGAGGGCGTTTTCAACCGGGACGGCCTGATTGTCCCGCTGCCGGTCACGGAGATCATTTCGCACAACGAGTATTTCGACTATGAGGCGAAGTATCTGGGCAAGAGCGACGAGGTCTGCCCGGCGCAGATCACGGAAGAGCAGGCCCATACCATCCGGGAGCAGACGCGCCGCATCTACCAGCATTTCGGCTGCCGTGGCCTGATCCGTTGCGACTACATCATGACGGAATCGGGCAAGGTCTATTTCCTGGAGATCAATCCGGTTCCGGGCATGACGAAGATGTCGCTCGTCCCGGCCCAGATCCGCGCCGCCGGCCTCTCCGTCAGCGAGGTCTTGGATGTCCTGATCGACGAAGCCCTGTCCGCATGACCCTCGCTGGATTTGTCAGGCAGTGCATCGACCGGCTGTCGGCCCTCTATCCCGAGCCGGAGTCGAAGGCCATCGCCTTCCGCCTGCTGGAGCATTTCACGGAAATACCTTCTTATAAGTATATCTCGGATCCGGACTCTGTCTTGCCCGGCTCGGACCGGACATCTGAAATGTCGTCGGCACTGGACGAACTGGTGACCGGCCGGCCGCTGCAGTATGTGCTGGGCTTCACGGAGTTCTGCGGCCATCGTTTCAAGGTAGGCGAGGGCTGTCTGATTCCCCGTCCGGAAACGGAGGAACTGGTGTCCCGCATCATCGACGACCTCTATGCCGACGAGGATGCTCCCGTCATGCCCGGCGCGACCGGGCATCTCTCCGACGATGAGGAGGATGGCCCTTTCAGCATCCTCGACATCTGCACGGGATCGGGTTGTATCGCCTGGTCGCTGGCGGCTGAGTTTCCGGAGGCGATGGTCTATGGCTGCGACCTGTCGGAAGCGGCGCTACGCTATGCTTGCAAGCAGCGCGTCAAGGTGCGGGGGGCCAAGCCGATCTTCTTCAGCGCCGACGTGCTGGCGGAGCCGCCGGCCGGCTTGCCGAAGTTCGATGTCATCGTCTCCAATCCACCGTACATCTGTGACAGCGAGCGCGCCGCGATGCGGCCCAATGTCCTCGATTTCGAACCGGCCGAAGCCCTTTTCGTCCCCGATGACGATCCGTTGAAGTTCTATCGCGCCATCGCCCGCTGGGCCGATGCGCTCCTGCGCCCCGACGGCCACGTCTATCTTGAGATCAACGAACGTTTCGGCCCCGAAGTCGCCGCCCTCTTCCCCGGCGCGCGTCTCCTCCCCGACATCTCCGGCCGCGACCGCTTCGTCGTCCGCTGAAACAACAAAAGCCGGCTGATAGGGCCGGCTTTATCCGAAATTTTGTGCAACGTTTGGCTTAGAGTCGGACAACGGTGTAGTTCTTCGTGCCGAGGCCGATCTCCTGGCCGCGGTCCACGATGTGGGTGCCGTGGCGGGCGTTGATGCGCTCCAGCAGGGCCTTCGTGTCGTTGTGTTCGTCGTTGGGCAGGTTGAAGACCTGGTCGAGGCAGAACTTGTCGAGGGCGACGGGGTCGGTCGAGGCGGCGATGCCGATGTCCTGGATGGTCGGGTCGGCCGGATGGGAGTCGCAGTCGCAGTCGATGGAGATATTGTTCATCACGTCGATGTAAAGGATGTTCTTGCCTTCCCCGAAGAATTCATGGACGGCCTGGGCTGCCGCCGCCATCGATTCGATGAACGGCGTGTTTTTCTCGGGCGATTCGGACCAGCCTTCCGGTGCGTGGAGATTGCCCTCGGGGTTCGCCTCCTGGACGGCGCCGGCGGAGTGGATATAGACTTTGCCGTTGGGCGAAGCCACGCCGATGGAGGCATTCTTGAGCACGCCGCCGAAGCCGCCCATCGCGTGTCCCTTGAAATGGGCCAGGTTGATCATGAAGTCGTAGTTCTTCAGATGGGAGCCGACGATGTCGTACTTGATCCATTTGTCGTCCTTGACGGGAATCTGGAATTCGCCTTCCTCATCCATGATGTCCACGTCGCCCACGTCATAGAAACCGTGGGCGCGGATGGTCTCCTTATGGACGGCCGTCGTTGCGCGGGATCCGCCGTAGGCGGTGTTGCACTCGACGATGGTGCCGTTTACTTTCTTGACAAGGGGTGCGATCAGTTCCGGTTTCAGGTAGTTGTTTCCGCCCATTTCACCGGTGGATATCTTGATGGCCACGCGGCCCGTGGCAGGCCGTCCCACCGCTTCGTAGATTTTGACGAGGCTCTCGGGCGTAATCTCGGTGGTAAAATAGACGACGGAAGCCGTCTCAGCCGGCGTCGCGCTGTCCGCAGCCTGCTTCTTGGCGTTCCTGCCACAGCTGAGGGCCAGCAGTGCACTGGCTGCCACGGCAATCAGAATAAGAATCCGTTTCATACTTTTTACTTGTTTTTTTGTTCTTTTGCTGCAAAAATAATCAATTTACCGAACAATTTAAGGGTATAATTCCGAACTTTGTCCTGATTAGCTTACAATGAAATCCTGTAAAACCTTCACCGTATGAAAAGAGCTTTGATCCTCCTTGCAGCCATCGCCCTGGTCGTGGTGGCCTGCGGACAGAAAAAACAAAACAAACCTGCTGAAATGAAAACACTCGTCGCATATTTCTCCGCCACCGGAACGACCCAGGCCGTCGCCAAGGACCTGGCCAAAGTGACCGGTGCCACCCTGTATGAAATCAAGCCGGAGGTGAAATACACCGCCGCCGACCTCGACTGGACCGACAAAACCTCCCGCAGTACCCTCGAAATGCAGGACCAAGCCTCCCGTCCGGCTATCGTGAAAGATCTGGCCGATGCCGATAGCTATGATGTCGTCTTCATCGGGTTCCCGGTTTGGTGGTACACGGCGCCGACCATCATCAACACCTTCATCGAGGCCTATGGCTTTGAAGGCAAGACGGTTGTCTTCTTCGCCACTTCCGGCGGAAGCAGCATCGACAAGGCCAACGCCGATTTCAAGGCAGCCTATCCGAAGATCAACTGGGTGGACGGCAAGGTGCTGAACAACGTCATCGACGGCGACATCCAGACTTGGGTCGACGGATTGGGGATTTTTAAATAAATGTCTGCAGCAAGTGCCATAAAGCGTTTTGCCACCCGTTTGCTGCTGGGAGCCGTGCTGCTTTTCCTGGCTTCCTGCCAGAAAGATACGGCTTCATTGGACTTGTTCCGGATTTATGAGCTCAGCTTTTCCGATGATGTAAAGAACGCTGCGCCGGTCGATTCGGGCGGAGTTGTCGTGTTTTCGGCCATTCATCCGAAAGGCAGGCTGGAGGGCCTTTTTTACCGGGACACCGGCGCGGTGTATGCCGATACAGTGCGTGTTACCGCATTTTGGAAACGCGGCGCGTTCCGGATGCGGTTTCCGGACGGCCGTGTGCGCGCTTTCTCTTGCCGTCCCTATGAAGCCCCTCCGTTCGAAGACCGCCCTGCGGTAAAAGCGTATCATGATCCCTCTTACGGTGTACGGGTTGAAAAAGATGTGGTCTATGGCCATGCAAGCGGCTTCTGGACCAGTTATCCGCCGGTAGGGAACCAGCGCTTTTCCAAGATCTATTTCGACCGGGCAGGCGAGTTGACGCGGAAACGGGACTGTCCGCTCACCCTGGATGTCTATCTCCCGGAGGACAGTGGTGTGCGCCCGCGGCCGCTGTTTGTGATGATTCACGGAGGCGCTTTCTATAATGGCGACAAGGCGGAGCCTGAATTCGAAGGCTGGTGCCGCTACTTTGCCTCGCTGGGCTATGTGGCCGCGTCGATCAATTACCGGATGGGATTCCGGCTCTTGTCGGATGAAGTCGAACGGGCCGGTTACCGGGCGCTGCAGGACGCCAGTGCGGCGGTGCGCTTTCTCGTGTCACAAGACCGCTACGGGGTCGATCCGCAGCGGGTATTCGTGGCAGGTACGAGCGCCGGGGCCATTACGGCATTGAATCTGGCCTTCATGCGCGAGAAAGACCGTCCGAAAAGTTCCCGTGGCGGCGTGGTGGGGGATATCCTCGGCATTTTTGGCAGCAATCCCGTGGACGAAGGACCGATCGACAAGATCAACCCCCAGGATACGGCATCCTTCCGCATCCGGGCTGTGGGCAATATGTGGGGCGCGCTTTCGGATCTTTCCCTGCTCGGCAATGACAATGTTTCCATCATTTCTTTCCATAGCAAAAATGACCCGATCGTCCCTTACGGCTATGACCATCCGTTCCGGATCTTGTTCAAAGACAAGCCTTTTGAGCCGCTGAATGGCGTGGTCTTCAGTAAGATGTATGGTTCTAGCATGATCGACCAGCGGGCCCGCACGCTGGGCTACCGCACCCAGCTGTACACCTACACCGAACCGGCCCACGCCCTGCATCAGGACCCGGAAGGCAATCTGACGCCACATTTCTACGAATTCGAACACCTGATGGCGGATTTCTTCTCCGCTGAAATGGAAGACGATCCTGTCCGCGTCCACCTCGAATCCGGGCAATGGATCCGCGTCGGAAGCAAGGCCGTAGGATCGCTCTCCTGGCGCGTCGAAGGCGGCCTGATCCGCGAAACCGCGCCAGACGGCATCCGCATCCTCCTCTTCCCCGATGCACCCGCACACCGCATCACCCTCACCGGCATCTACCCCTCCGGCGCCACTTTCCGGGAGGAGATGGTGTTGTAGATCAAGAATTTTACTACCTTTGAAGACCGGAAACCCATTGAAACCAATTAAACCCTGCGATATGAAAAGATTTTTTGCCCTGATGCTGATGGCGGCGGTGGCCGTCATCGCGATGACCTCCTGCAAGGAGACGCTCCCGGCACGCTTCGATAAGTTTGTCGGCTATGTCGAGAAGCGCTGCGACAAGTTCTCGGAAGATGACTGGAAAAAGGCGAACGCCCAGTTCGAGAAGCTGGTCGATGAATACACCCAGAACCGGAGTTCCTACAATGCGGACCAGCAGAAGCAGATCCGCTCGGCCATCACCAAATATGTCGGCCTGGCTGCCAAGAGTGGCATCAAGTCGGCGGTGGACGCCGTCAACGGCGTGATCGAACAACTCCCTTCCTTACTGGAAGGCATCGGGAACTTCCTGAAAGACCTGGGACTCGGTACCGAGGAGTGAGCCGGTCGACTCTAAAAAAAGCGCTTGCAGGTCACTGCAAGCGCTTTTTTATTGGCGTTCAATCCGCCTACTGCGGCATCTGGGCGCCGTAGCCGGGAACTTTGCCGAAGAGGTCTTTGGCTTTTTCCCAAGGATACTTGTTGCAGTACATGTTCGGGCGGACAATCTCACTGCCGGTCTGGTTCATGCCGAAGATGCGATTGATCTGGTTGGCTGTGGAATTGGCGTCGTAGCTCTGGGAAGAGATGATCGTCAGGTTCATGTAGCCCTGGAGATACGGCTGGTCGATGGCGTTGAGGAACGCCTCGTTGCCGGCGGGCAGTTCCATGTTGCCTTCGTATTTGGGACCGATCTGCTCGGCTTCCTCGATGCGGGCGGCCGGAACGGAAATGGTGGCGGCGCCCATCGAGGCGATCTCGAGGTCACGCTTGTTGGCGAAGAAGTAGTTGTCGTAGAGATTGCTCTGTTTGAGTTTCTCGATCGAGGCATTGGTCTCATAGTACACGCGCTCGACACCGCAGTTGCTGTTGCAGCCGAAGATGTTGTTGTGGACATCGATCGTGCGGATGCCGTTCATGAAGCGGAAGCCCTGGCCCATGTCCTCGAATACCTTGGTGCGCGTCCAGGTGAAGAGGACGGTGTTGTGGTGGAAGTCCAGCGAAACCTGGTCGATTTCACTGTCTTTCGTGGTGCCCCTGACCTGGCAGGAAGCGTAGCGGCAGGAAATGAAGATGTTGTTGCAGATTTCCATGTGGCCCTTGCCCATCATCGCGGCGATGCCGTAGTCGCGGCAGTTGACGAAGATGCAGTTGGAGACGCGCACGTTGCCTTCAACATCCATGTGCAGGCCATACTCGTCGCCGTTGGCATAGCCGACCTTGGGGACGGCCGGTGCGCCGTCCGGCTCGATGAAGCGGCCGGTGAGCACGCCCGTGTTGGGGGTGCCGGTCCGGTCGTCATCCACGTTGGCTGCGCAGTAGAGGTTGTTCTCGCCCAGGTCGAAGACGAAGCCGTCGATGACCACGGTGCCCATCGGGCCGGTGTAGCCGTAAGGCCTGCGGGCGTTGATGTTGAACAGCGGGGCGATGAATTTCTGGCTGGTCGGCTGGAACTTGGTCACGTGTTTGATGACGTCGCGTTCCGTGAAATCGGTGGAGTAGCCGCCGTAGAAACTGATGAATTTGCCGCGGTCGTTCTGGGCGTTTCCGAATTTGCCGCACTCGATGTAGCCGCGGTCCATGTTGCCCAGGTAGTTGCCTTCGGCGACAAAGATCTGGTCGTTGTCTTCCGCTGCGTCAATGGCCTTCTGCAGGTCTTTCATTGCGGTAGCGGGCGTCAGGCCGTCGGCGCGGGCCGAACCGGTCGATACGCTCACATAGTAGGTCTTGCCTTTGCCGGCCGGGATGGCCGAGGTGGCTTTGTTGAGGGCACCGGAAACTGCATTCGTCCCGGAAGACGGCTTGTTTCCGTTGTTAACAGTCTGCTTGACAGCTTTTTCAGCTTTCTCCTTGAGCCCTTTCAAAAGGTTCTGGGCTTGGATCTGGGTGCCGCAGGCTAAGAAAAGCATCACCGCGACAGCCATGCATTTGACGAAAAAGTTCTTCATAAGAGGTATTTTTAAGAATTTGCACGCTTAATTCTGTGCAAGTTATCGAAAAAATGTCAAAAACACCACTCTTTTTGTTAATTTTGTGTAAACGAAAGCGATCATTTCCGATGAAAAGGATGCTTGTTCTGTTTGCGGCACTTTTGCTGCCACTCTTGCTGATGGGGCAGAACGACAAGGTTCTCCGTGTGGGAATCGATGCCAGTCTCGACTGTTTCCTTCCAAGTAGCCCTTCCGTTACGCCCAGTTTCGGGCTTGGGGTGCGTGCCCGCGTAGGCAGGCCTGACCAGTGGCTTAATCTGCTGGGTGGCGTCCGTTATATCTATGGTACGCGCCTGTCCGGCATCCAGGTTCCGCTTCTCTTGAATCTGAACTTGATCAAAGGGCGACAGGTTACCGCTTATCTCGGAGGCGGCTATGAATTCGATTTCATCGGAACCTATTGGGGCGCTGCAAAATTCCAAGTCGGCCTGGCAGGCAGCCATTGCGATTTCCGGCTCTTTTACAAGCCCTATCAAGCTGACCTGGGTGCCGGGTTTACGTATTACTTTTAGAACCTCTTTCGCGCTTTCTGTTCCATCCGGGACAGAAAGATTTTAGCCGAAGCCGGCAGCCAACTTCAATTCCGGGGCGCCTTTCACGAAGGTATGTCTTGCGCGCGCTGGGTATTGGTGTGCTTTCTCTGCCACGACACTGACCATTCGTCTGTTTCGTCAGTGTCGCGGCGCGAAGACTGCGTTTTAAGCAATGAAACTCTTTGCGACACAGACAAAACGGCACCTCCATCTTTCCAGTTGAAATCCAAATAAAAATGGTTCTCGATCACGTTGGTTAATCTTAATTTATTCATTTTCATGTCCTTACGGACAATAATATTTTT
>CADAOB010000008.1 GCA_902789445.1 uncultured Bacteroidia bacterium | reverse complement strand
AAAATGAGCCCCGTCGACTATAGGAAGAATTATCTAAAACAAATCAATAACCCGTCCAACTTTTAGGGGGCAGTTCAAAATCGGGCTATGGCGCACATCTGCGTAACCGACAGCCACGACAGAGCGGGGTTGATGTGCGCCAGTTTGGCGAAAAGCGTCGCCACGATTCGGAAATGGCGATTTTTCGTATATTTGCGGCATGTCATCTCGGGAGACATTCAAACGCGTCCTGTCGTATGCACGGCCCGTTGGCCGCAGCGTGCCCGGCTACCTCTTGCTGTCGGTCTTTTCCGTCGTGTTCGGCGTGATGAACTACGGCTTGCTCGGCCCGCTGCTGTCGGTGCTTTTTGAAGAGCCGGTGGCGGAAGCCACGCTGGCCCGGCCCCAGTTCGCCTGGAGCCTCGACTATGTGACCGGGCTTTTCAGCTGGGTGCTTTCGTCGATCATCCGCGACCGGGGTGTCATCCAGGGACTGCTTTTCGTCTGCGCCGCCCTGGTGGCTTCGAGCCTGCTGGCCAATGTCTGCCGCTACCTGTCGCAATGGATCCTGGTCGGGATGGAGACCCGGCTGATGAAGAATCTGCGCTCGGCGCTTTTCGACAAGATCCTGTCGCTGCCCGTAGGCTGGTTCACCAACCAGCGCAAGGGGGACGTGCTTTCCAGCATATCCAACGACGTGGCTGAAGTGCAGAGCGGTATTGCCGGCAGCTTCCACGCCTTTTTCCGGGAACCGCTGCTGGTAGTCGGTTTTCTGGCGATGCTCATCTACATGTCGCCGCAGCTGACGCTGGTTTCGCTGGTCGCCCTGCCGGTGTCGGCCTTCATCGTGAGCCGCATCACCCGGCGCCTGCGCACCGGCTCGATCGAAACGCAAAGCCTCATGGGCCGCCTCCTGAGCCATTTCGACGAGGCCATTTCGGGCGCGCGCATCATCAAGGCCTTCGGTGCCCGCCGCTACGTCGAAGACCGTTTCGACCGGGACAACCAGCGGCACCGGCGGATCCTCCGCCAGGTCCGCAACCGGCAGGAACTGGCCTCTCCGGTATCGGAAGTGCTGGGCATCGGCATCGCGGCTGCCGTCTTGTTCTACGGGGGCTGGCTCAACTATCACGGCAGCCTCGGCATGACCTGGCCGCAGTTCATCGTCTATATCATGTTTTACTGGCGGGTCCTGGAACCGGCCAAGACCATTGCCAAGTCGTATGCCCTGGTGCAGAAGGGACTGGTCTCCGCCGACAGGATCTTCGCCATCCTCGACGCCCCGACGCCCATCCGGGACGGTGAATCGCCCGTTACGGATTTCCGGGAAGGCGTGACCTTCGACCATGTCTCGTTCTCCTATGGGGAAGAACCGGTGCTCCGGGATGTCTGCCTGACCATACCCAAGGGGAAGATGGTGGCCGTCGTGGGGCCCTCCGGGGCCGGAAAGTCCACGCTGGCCGACCTGCTGCCGCGTTTCTATGACGTGACGGAAGGCGCCATCCGCATCGACGGGAAGGACATCCGCACGATGCGGCTGGATGAGCTGACGGCCCTGATGGGCATCGTGACGCAGGAGTCCATCCTCTTCAATGATACGGTGTTCAACAACATCGCCTTCGCGATGCCCGGCGCCACGCGCGAAGCGGTCGAGGCGGCGGCCCGCGCGGCCAATGCCGACGAGTTTATCCGGCAGTTGCCCGAAGGTTACGACACGAATATCGGTGACCGCGGGTCCAAACTCTCGGGCGGCCAGCGGCAGCGCATCGCCATCGCCCGCGCCGTGCTCAAGAATCCGCCCATCCTGATCCTCGACGAAGCCACCTCGGCGCTCGATACCGAGAGCGAACGCCTGGTCCAGGATGCACTGGCCCGGCTGATGGGCGGCCGCACCTCGCTGGTCATCGCCCACCGCCTGTCCACCATCCGCAATGCCGACCGGATCTATGTCATCCAGGCCGGACGCATCGTGGAAGAGGGGACACACGAAATTTTGGTTGCAAATCACGGTCTTTATTCGCATCTTTGCAAATTGCAGGATTTTTCATAAGACAACGCTATGGCTAAGAAACCCTCCAGAAAGAAATCCCTGAACGTGCTTTTTGAACAGAGTTTCAAGAACAACTGGGATCGCCCGGCCCTGACCAACTACAATCAGGAGACGCTCTATTACAAGGATTTGGCCCGCAAGATTGCGGAGCTGCACCTGTTTTTCGAGGCCTGCGGCCTCAAATCGGGCGACCGGGTGGCCGTCTGCTCCAAGAACCAGGTCAACTGGGGCGTCGCCTATCTGGCGGCGATGACCTACGGGGCGGTGGTCGTACCGATCCTCCACGAGTTCCAGCCGGCCAACCTCCGGCACCTGGTCAGCCACAGCGAAGCCCGCATCTTCTTCGTGGGCGACAATATCTGGGCGAACATGACCGAGCTGGACCTGCCCGGCGTAGAGGTGGTGGTCACGCTCAGCGAATTCAAGGTGGTCCGTTCCATCAACCCGGTAGCGGCCAGCGCCATGGAGGAGACCGAGCCCCGGATGCGGCAGCGCTATCCCGACGGTTTCAAGAAGGAACACCTGCATTACCACGTCGATCTGCCGGATGAACTGGCCCTGATCAGTTATACCTCCGGTACCTCGGGCTTCTCGAAGGGCGTGATGATTCCCTACCGGGCCCTGCTCTCCAATGTGCAGTTCGCCCACGAAGCCGAGCCGCAGATGGACTGCAATTCCCGGATGGTCTCGATGCTGCCGACCGCCCACATGTACGGCATGATCTTCGAGTTCCTGTTCGAAATGACCCTCGGCGCGCAGGTCTTCTTCCTGACGCGGCTCCCCAGCCCGAAGGTGATCCTCGAAGCGATGGGGTCGGTCAAACCCGACACGATCATCGCCGTGCCGCTGGTCATCGAAAAGATCTACAAGAACATGCTGCTGCCCTTCATCAGCAAGAAACGCATCAAGATGATGCTCAACCTGCCGGTGCTCGACAAGATGGTCAAGAACAAGATCCGCGAGAACCTGGTCCAGGCCTTCGGCGGCAAGTTCGGCGAGGTGATCATCGGCGGCGCCCCGTTCAACCGCGAGGCGGAAGCTTTCTTCAAGCGCATCAATTTCCCCTTCACCATCGGCTACGGCATGACCGAATGTGCACCGATCATCACCTATGTCCACTGGGACAAGACCAAGCTCTATTCCTGCGGCAAGGCGGCGCCCCGGATGAAGATCAAGATCGATTCGGACGATCCGAAAAAGATTCCGGGCGAAGTGCTGGTCAAGGGCGAGAATGTATTCCTGGGCTACTACAAGAATGAAATGGCTACCAAGGAAGCCTTTGTGGACGGCTGGTTCCGCACCGGCGACATGGGCGTCATCGACGGAGACGGATACCTTTATTTAAAGGGGCGCTGCAAGAGCATGATCCTCGGGCCTTCGGGGCAGAACATCTATCCGGAGGAGATCGAGAGCATTCTCAACAACATGCCCTATGTCGTGGAGTCACTGGTGATCGAAGACGACTTCAAACTCATCGGCCTGGTCTATCCCGATTTCGAGCAGGCGCAGGAAGACGGTCTCGACCGCGGCCAGTTGCTGGAGAAACTCACCGAAGGCATGCAGCTGGCCAATCTCGAACTCGACCAGTACTGCAAGCTGTCGCGGGTTGAAATCGTGGATCAGGAATTTGAGAAAACGCCCAAGCGGAGCATCAAGCGCTACCTCTACCAGCGTGGCGCAAACGCACAGTAAACCATGGATAAAGAAAAGAAATTCGACAGGAGCTACCTGGAGATGGCCTCGGTGAACAGGGGATGATTATCAGTGACGGCTATAACGGTACACCCAGCGGATTTGAGAATGTCTGCGAAGATGAGACGGGCGTCACCAAACCCTATGTGCTGCATGCTGAGGCCAATGCCATCACCAAGGTGGCCAAGAGCGGCAACAGCAGCCTGGGCGCCACGCTCTATGTGACGGCTTCGCCCTGTCTGGAATGTGCCAAACTGATCATCCAGGCCGGTATCAGCCGGGTGGTCTATCAGGAAGAATACAGGATTACCGACGGCGTGGACCTGCTGCGCCGTGCCGGAATCCAGGTCGAAAAATTCGAAGAATAAGCGATGGATGAAAAGATGCACAAACGGCTGCTCGCCCTTGGGTGGCTCGTGGTGCTCGTGCTGATGCTGGTCCTGATCGGACGGGTGTGGCTGCACGGGCGGAAAAATGAAGTGAAGATCCCCGATTCGGACTGGGCCAAACTGATGCTCGTGCTCCAGAGCGTGGACCGCGACTATGTGGATGAGATCGACCAGAAAGCCGTGACGGAGCAGATCCTGCCCGACATCCTTGCGCACCTCGACCCGCATTCGGTCTATCTGCCGCCTGTTGAAATGGAAGAGGCCGAACAGGACCTCCAGGGCGGATTCGACGGCATCGGCATCCAGTTCAACGTGCCCAACGACACGGCCGTGGTGACGCACGTCATCGCGGGCGGCCCCTCCGAGAAGGCCGGGCTGCTGTCGGGCGACCGGATCGTCCAGGTGGACGACCGGGTCATCGCGGGCACGCAGACGCCCCAGGACTCGATGGTGCGCCTGATGAAAGGCAAACGCGGCTCCCAGGTGCGCATCTATGTGCAGCGGGACGGGGTGAAGGATCCCATCCAGTTCAATATCATCCGCGATGTGATTCCGGTCAACAGCGTGGACGTGGCGTTCATGATCAACGACACCACCGGCTACATCAAGCTTTCGAAATTTGCCCGCAGCACCTACCTGGAGTTCCTCAAGGCTGCGCTGTCGCTGCGTGAAAAAGGCATGAAACGGCTGCTCTTCGACTTGCGCGACAATACGGGCGGCTATCTCGACCAGGCGCTGCTGCTCTCGAACGAATTCCTGGAGAAAGGCGACCTGATCGTCTATATGGAAGGACGCAACCGGCCCCGCAACGACGTTTTCGCGGACGGGAAGGGGAGTTGCCGCGACATCGAGCTGGCCGTGCTCATCAATGAGGGATCGGCTTCCTCCAGCGAGATTTTCGCCGGGGCGATGCAGGACAACGACCGGGCGACGCTCTTCGGCCTGCGCTCCTTCGGCAAGGGGCTGGTGCAGGAACCGCTCTTCTTCAGCGACGGTTCGGGCATCCGGCTGACCGTGGCGCGCTACCATACACCATCGGGCCGCTGCATCCAGAAGCCCTACGGCGAGGGTTACGGCTATGATATCTATGAGCGCTATCTCCACGGGGAGATGATGAGCGTGGACAGTATCAAGGTCAACGATACGCTCAAGTTCGAGACCCGTGGCGGCCGGACGGTCTATGGCGGCGGCGGTATCATCCCCGACGTCTTCGTTCCGCTCGACACGACCCGCTATACGGAGTACATGGGCAAATGCAACCGGCAGAGCCTGCAGGTGAAGTTTGCCAACCAGATGGCTGACCGCTACCGGCCGCGTCTGCGGGAGATCCGGGACCTTCCCACGCTGAACCGTTTCCTCGACGGGCTCGACCTCAAGCGGGAATTCATCGCCTATACGGCTTCGCAGGGCGTCGTGCCCTCAGCTGGCGAATGGGAAATCTCCGGTCCTACGATGCTGGTGCAGGTCCGTGCCCTCATAGGACGCAATACGCCGATGAACGACGAGGCCTTCTACCCGATCTACCTGTCGATCGACAATGTGGTTGAGGCGGCAATGAATCCGGATAATGTGAAACTTTTTTAGATTTTCTTCGTATAACTATTGTTTTTTCGCATAAAATCTAAAAAATGAAATTATCTCAATTCGGATTTGAACTGCCTCCGGAACTGATCGCCAAATACCCTTCCCCCGAGCGGGACGAGTGCCGCCTGATGGTGGTTCACAAGGACACGGGCGCGATCGAGCACCGGATTTTCAAGGATATCATCGAATATGCGGCTCCGCACGACCTGTTCGTCTTCAACGATGCGAAGGTCTTTCCGGCGCGGATGAGCGGCAACAAGGAAAAGACGGGCGCCGAGATCGACGTCTTCCTGCTGCGTGAACTCAACCGCGACCAGCGTCTGTGGGACGTGCTGGTCGATCCGGCCCGCAAGATCCGCATTGGCAACAAGCTCTATTTCGGGGAAAACGACAGCCTGGTGGCCGAGGTCATCGACAATACGACCTCCCGTGGCCGGACGCTGCGTTTCCTCTTCGACGGTACCTACGAGGAATTCCGCCAGACGCTCTACCAGATGGGCTCGCTGCCGGTTCCCAAGTGGATCCGTCCGCACGCGGAAGAGATTGACAAAGAGCGCTTCCAGACCATCTTCGCCAGCAAGGAGGGCGCCGTGGCCTGCCCGGCGGCCGGCCTGCACTTCAGCCGCATCCTTTTCAAGAAGATGGAGGTCCACGATATCGACCGGACGTTCCTGACGGTCTATATGGGCAATGCGCATTTCCACAATGTGGATGTGGAGGACCTTTCCAAGCACAAGATGGACTCCGAGCAGTACTCCATTTCGGAGGAGACGGCGGCGGCGGTCAACGGCGCGCATGCGCGGGGCAACAAGGTCTTCGCGGTGGGTGTCACGGTGGTGCGTGCACTGGAGACGTATGTGACCACCAAGAAGGAAATCCGTGCCTTCGACGGCTGGACCAACAAGTTCATCTTCCCGCCGTACCAGTTCTCGATTCCCGACGCTTTCGTCACCAATTTCCATCTGCCCTACAGTACGATGCTGATGACGGCCGCCGCCTTCGGTGGCTACAAGAACATCATGGATGCCTACAAGGTCGCCATCGAAGAAGGTTATCAGTTCGGTACCTATGGCGATGCCATGTTAATCATTTAATACTGGGGCTCTCCCCGGCGGTCCGCTGATGCGGACTTTATATTTGCCGGATGTGTGAGGGTATATGGCCTGAAGACCTTAGCCACCCTCGGCTATTAGAGGGAGGGGCCCGCCGCCTTGGCGGTGGGAGGGGTCGAGCGGAGCGAGACGGTCTGAAAGCCATATACCCGAACACAGGAGGTAAACATTTGCATTGAAAAATATAGATTTTCGGGAAAGGCAGAAATTGCTTTTCTGTCAGCGGTAAGTGGGGCGGGCTCCGTATCTTCGTGGAAAAAAGAAGATGGAGCCCGACCTTTCTGTTTATTATTGTGCGCTGAGCAAAGTTTTCGCGTACCGATGTGCCGCCGGCCGGCGGCTGCTCGAACATTTTGGCGGCCCGGCCGCCGTTTTCGCCGCCCGTCGCAAGGAACTGCTTTCCGTACTGCCCGGCGCCGCCGCCTATGTGGATCACTTGCTGGACCCCGGCCTGCTGGCCTGGGCGGAGCGCGAGGCCGCCTGGGCCCGGCAGGCCGGAATCCGGCTGCTGGGCCTCGGCGCGCCGGGCTATCCCCGCCGGCTGGCCGCTTGCGACGATGCCCCGATCCTGTTATATTGTAAAGGTACGGCCGACCTCGATGCCCCGCGCTCGCTGGCGGTCGTCGGGACGCGCAAGTGCAGCTGGCACGGCCGCAATGCCTGCCGCAAGTTGATCGGCGCCCTCGCCGCCCTCGACCCGAAGCCGACGATCGTCAGCGGACTGGCGCTCGGGATCGACGGCTGTGCCCACGGCGCCGCGCTGGAAAGCGGCCTGCCGACGGTGGCCGTGCTTCCCTGCGGACTGGATGAAATCTATCCGCGGCAACATGGCGAACTGGCCGGCCGGATTGCAGAAAATGGCGCCCTTGTCTCGGATTTCGCACGCGGGACGGCGCCGGTCGCTTTCACTTTTTTACGGCGCAACCGGATCATCGCCGCCCTCGCCGACGCGACGCTGCTGGCCGAATCCTACCGCAAGGGCGGCGGCCTGATCACGATGTCACTGGCCGCTTCCTACAACCGCGATTGCTTCGCCGTGCCGGGCCGGTTGTCGGATGCTTCGTTTGAGGGGTGCAACCGCCTGATAGCCAAACAGGAAGCGGTGCTTGTCGCCGATGAGGACACGATCCCTGACACCTTGGGATGGCCGCTGCCCGCCCTGCGGCAGACCCCGAAAAGCCCATACCGTCCGGAGGATTCGCCCCAGCGGAAACAGGTCCTGCAACTGTTGCAGGAACATGCCCCGCTCACGCCGGAAGACCTCTCCGTGCGGATGGGAATCCCGGCCCGCGAAGCGACCGTATTGCTGCTTTCCCTGGAAATGGAGGGCCGTATCGTAGCCGACGGTAACAATTTTTTATTATCTTTGTAAGAATGTTGACCGATACCCATTGTCACCTGTACGATGAAGCGTTCCGGCCCGATTTCGAATCGGTGCTTGCGCGCGCCCGGGAAGCCGGCGTTACCGCCTGTGTAATGCCCGGAATCGACCGATCCTGCCACCAGGCCCTGCTTGAAGTGGCCGACGCGCTCCCGGATTTCGCCTTTCCCTGCATCGGCCTGCATCCGACCTCGGTCGCGGAGAACTGGCAGGAAGAACTCGATTTCGTGAAAGAACACCTGGGCGACCGCCGCTGGTATGCCGTAGGCGAGATCGGCCTGGATGCGTACTGGTCAAAAGATTTCATCAAGGAGCAGATGCGCGTGCTGGAAGAGCAGGTGTCGATGGCGGCTGCAGCCGGGCTGCCGGTGATCATCCATCTGCGCGAGGCCACCGAAGATTTCTTCCGGGTGCTGGAAGACCTTCGGGGCGTGGACTTCCGGGGCGTGATGCATGCGTATTCCGGCAGTTACGAGGTTTACCGGCGGCTGCTCGGTTATGCGGACTTCAAGTTCGGCATCGGCGGGGTGGTGACCTATAAAAATGCCGGTATCGCCGCGACGCTGGAGAAGATGTCGCTGGACGACATCGTCCTGGAAACCGACTGCCCGTGGCTGACGCCCGTTCCGTACCGCGGCAAGCGGAACGAACCGGCCTATGTCCGGCTGGTCGCCGAAAAAGTAGCACAGATCAAGGGACTTCCGCTCGAGGAGGTGGCTGCTGTCACCACCCGCTCGGCGCAGCGTCTCTTTTATTTATAAGCCAGATGGAAAGAAAGATACTTCTCATCTACACGGGCGGCACGATCGGGATGAAGCAAGATCCGGAGACCCTGCTGCTCAAACCTTTTGATTTTCATCAGATTACCCGGGAAGTCCCCGAGCTCAAAAAGTTCGGCTATGTGATCGATTCCCTTTCTTTCGATCCCGTGATCGACTCTTCCGACGTAAAACCTGCCTTCTGGGTGAAACTCGCGGGCATCATCAAGGCCAATTATGCTTTCTACGACGGCTTCGTGGTCCTGCACGGCACCGACACGATGGCCTTCTCCGCCTCGGCGATGAGTTTCATGCTCGAGAATCTGGAGAAACCGGTCGTCTTCACGGGCAGCCAGCTGCCGATCGGGATGCTGCGGACCGACGGGAAGGAGAATCTCATCTCGTCGATCGAGCTGGCCGCCGCCCAGGACGCGGAGGGGAACCCGCGCATCAGCGAAGTCTGCATCTATTTCGACAGCCGCCTGTTCCGGGGCAACCGGACCACCAAGTACAACGCCGAGGATTTCCGGGCCTTCCGTTCGGCCAACTATCCGCCGCTGGCCGAGGTCGGCATCCATATCAAGTTCAACGAAAGCGCACTCTACCGGCCGGCGCAGCGGGGCAGGGAACTGGTCCTGCATACGGATCTGGATACCCATGTGGCTGTCCTGAAGATATTTCCGGGTATCGGCGAGCCGCTTGTCCGCGCCGTCCTTTCGACGGAAGGGCTGCGGGCCGTGGTGCTGGAAACCTATGGTTCGGGCAATTCGCCTTCGGATCCGTGGTTCCTCGACGCCCTGCGCGGCTTTACGCAGGCGGGCGGGATCATCGTCAACGTCACCCAGTGCCAGGCGGGCACCGTCGATATGGGCGCCTACGCCAACGGCGACATCCTCCGGCAGGCGGGATTGGTTTGCGGAAGGGATATGACGACCGAAGCGGCCTTGACAAAATTATTTGTACTTTTGGGTCAATACGCTGACAATAAGATCGTTGCTGAAAAACTGGAAATCGGCGTCAGTGGAGAAATTTCTGAGAAATAGTGATACTTTCCGAAAAAATTGTTAAATTGCAAAGAATTTTGTGGCGGGATTACCGCCGAAAGCGAAACTATAACTATTTAAATACAGTGTTTAATAATTAATCAAAAAACCTATGAAAAAAATTTTCATGTTTTTGGCAGTGATCGGTCTTCTGACCATTTCTGCTGAGTACCAGAAGACTTTTGCGCAGGACAATCAGGCTGCCGAGCAGACTGAGGCCGTGGCTCAAGCCCAGGACGACGTGGTCGACCCGTTCGCCGCAGCTCCGGATGACAAGCCGATCCACCAGCAGCTCAAGAAGCTGTTCATCGACGGTGGTGCAACCTTCATGTCCCTCGTGCTGTTGTGCCTCATCCTCGGTCTGGCCATCGCCATTTCGAAGATCATCACCCTGAGCATTGCCCAGAACAACAACACCAAACTGCTGAACAAGATCGAGGACTGCCTCAAGAACGAAGGTGTTGACAAAGCTTACGAGCTCTGCCGCAACACGCCGGGTCCGGTGGCCCGCATCTTCACCCAGGGTCTGCTCCGCGTCCGCGACGGCCAGGGCATCGAGAAGGCTGAGAAATCGGTCATTGAGTACGGCTCCGTCGAAATGGGCAAACTCGAGAAGGGTCTTTCCTGGATCGGTCTGTTCATCGGTATCGCTCCGCAGTTGGGCTTCATGGGTACCGTCCTTGGTCTGATCCAGGCCTTCGACGCCATCGAGGTCGCCGGCGATATCAGCCCGGCACTGGTCGCTGGTGGTATGAAGGTCGCTCTGATCACCACCGTCGGCGGTCTGGTCGTCGCCATCATCCTTCAGCTCTTCTACAACTACATCATTTCCAAGATCGACACGATCGTCGTCAACATGGAAGACTCTTCCATCTCGCTCGTCGACATGCTGGTCAAGTACAGCAAATAATCATAGTAACAACCTTCATTCACTGAATTTGTTATGAAAGAAGCTAACGAAAAGAGAGAGAACAGGCCCTGGAAGATTCTGGAGTTGGTCCTTTTCGTGGTGTCGCTGGTGTTCTTCGGCATCGTCTTCGCGCAAAACCCGAAGTCGGTCGATGCATCTTCGCTCAACCCGTTCCTGTACTGGATCTACGCTCTGGTCGTCTTCGCGCTCTGCGTTACGCTGTTCTTCCCCCTGGTGGGCGCGTTCAAGAGCAAGAAGAAACTTCTGCGTCTGATTATCCTGATCCTGGCCGTTGTCGTGATCGTCGGCGGTGCATGGATGCTCGCTCCCGGTACGCCGATCGAGACCAATGCGGTTACCAAACCCAACGACTTCAAACTGGCCGATACGGTGCTCTACATTTCGTATCTGTCGGTGGTCGTTGCAATTTGCGCGCTGATTTGGAGCGCCATCCGTAACGCTGTCAAAAAATAAGTAATTAGGTATGGCTAAGAAAAAGGTTCCTGAAATCAACGGCTCATCTATGGCGGATATTGCGTTCATCGCGCTGATATTCTTCTTGATGGTGACCACGATGGACAAGGAGGAGGGTATTTCCCGCCTTCTGCCGCCCATCCCTCCGGAAGATCAGAAGATGGAGGACTTGAAGGTCAATCGTCGGAATATCATCCAGGTGAAGATCAATTCCAACGACAGATTGTTGGCCGGCAGTCAACCGATGGATGTCAGCCAGCTGAAAGATAAGATCAAAGAATTCATGACCAACCCTTACGACGACCCGAACCTGCCTGAAAAGGAAATCCAGGATATTCCGGGTCTCGGACCCACCCCTGTTTCCAAGGGTGTCATTTCCCTGCAGAACGACCGCGGTACGACGTACCAGGCCTACATCACCGTGCAGAACGAGCTGATCAAGGCCATCAACGAACTCCGCGACGACTTCTCGATGAAGACCTTCGGCAAGAAGTATTCGAAACTTGACGAAGACAAGCAGGAAATGGTCCGCAAGGCAGTGCCTCAGAAGATTTCCGAGGCCGAGCCTAAGGATGTCAAAAAGAAATAGGAGGATTCAGCATGGCTAAATTCATCAAAGAAAACAAAGGTGAGCTTCCGCAGATGAATACTTCGTCCCTCCCGGACATCGTGTTCATCATCCTGATGTTCTTCATGGTCTGTACCTCGATGCGCCAGACGGAAACGAAAGTGCGCGTCCGTACCCCGCAGGCGTCCGAGATTGCCAAGCTCGATCGCAAGGACCTGGCTACCTATATTTATATCGGTACGCCTTCCCTGCAGTACCAGAAAGAATACGGTACGGATTCCCGTATCCAGCTGAATGACGTCATTTGCAAGGACAACAACGACTTGAGCTCGATCCGCGACTTCATCGCCGCCGAGCGTGAGAAGATGTCCGAGGCCGACCGTCCGTTCATGCAGGTCAATATCAAGGCAGACCAGGATACCCGCATGGGTATCATCACCGACGTGAAGCAGGAGCTTCGCCGGTGCTCCGCCCTGAAGATCATGTATGGTGCGCGAAAAGGCGGCATCACGAAGTGACGAACACTTTTTACGAGGAAAGGGTGGCTTCGTCCACCCTTTCTTTTATCCTGTTAACAAGATGAAGAAGATTTTTTATCTGATGGCAGCATCCGCCCTGCTTTCCCTGGCGGTTTCCTGCGGACGGCAGGAGAAAGACGCGAAATACGTTTTTTATTTCATCGGTGACGGTATGGGATTCACCCACGTTGCGGCAGCCGAGGCCTATCTGGCCCAGGAGCGCGGCGTGATCGGGATGGATCCGCTCTGCTTTACGCAGTTCCCGGTGCTCGGCGAGGCGACGACATTCTCGGCCAGCAACATCATCACCGATTCGTCGGCGGCCGGTACCGCCCTTTCCACGGGCGAGAAGACCAGGAACGGGATGCTCTGCGTCCTGCCCGACTCCACCACCCAGCTGAAAAGTATTGCCTATACCATACACGAAGCCGGTTACAGTGTCGGTGTGATGTCCACCACACCGGTCAACCACGCGACGCCGGCGTCCTTCTTCGGACACAATATCAAGCGCGGAAACTATTACGCGATCGGCCAGGAGATCCCGGCCTCCGGCTTTGAGTTCTTTGCCGGCGGCGGACTGCTCCATCCGATGGGGAAGGACAGCTGCGAGACCAAATCGCTCTATGAGATCGTAGCGGAAGGCGGCTACACGATTGCCAACGGCTATGCCGATTTCCAGACCAAGAAGGATGCCGACAAGATCCTGCTGGTCCAGGCGGAAGGCTCCGACAAGATCTGCCCCTACGCGCTCGGCCGCCCCGAAGGCGCCCTGACGCTCTCGCAGATTGTGGAGTCCGCCATTACGGTGCTTGAACGCAATCCGAAGGGATTCTTCATGATGGCCGAAGGCGGCCTGATCGACTGGACGGCCCATAGCCAGGACCTGGCCGGTACCATCTTCGAGACGCTGGACTTCGACCAGGCTATCCAGGTGGCGTATGCCTTTTACCAGAAACATCCCGATGAAACGCTGATTGTCGTGACGGCCGACCATGAGACCGGCGGCATCGCGCTGGGCCGGAAAGGCTACAATTATGACCTGACGGTCATCGACAAGATCACGCGTGCCTCTGCATCTACGGATGTCGAGAAATATATGAACGACCAGCAGTCCATCGACAGCGTGAATGAAGAAGCGCGCATCGGCTGGACGACGCTTTCGCACGCCGGCGGCCCTGTTCCGGTCTGGGCCATCGGAGCCGGATCCGCGCAGTTCGCCGGCCGGCAGGACAACACCGACATTCCTAAGAAAATCTGTGCAGCGATGGGTATTCCCTTCGCAACCCGCCAATAATGAGACGTTATTTTTCCATCCTGACCCTGGCGCTTCTTGCCGCCGTTACCGCCTTTTCGCAGGAGCTTCCCAAGCGCGAATTCCGTGGCGCCTGGCTCCACATCGTAGGCAACCAGCAGATCAAGACCCTTTCGCGTGAGCAGATCCAGCAGTGGTTCACCGCCACGCTCGACGAGCTCCAGGCCCAGGGCTGCAATGCCGTGATCTTCCAGGTCCGTCCGCAGGCCGATGCCTTTTATGCATCATCGATCGAACCGTGGACCCGCTTCCTCACCGGTGAGCAGGGCGTCGCGCCCGATCCGTTCTGGGATCCGCTGCAGTTCATGGTCGAACAGTGCCATGCCCGCGGGATGGAACTGCACGCCTG
The DNA here is from genome assembly GCA_902789445.1 of uncultured Bacteroidia bacterium. Taxonomy (GTDB): domain Bacteria; phylum Bacteroidota; class Bacteroidia; order Bacteroidales; family UBA932; genus Cacconaster. The sequence continues at coordinate 57,683 of CADAOB010000008.1, read as the reverse complement.
GCTCAATCCCTATCGCGTGACTTCCACCGATCAGGAACAGCTCTGCCCCGAGCACCTGTATTTCCGGAAGCCGGAAATCTTCAAACGCTACGGAAAGCAGCTGTATTTCGATCCCGGCGAGCCCGAATCGATCGCCCATACGGTGAAGGTCATCGCCGACATCGTGTCTCGTTACGATGTGGACGCCATCCATTTTGACGATTATTTCTATCCCTATCCCGTCGCCTTCGAAGAATTCCACGACGATGCTTCCTTCGTGAAGTATGCCGCCGCACAGGGCTTTGAATACTGGCAGAAAGGGGATTGGCGCCGCCACAATGTGGAGACGCTCATCCATGCGGTGAACGATACCATCAAGGCCATCAAGCCCTGGGTCCGCTTCGGCATCTCGCCCTTCGGCATCCACCGCAACAAGAAAGACACCCCCGACGGCAGCGGCAGCCAGACCAACGGCCTGTCCAATTACGAGCAACTGTTCGCCGACGTGCCGGCCTGGGCCGAAAAGGGATACATAGACTATATCGTGCCTCAGCTGTACTGGCGCATCGGTCATCCCGCCGCCGACTACGACGAGCTGATCCACTGGTGGAATGACAAGAATTACAAAGGTCAGCTCTACATCGGCCAGAGCATCGGCACCTTCAGCGAACCGGATCTTGAGAATCCGGCCGTCACCCAGACCGCGCGCAAATTCCAGCTGGTCCGGGACTTGCCGAACGTGGACGGTAATGTGTGGTGGCCCGGCTGGTCGCTGGCACCGCAGGCGCAGCCCCGCCGCGACGGCCCGCAGCGCCCGCCGCGGACCGAGCGCAAGCCCTTCGCCCTGCAGGATTCCCTGAAACGCGTCTATCAGAAAGACCTGGCCCTGATACCGGCCTATACCGACCTGGATGCCGTCGCACCGGAGCCGGTGGCTTCCATCAAGGTATCCGGCCGCGGTATTTCCTGGCAGGCGGTCCAGACCGATGACGTGCTGCAGCAGCCGCATTTCTATGTGGTCTATCGCTTCGACGCCGGGCAGACCCCCGACATCTCGCAGAGCAGCCATATTGTCAAGATCACCCGCGATACGCAGTACAAACCCGCCGAAAAGCGGAATGGTAAGCACCGCTATGTGGTCACGGTCGTGGACAAGTGCTGGAACGAGAGCGAAGCATCCAAAGAAATCAAATGGTAATTAAATACATGATGAAAAGAATCAAGGATTATTTGAGCGGACAGCCCCAGAACGATGTTGTGGTGAAGGGCTGGGTCCGCACCAAACGGGGGAACAAGAACGTGGCCTTCATCGCCCTGAACGATGGATCGACCATCAACAATATCCAGGTCGTCTGCGACCTTGCCAAATTTGACGAGGCCCTGATGAAACAGATCACCACGGGCGCCTGCCTCTGCGTCCGCGGCGACCTCGTGCCGTCGATGGGCAGCGGCCAGGCCGTGGAGGTCCAGGCCCGCGAGATCGAAATTTACGGCACGGCCGATCCGGAGAGCTACCCGCTCCAGAAAAAGGGACACAGCATGGAATTCCTGCGCGAGATCGCCCACCTGCGTCCGCGCACCAATACCTTCGGTGCGGTGCTCCGCATCCGCCACGCGATGGCATTCGCCATTCACAAATTCTTCAACGACAAGGGATTTTATTACCTTCATACCCCGCTGATCACGGCCAGTGACTGCGAAGGCGCCGGTGAAATGTTCCAGGTGACGACCCTCGACCTGGACAATCTCCCGCGGACGGAAGAGGGCAAGATCGATTACAGCCAGGATTTCTTCGGCCGCCAGACTTCGCTCACCGTGAGCGGCCAGCTGGAAGGTGAACTCGGCGCTACGGCGCTTGGCAGCATCTACACCTTCGGCCCGACTTTCCGCGCCGAGAACTCCAATACGCCGCGCCATCTGGCCGAATTCTGGATGGTGGAGCCCGAGATGGCCTTCTACGACGTGAACGACCTGATGGACCTGGAGGAAGAATTCATCAAGTATCTGGTGCAGTATGCCCTCGACAACTGCCAGGACGACCTGGCTTTCCTCAACAAGATGATCGATCCCGAACTGATCGAACGGCTCAAGAGTGTCGTTTCGACCGAGTTCGTGCGGCTGACCTACACCGAAGGCATCAAGATCCTCGAGGCCAGCGGCCAGAAGTTCGAATTCCCGGTGTCGTGGGGTGTGGACCTGCAGAGCGAACACGAACGCTACCTGGTGGAGAAGCATTTCGGCAAACCCGTCATCCTGACGGATTACCCGAAGGACATCAAGGCCTTCTACATGAAGCAGAACGACGACGGTAAGACCGTCCGCGGCACGGATGTCCTCTTCCCGAAGATCGGCGAGATCATCGGCGGCAGCGAGCGCGAGGCTTCGCTCGAGAAGCTCAACCGCCGCATCGCGGAGCTGAAGATGGATACGACCAACCTCTGGTGGTATATCGATACCCGCCGCTTCGGCACCTGCCCACACAGCGGTTTCGGCCTCGGCTTCGAGCGCCTGCTGCTCTTTGTTACCGGCATGAGCAACATCCGCGACGTGATTCCATTCCCGCGTACCCCCAAGACTGCAGAATTTTAACCCAGACATACCAAATACTTAGACTATGCTCATCATCGGTATCGCAGGCGGCTCCGGCTCTGGCAAGACCACGGTTGTCCGCGAAATCACCCGCAGGATGTCCCCGCACGAACAGGTGACGGTCATCCCGCAGGACTCCTACTACAAGGATCAGGGACACCTCTCGATGGAGGAACGCCAGGCCCTGAATTTCGACCATCCGGATTCTATCGACTGGGACCTGCTGGTCAAGCATCTCAGGGAACTCAAGGCCGGGCGGGCCATCGACCAGCCCACCTATTCCTACATCACCTGCACCCGTCAGCCCGAGACCGTGCATGTGGAGCCTTCCGACATCATCATCGTGGAAGGCATCCTCATCTTTACCTGCAAACCGCTGATGAAGGAACTCGACATCAAAGTGTTCGTGGATGCCGATGACGATGACCGCCTGATGCGTGTCATCACGCGCGACATCGTGGAACGCGGCAAGAACGTGGAGTGGGTCATCGACCGCTACACCAAGACGGTCAAGCCCATGTACCTTCAGTTCATCGCTCCGAGCAAGCGCTATGCCGACATCATCGTGCCCCAGGGCGGGCACAACAAGGTGGCCATCAACGTACTGCTTTCCGGCATCCGGAAGATGGCCAAGGAAAAGGAGCAGGAGTGATGAAGTGGTGGGGCGGAAAGAACAAGGAAGACAGGGTCGGCTTCTACACGACCCTGGTCTTCCATCTGTCCGTCCTGGTCATCCTGCTGATCGTATCCATCGGCCATGTGGCCACGAGCGAGAATACCTTCGTCCTCGATTTCACGAAGCAGGAGGAGCTGGAAAAGCTTCAGAAAGAGATTGAGCTGAAGGAGGAAGTCAACAAGAATCTGGAGGACATGCTCGCCCGCCAGCCGCAGCAGCGCATCCGCAACGTGGCGGTCGATGCCGGCAGCCGGCTCAAGGACGACCGTTTCAAGAATCCTTCGGAAGTGTACGACGAGGCGCGGGAACTGCAGCGCAAGCTTGACGCCTCCCGCCGCGATGCGCTCTCCCAGCAGGCCGCGGAAGAGGTTGTGGACATGAACCCGCAGCAGGGTGTGGAGTCTTCCGAACCGGCGCCCGCTTACCAGGGCCCGTCCGTCATTTCCTATGAACTGGAAGGCCGCAAGGCGCTGAGCCTGCCCGTCCCGGCCTACAAGGGATATGGGGCAGGGGATGTGCTCGTCGATATCGAAGTGAACCCGGCCGGCCGTGTGACGGCCGCCAAAGTCCGTGCCGACGGTTCTTCGGCCGACGCATCGCTCCATTCCTTCGCCGTGGATGCCGCCCGGCGCTCCCGTTTCTCCGCCTCCGCCGACGCTGCCAAATCCCAGCCCGGCTGGATCCTATATAGATTTATCGCCCAATGATCAAGCCTGTGCCATTATCGTTTCGCTCACCTTCGCAGCCAGGGCTGCTCGCCCCTCCCAAGCAAGCTTGGGCCCCTCCCGTTCATGGGCCACGGGCGGCCACGTTCCCGAAACGATAATGGCACAGGCTTCAACCCACGCTTGTTTATCGTATGAAACCCGAAGTTGCTGCCGCGATTGACAGCATTGATGTCACCTTGAATGCAGGTGGCATGAACACCATCAACATCGTCCTCGCATTTGTGATGTACGGTGTCGCCCTCGGCATCAAGCCCCACATTTTCGTCGAAGTTTTCAAGAAGCCGAAATCCGTGATCGTCGGCGTATGCTGTCAGCTGATCCTCCTGCCGCTGCTGACCTTCCTGCTGGCCCTGCTGATGGGGAAACTTGGCTGGATATCCTGGACGATGGCCCTGGGCATGATTCTGGTGGCCTCCTGCCCGGGCGGCAACATCTCCAATTTCATCAGTTCGCTGTCCAAGGCCAATATCGAGCTTTCCGTCTCGCTGACGGCCATCAGTACGGCCCTGGCCGTCTTGACCACGCCCTTCAATTTCTGGCTTTACGGCAATCTTTTCCTGAAGATCGCCGAGGTAAAGGGCGCCGTGCCGCACCTGGTGATTCCCCTGTGGGATGTTTTCAAGACCATTTTCATCCTGCTGGGCGTACCCTTGACGCTGGGTATCCTGACTTCCCACTATCTGCCGAAAGTGGCTGAAAAGCTCAAGAAACCTTTCCAATACGCGAGTATCGTGTTCTTCCTGGCGATGGTCATCCTTTCATTCGCCGGCAACATGGACGCGTTCTTGAAGTGCATCCGATACATCTTCCTGGTCGTCTTTATCCATAACCTGCTGGCGTTGACGATCGGTTACAACACGGCCGCGCTGTTCAGGCTGCCGCGCCGCGACCGTCGCACCCTGACCATCGAGACGGGCATCCAGAATTCGGGGCTCGGGCTGGTACTGCTGCTGGGTACGCCGATCTTCGCCGCGCTGCCGCCCCATGGCGGCATGCTCGTGATCACGGCCTGGTGGGGCGTCTGGCACATCATTTCCGGCCTGGCGACCGCCGCCGTCTTCAATAAATCAAAGAAGCCGCTGGATTAGCGGCTTCTCCGTTTCTCGGGTCAGGAGACCTTCTCTTAGACACCGGCCACAAGGGCTTTGTACTTCTTGATGCAGGCATCCAGGCGTTCGCTTGCCGTCGTATCGCCGGGGTTGTTGTGCGAAGGGTGGATGTAGAGTTTGACGCCGCGTTCCTCGAGGATCTCGGCGACCGTGCAGATGGTCATCCAGACCAGGGTGACGAAGGCCACGGTCGAGAGCGGGCCGATCTTGTCGTATTCCTTCTTCATCTTCACCGAAGCGTCCACGAGCGGGCAGCAGGAGTCGACCACGTAGTCGGCGACCTGGAAGAGGTTCTTGCCGCTGGAGTGGCGTCCGGGCTTGTCACCGGTCTCGCCGGCCGATCCGAAGACGACGACCTTCATGCCGCGTTTCTTGGCTTCGAGGGCCACTTCGATGTTGACGGCGTTGATGCCGGTGTGGGAGAAGATCCACATGATATCGTTCTCGTTGAAGTTCCAGCTGCTCATGATGGCCTTGCCGTAGCCTTCTGCGCGCTCAAGCCAGAGGAACTGGTTGATACCCATCTCCCCGACGATGTGGGTGAAGAAGGTCAGCGGAAGCTCGCAGATAGGGTGGAAGCCCACGAAGCCGCCGATGCGCGGGTACATCTCCTCAATCGGCAGGTTGGCGTGGCCGCAGCCGAAGGTGTGGACCATGTGGCCGGACTGGATGCAGTCTGCCATCAGGGTAGCGACCTTCTTGATGTTCTCCATTTGCGTTGCTTCGATCTTGTCCATCACGCCAAAGGCGTTCTTTTTCCATTCTTTTGCGTACATAGTTAATGCTTTTGTTTGTTGTTGATTATGTGTGTTATGGTCTTTTTTCATTGCATTACGGCATCCCAAACTGCTGCCCGGAGCGTTCCGGCGGCATCGTCGGCGTCGTAGTCCCAGTACATCATTCCTGGCATGCCCAAAGATAATATTTTTTTCGCTTTGAGCCCGATGCTTTTTGGATTGTCATAGCCAGCCCACATCTTTCCGTCCTTGGTGATGTAGGGAACCATGCCTTTTTCATCCCAGTTGTCCAGCTTGAATCCCTTGCTGGCGGGGTACTCCGTGGCGAATTTTCCGTAGTCCACGCAGCCCTTGAAACCGTCGCTGTTGTCCCAGGCGTGCCGGGCGTAGAAAGGAATGCCCAGGACGAGTTTGGACGGCGCCACGCCGGCTTTCAGATAGGCGTCGATGGCCCGCTGGCAGTCCCAGTAATAATCCGGCCGGTCCCAGGCGGACTGGTGCTGGCCTTCCGCACCGGACGCGATGTCGTAGGTCATCAGGTTGACGAAGTCCACGTAACGGTCCACGGCCGCCACGTCGATGTAGCGCCGGTTCCCTTCCGTTCCCTGGACATTCATCACATAGCCGGCGTAGGTGAGCAGATAGCCGTTGCCGAGGGTCTCACGCAGCTGTTTCATCAGCAGTGTATAGTTTTCCACGTCGTGCGCCGGGTCGCAGGCATGTCCGCTCCAGGAAATGCCCGGGAACTCCCAGTCGATGTCGACCCCGTCGATGCCCCATTTCCGGATGAAAGCCAGGCAGTCTTCGGCAAAGGCTTTTCGCCCTTCTTCCGTGCTGGCCATCACCGAGAAACCTCCGTTCTGGAAGTTGTCCGGATTGGCGACGGTGTGTGTGAAGGAGAGGCAGACCTTGATATCCGGGTACTGCTTCTTGAAGTTGACGATCTGCTGGAAGCGCTTCTCATCGCCCTGCAGTTTGAAAGAGTGGTACTTGCCGTCCCGGATGTAGAGCTCCGCGAAGGCGTAGTTGATGTGGGTCACGGCCGAAGGGTCGGGCGTACGGTTCCCGTAATAGGTGCAGTATCCCAACGCGATCCGGCCGGCTTTGCGTTCGGCGCGCATCGTGGGACCGCCCTTGTAGGTGCTTGTCCCGCCGGAACCGGGCGTGTAGGAATCGTCGATGCAGGAAACCGTCAGCAGGCCCAGCAGGGCGCATGCGAGGAGGGTATGGATCTTTCTTTTCATCTCAGTTTCTGGGCTTTTATCGGGGTCCTTTTATCGCTGTAAATACGTTTCTTATTGAGGCGGACAGGTCCGTCACAGAATTCGGGGATGTTGTAGGACTGCAGCAGCAAGGTGTTCTGCTGCGGCCGGCGCTGGGGGAGCAGGAAAGGCTTGTCGAAACGGCCGTCCTCCTTGCAATGGGCAATGTACAGGCGGGTGTAGCGTCCATCTTCCCGCCGCGAGCTGAAGACGACCCAGCGGGAATTGGAGCTCCAGGCGTGGTAGCTTTCCGTGTCTTCGCTGTTGAGCGCTTCCGCCGGGGCGATGTCGCCGCTCGCCAGGTCCAGGGTGTACAGGTCCGCTTCCGGATGCCAGATGGAGAAATTCCCGTAGTCGGAAACCGTGAACAGGAGGCTTTTCCCGTCGTAGGAGGCGCGTGGGAAGGAAACGCTCTTGTCGGGCCTGTCCCAGACCAGGCGCAGGCTGTCGTCGAAGCGGCCTGTCCCGGGGTCGAATCCGATGCTGTACAGGTGGTAGCGGATCCGGGTGAAATCGTCGGACGCGGCGGCGCGGCAGAAATAGAGCGTCTTTCCGTCGGCCGAGAAGGCGGGGAACGTCTCGAAAGCCGTGCTGTCCTGCAGCAGCGGCTCTACCAGTATGGTCCGCGTTTCAACGTCATACAGGACCACGTCGGATTCCAGGTCATACACTTCCAGCACTTTGGAAGGCAGGTTGTGGAAACTCTGGCGGATGTCGTTCACCGAATAGGCGATATAGCGGCCGGACGGGTGCCAGTAGGGATAGACGGCCCCGAGTGTCAGGGGATTGGACATGTTGTAGATGTCGCTGCCGTAGGCTTCCGAGTGGATCAGCGTGCCGCCTTTCCCGCCGCGGAAATGCAATTGCATCGAGGCCGGGTCGCAGTGGGCGAAGGAATGGCAGTTGACGCAGCCCGGGTCGATGCGGGTGTTCTCGAAAAGGGCCTTTTCCCGGAACGAGGCCAGGTCTCTCTGGTAGATGCCCATCCGCGCATAGGTTTCGTAGCCGGGATCGACGCGGCGATAGACGAGCGACAGGTCCACGGGATCGTCGCTCAAGTGGATGGACAGCGGGAGATAGGCCCGCCACTGGCCGTCGATGCGGGCCTTCACTTGCACGGTGAGGCTGTCTCCCGCGGCTGTCAGGGACCGCCACTTCCGCAGCGGGATGCCGACGAAGCTGCCCCGCACGCGCACTTCCCGAGACCCGTTGGAGAGAACGGCCTGGACGGCATCGGCCCCCCGCACTTCGAAGTTGAGCGGCGCGATGCTGCGGGGAATCGTGACGCCGGCGTAGTCCGGCCAGATGTCCGGCAGGACGTCGGTCGGGACAGCTTCCTGACTTGTACAGGAAGCAGCCAGCAGCAGGATCAGGATTCGGACCAGTTTTCTCATCGGAAGTTGTAATAGTACCAGTAAGTGTTCGCATAGCGGCCCATGCCGGACTCTTTGCCGCGGGCCCGGCCGTAGGCGTCGATATATTGTTGCAGCTGCGGGTAGGAAGCCCCGTCCCGGAGCGTATGGATCATCTGCAGGGCCTCCCTGTGGGCGGCGGGCGGATTGGGCTCGTCCGCGAAGCGGTCTTCAAAGGGCTGCAGGTTCTTGGTCAGGAGATAGGAGGCGGCCAGGTAGTTCCGGACCGGCGTGTTGTCCGGCCGCTGTTCGGCGAGTTTTTCCAGCATGGCCTGGAAATCACCGTAGTTGAACAGGAAGTCTGCCGGAGGTTCCATCTCGGGCCGGACACCGGTCTGCGGATTGAAATGCCGGTAGAACAAGGTCCGGTCCAGCGTGGCCAGGTATTTTCCGGTCAGCCGCCGGTTGCTGCTGTCCACGGCCGTGAAGCGGGCCAGGCGGGTAAGGTGATACACGCCCCGCTTGCGGCTCGGATTGGCAGCCATGTCTTCAAAGGCCAGGTGCGTGGCTTCGTTGACAAATCCCAGGCGGAAGAGTATCTCCGACGACATTTTCTTTTCTTCGAAATTGATCAGGCTGCGGCCTCCCCGCTGGTAGAAGCGGAACATCTCTTCCCCGAGCCTGCCTTCCATTTCCAGGGCCAGGTTGACGGCGTTGGTGGACAGGGGGGAATGGAGTTCTTCTTTCCCCGCCTTGCGCAGGATGCCGTCCCAGTCGCTGGTGCGGACCAGGAAAACATAGCGGTCGATCTCTTCGTCGAGCCGCTCATATTTCCGGCTGATTCCAAAGGCGCAGACGGCCAGCAGCAGGACATAGGCCGTGCCGGAGATCCAGGTTTTGGGCGTCGGGGCCTTGACCAGCGCCAGCAGCACGCAGATGGCGGCTGTCAGCAGCACGAGGCCGGCATAGAGTCCGGCGGGCGCCTTCAGGTAGATGTAGAATTGCGGCAGCAGGAACATCCAGACCGTGAGCGGAAGTGCCATGAGGGCGGCAGCGATGCGCAGCCCCGGGACGCGGATGCGCGCGATGGCCGCGGCGATGGCAACGGCGGCTGTCAGGCCGGCAAGCCCCGCGATGGTCCACTTGGCGTCGCACAGCAGCACGGCATAGGCGAGGGAAGGCACCAGGGCCAGCGGCAGGAGCGCGTCGCTGCGCCGGAAAGAAGCCACGGCTGCGGCCAGTCCCGTGAGCAGGAGCGCCACCAGCAGGGCGCCGATCCAGGGCAGATGGAAGAACTGCACGATGAAATCCCCGAGATAGTTGGCCGCTCCGCCGGGACGGAGCAGGGTGTCCGCTGCATAATCGGGCGTAAACAGGAAAATCGAATCGCCCTCCGCCGCGTGCAGGTGGCCGTGATAGCCGATGGCCAGGAACAGCCAGTAGGCCAGTCCGAAGAGACAGAGGACGAGGATATGGAGTTTCCGCTTCATCATCGGACGTAGTGCATTTTTTCCGTCTCCATCCGGCTGTAGAAGCGGCTTACGAAAGCTGCGTCGTAAGATTCCTCCGTCCGGTAGAGTTCGGGGATATTGTAGGATTTGAGGGTGGTCAGGTATGTGCGGGGGTTCTTCTGGGGCAGGACGAATGGCTTGGAAACCTCGCCTTCCGGACTGACGTGGGCGAAATACGGACGGCCGTAGAGCCGGTCGTCCCGTTTCGAGGCCCAGCAGATCCAGCGGCCGCTGCTGCTCCAGCAGTGGTAGGAATCCGCGTAGCGGCCGTTGACGCCGGGCAGGGTGTCGATGGCGCCGGTCTGCAGGTCATAGAGCCACAGGTCGGTCTCGTGGTGCCAGATCGGGAACGTGCCGAAGTCCGAGACGCTCAGCAGGATGTGTCTTCCGTCAGGGGCGCATTTGGGGAAGCTGACGGATTTGCCGGCCGCGGCCGCATCCACGACTTTCGTGAGGGTGTCGCCCAGGCGGCCTGTCCGGGGATCGAAGCCGATGGCGTACAGGTCGTAGCGCATGTCGTAGGTACCGGCGGGCTGGGGGAGGGCCGGAGCCCGGCAGAAGTAGATGGTTTTTCCGTCAACCGACCAGCAGGGGAAGGTTTCCTGGAAATCCGCGCCCTTGACCAGCGGAGCGTCTGTCACGGTCCCGTTTTCGAAATCCAGCAGGATCAGGTCGCTCGATGCATCGAAGACTTCGAGTTTGTCGAAGCGCCCGCTGTGGAGGATGGGCCGTATGTCGGCGGTGGTGAAGATGCCGTAGCGGCCGTCGGCGGAGATTTCCCCGTAAACGGCGGCGCCGGCCGTGCTGTCGGTGGCCGTGTTCAGCTTGCGGATCTGTCCGTCTTTCTGGTAGAGTGTGCCGCCTTTCTTGCCGCGGACGTGCATGAAAGAGACCTGCGGCCCGTCCCCGCGGTTTGCGGTGTGGCAGTTGATGCAGGTGCTTTCGGTGATGGTATTGTCGGCCAGGAGCCGGGTCTTGAAGCTTTCGACGTCGCGTTCTTCGATGCTGAGCACATTCCAGACCTCATAGGCAGGCTCGATCAGCCGGTAGCTCAGGTAGCGGTCCAGGCTGTCGGGCGAAACCGTCCATTGGAAAGGCGCAAACCGGGTCCATTGTTTCCCGTACCGGGCGTCGAGCGTGAGTCGGAGCGTGCCGCCGGTCTCCGCCTGCAGCATTGCCTTCCATGCTTTCATCGGGAAGCGGAGTTGCGGGCCGCGGGAACGGAAATGGTAGGACTGTCCGCCGACGATTTCGAGGCGGAGCGCATCCGCACCTTCGACTTCGAAGTTCAGCGGGGCGATGTTGCACGGGAGGGTGATGTCTGTATAGTCCGGCATCATCGGAGCGGCGCTGCCGGACGGCGTGCAGTTCTGCCTGCCCCCGCAGGCTGCCAGGAGCAAGACAAGCGTGATATAGGCCAGGGTCCGTTTCATTGTCCGGGTTGCGCGTATTTGTAATAGAACCAGTAGCTGGTCCGGAACAGGTTCTCGTTGCCCTTGAGGAATTCGGCGATCCCGTCGAGGGCAGCCCGCTCGATGCCGTACTCGGTCAGCTGGCGGGCCGGTGACGTATCGGGATCGAAGGTCATCAGCAGCGCCTGCTGGTAAAGCATCGGGACAGCGGCAAATTTATACTTTTCTTTATAAAGCGTATCGTAGTCCTTTCGGAAATTATCGAGATTTTTGTCGAGCAGGTCGAGGCAGAGCAGGTAGTCGGCAGCGATCTTGCCGTCGGAGGAGGTGGCTGCAATGTTGGCCAGGGACGTGCGGTAGTCGTTGTGCTGGACCAGGATGTCCCGGCAGTCGTTCCGGATGCGCAGCCGGCCGGATTCTTCGGCGAGCAGCCGGAGCCCGTCCTGCGCCCAGCGCTTGTAGCAGGCCGTCTTTTCGAGCATTTTCAGGTAGCGGCGGGCCGTATCGTAGTCGCCGTTGGCAAAGGCGATGTCGGAAAGTGCCTTGACCATCGCCGCGGAGCGCTGCCGCGGGGAGAAGGTCATCCCCAGCATGGCCGAATGCTGGGCCTGTGCATAGTCGCCGGCCAGGTAGAGCGCCTCCGTGCTGGCCATCAGCCGGAAACATTCGACGCCTTCCCGTACCGGAATGAACAGCCCGTGCCAGGTGGGCTGGTAAGCTTTGAGCAGGCCGTCGGGCAGTTTGCCGGCGCGTGCCTGCGAGAGGTTGTAGTAATAGGCCGTCACGAGACTCTCGTGCGGATTGCGGAGCCCCATCTTCTCCACGCGGTCCCAGTGTCCTGCACTGGCCATGAAGTGGATGCGGTAGTCGTATTCCCGTTCAGGGCTGAGTTTGGAAAGGGGCGCTGTCGGTATGAGGCTGTGGACCGTGGGAATGAGCAGCGCGAGCAGGAGGATGAACCCGGCGTAACGGACGGCTTCGGGGCGGATCCGCGAGACCAGCGCGGACAACCAGGCGAAGGCGCAGGCCGCAGTCAGGACGGCGAGCGGTATTTCCGGGTAGAGGATCAGCCAGGCGAAGCCAGCGGTCGGAAGGAGGGACCACAGAGCGGCTTTGGGGACACCGGCCCGGGCGTTCACCCGTCTGAGCGCGTCCCAGAGCAGGAGCAGCAGCAGCGTCGTCAGGAGGGCGGGAAGGCCCGGGATCAGGAAGAATTGCGAGAGCCAGTCGCCCGCGATGAAGGAGAGCGGGGCCGGCTTTTTGAAATAAGGGGAAAGCCAGGAAGCATCGGACAGGAAAAGCACGTAACGTTCCTTGAAGGCAAGGTGGTACGGGAAGGCGAATTGGAAAATCGCCCACAGAGCCGCGAAGAAGAGGGAGACGGGGAGGAAGTGCTTATGGTTTCCTGCGCGCGGTGACATCGGGTATCAGTTTTTCGTAGCCGAGCGAATCGAGCAAGTGGTTCTGTTCCGGGTCGAATCCCCGGCGGAAGAGCATATACAGGTAGCCGCCAACCAGATTGTGGTTGCGGCAGACGGTTTCAAAGGTGCAGCGCTTGGCCTCTTCCGGCGAAGCGGCGCCCTGGAGCTGTTCCTTCCATTGCTGGAGGGTGTCGTTCAGCGGCGTCCCCTGGGCATGGCTGGGCGTTCCCAGGCTGACTTCGAGGATGCCGGGTTCCACGGCGATCAGGATCCGTTCGGCAAAGCCCGGCGCGCGCCGTGAGAGCGTCAGGTCGGCCATATAGAGCGAATCGGCCGGAATCCTGAAGAAAAAGGTCCCTCCTTTCACCACGGTGGAGTCCACGATATCGGCGGTCGGCTTGGGCTGGGGGCAGAAATAGATTTTCTGTCCGTCGAATTCTCCGGAGATGTGTCCCCGGATCTCCAGCATGGGGCCGGCGTTCTTGCACGCGGTGGCGGCAAGCAGGACCGTGATGAAAGGAAGGAGCTTCTTCATGGAGTCAGGCGCTTATTGGGCTTCGAAATAAGCGTACCAGCCGCAGTCGTCCCAGTCGGCGGCACCGCCCCATCCATTGTGGTAGATGGTGATGTACTGGTCCGTGAAAGTCAGCAGGTAGAACTGGTTGTTCGAGCCTTGTCCGCAGTCGTCGAAACGTGCGCCGATCAGCGGGGCGGTGGTGACCCAGGTACCGAGGACGGCGTCCTCGGGCGAGGTCTTGATGAAGCCGAAGGTGCCGGTGGCCGCTACGTTCCCGTCGGGACCGTAGGTGGTCATCTTGCTGCCGTCGTATTCAAATACCATCTTCTCCTTGGTCACGTCCACGTCCGCCAGGGTGAAGTTGGCCCACCAGGCGAAGTTCGACTCGGGCGTGTAGCCGGCGGAGGCGTATTTCCAGCCGCCGTGCGCGCCCATATTGCAGATCGAGCCCCAGGACACTTCACGCCACGACCAGGTCTTTTTGGCCGACTTGTCGGTGTTGCTCTTGGCGCCGGTCAGCATACCGGCCCAGGGGTCGTACACGTCGGTGACCACCACCGGGAAGTGGGCGGATTCGACGATCTTGCCTTCGGAGATGCCGACGTAGTAGATCTCGAACTCACCGTTCGCCTCGTAGGTGTAGGTGTACTGGTCGTTCTTGATGATGGTTTCGCCCATCGCCGTTCCCACGTGCCAGGCACCGCCGATGTCGGGGCGGTTGTTCTTCAGCGTCACGATGTCGTTGGTGGCGCCGTCCTGCGTTACGCTCAGGGCCGCCGTCAGGTCGGCCGAGGTGATCGGCGTACCGGCGTTATCGACGTATTTCTGGCGCAGGGACTGGTCTTCGATGGGACTGCAGGCCATGAAAGCCAGGAGCGCGGCTGCTGCCGTGAATAATATCATCTTTTTCATCGTTGTCTGCTATTTGAAGTTGTTCCAATCGTTGAACTGGGCGGCGGAGCCCCAGCCGGGATTCTGCTCGAGGATGTCGTTGCCGTTCTCGTCCTTGCCGGCGATGTCGATTTCCGTCTGCGGGATCGGCCAGTAGCCCTGGGTCTCCTTCAGGCGGGCGGCATAGTCGTATTTGACCATCGGGGTGACGACACCTTCGTTGATGACGGTGAAGCCGGTCTGCTTGTTGAGCAGCTGGCCCGCCGATTCCAGCGTCGGACCTGCCCAGCGCAGGATGTCCGGCCAGCGGATGGCTTCGAAGGCCAGCTCGAAGCGGCGTTCGTTCTTGAGCGCTTCCAGCGAGTAGGCGATCGGGGCCAGGTGGCTGCGCGCGCGGACCCGGTTCATGCCGTCGGGCGTCTCCGTCAGCTCGGAGTGCATCAGCAGCACGTCGGCGAAGCGGATGTGGATCAGGTCGGGCGTCTGGAGCAGCTGGGCGGAGGTCTGTGCCGTCACGTCCGGATACTCAGCCTTGGCGAACGAGTGGAAATACTGGTTCTTGGCATCACTCCAGGCACCGACGTTGATGTACTTCTTCTGGAAGTAGCCGGTCTGCTCGTAGTAACGGTAGGAAACGGTATAGTCCGGTTCGCTCGGGTCGAGCTTGCGGTCGCCGATCAGGATGTTGCCGGCGGCATTGGGGTCGTAGGCATCGTAGGACCAGACGGAACCGCTCAGGCGCGGATCTTCCGTGTAGCCGTCGGTGTGGACCTGCTGTTTGTCCCAGGCCTTCCATTCCTCGATGATGGCGGGAGAGACGGGACCGGCACCCCAGCCGAAGCTGAACGGGTAGCTCTGGGCCATATCGCGGTTGTCATTGGATGGCGAGCAGAACATCGAGAAGGTGTTCGAGAACCAGGTGTAGGTCCAGTTGGACGTCAGGTTGTGCTTGTTGGCGAACACGGTTTCGATCGAGCTGTTGCCGACCCAGTGCAGGTCGTGCGCCACGGTATAGCCGTAGCGGTAGCCGGCCGCATTCTGGTTGGTGTAGTCGTTGGTGTAACCCCAGAGTTCCCGCTGGTCGTCCACGAGCTGGTGTCCGGAGTTGTTGATGCAGTCTTCCAGGTCGGAGATGACTTTCGCCTTGGTTGTGCCGTTCGGAAGCTCCGTCTTGCCGTAGCGTCCCGTGTAGAACAGGAACACGCGGGCCTGCAGGGCCTGGGCCGCGGCTTTCGTGGCGTGGCCGGTCATGTTCGAGCCGAAGGTGTAGATGCGGTTGGGCATCAGTTCGATGGCCTTGGCCAGGTCTTCGCCGATCAGCTGATAGACCTCGTCCACGCTGGCACGGGGCAGGTTGATGGCGTCGGTGGTGGTCCGCAAGGGAACGCCGCCGAAGGTCTGGACCAGTTCGTAGTAGGCGAAGGCGCGCAGGAAGTAGGTCTCACCCAGGAGACGGTTCTTCTCGCTTTCGCTCGACCAGTTCTTCACGTTGTCCATATTGGCCAGGGCGCTGTTGGCCCGGTTGATCAGGGTGTAGTCACGATCCCAGAGGCCGAGGAAACTGTTCAGGTTGTCCTTGTACAGCATGAAGTTGGTGGCGCAGTTGCCGGAGTACGACAGGTTGCCGCCCAGGCAGTCGTCGCTGGCCAGCTGGGAGATGTAGAAGAACGCGGAAGTTTCGGGCGACTCGTAGAGCAGGTGGGCATAGACGGCCGTCACCATCTGCTGCGCGTCAAGCTCGGTTTCGGGGAAGGTCTCCGTGGTCCGCTGCGTGAGGTTCTGGCTGTCCAGGAAATCCTCGCAGCTGGCCAGAAGCAGGACAGCGGTCAATGTCAGGATGAGGGATGTTATCTTTTTCATTGTATTGTCCTCCATTAGAATTTAAGGCTGATACCTACCAGGAAGTTGCGCGAGCTGGGGTAGTAACCCAGGTCGATGCCCTGTGCCCATCCGTAGGAGTCGCCGCCGTAACCGATTTCCGGATCCATTCCGGAGTACTTGGTGAAGGTGAAAGGATTCTGCGCCGTCACATAGACGCGGAGCGTCTGGAGCGGGAAGTTCTTGAAAGCCTTGGCGATGTTGTAACCGAGCGTGACGTTCTGGATCTTGAAATAGTCGCCGTTTTCGATGTACAGCGTGGAAATCTTGTTCCAGTTGTAGCTCGAGGAACTCGACAGACGCGGGAAGAAATTGGACGAGCCTTCGCCGGTCCAGCGCTGGAAGATATCCGTGGTGAAGTTGGCCAGCGGGGATGCCGAGAAGTCACGGTAGCACTTGAAGATCTGCTGTCCGAAGGCACCGAATCCCGTGATGGAGAAGTCGATGCCCCGGAACTCGAAGTTCAGGGATGCGCCCAGCGTGAAATCCGGATGCGGGTCGCCGATCATCGTACGGTCGTTCGCGTCGATCACGTTGTCTTTGTTGGTGTCCACGAAGATCACGTCGCCCGGAACCGTATTCTCACCATTGATCTTGGCGCCGGTATAGGCGTCGATCTCGGCCTGGTTCTGGAAGATGCCGGCGGTCTGGTAGCCGTAGAAGAAGCCGATCGGACGGCCGACTTCAGCGCGGAACACTTCCTCGGCGCCCTCCCACGGGATGCTGCCGTTGCCGTGGATGATGCCGTCGGCATTGGCGA
Source organism: uncultured Bacteroidia bacterium (assembly GCA_902789445.1). GTDB lineage: Bacteria > Bacteroidota > Bacteroidia > Bacteroidales > UBA932 > Cacconaster. The sequence goes on along the minus strand of CADAOB010000008.1, from coordinate 40,861 downwards.
TCTTGGTGACCCGGTTCTTGTTGTAAGCGCCGTTCACATTGAGTCCGTAGAAGAAGTCTCCGAAGTGGTCGTTCCAGTGCAGGGCCAGTTCCAGACCCGAGTTGAGCACGTTGCCGCCGTTGACATACGGTGCGTTGGCACCATAGGAGTAGAGAACGGGCGCGACGACGAGCCAGTCCTTGGTCATCTTGCGGTACCAGTCGAACTCGACACCCAGGCGGTTGCCGATGAAGCGGGCGTCGAAACCGAGGTCAAGCTGCTCAGAGGTCTCCCATTTCAGGTCGGGATTGGTGATCATATAAGCATAGGTACCGGTTGCCCGGTCGGTGAGCGTGTCACCGAAGACGTATCCGCCGTAGCCGTTGTTGGAGGTCACCAGCGAGAGATACTGGAAACCGGCCACGTTGCAGTTACCGTTCTGGCCCCAGGAAGCGCGGAGCTTGAGGAAGTCGATGCCGCCCTGGAGCGGTTCCATGAACGGCTCGTTCGACATCACCCAGCCCACGGATGCGGACGGGAAGATACCCCAGCGGTTGCCGCGGGCGAAGGTCGAGGAACCGTCGGCGCGGACCGTCGCAGATACCATGTAGGTCTCTTTCCAGTTCCAGTTCGCACGGGCGAAGAAAGAGGCGAGGGAACCCTGGCTGGAAGGCGAACCGCTGATGGAAGCGGCCGGACCGGGCGTCGTTGATACGTTGGACAGGTAGGCGTGCTCCAGGTCGTTGAAGTTCGAGTTGACGTTGGTGGCACTCATCGATTCACCGAAACCCCATTTCTCGAGCGTCGAACCGACCAGCATGTCGATGCGGTGGTCTTCGATGTCAAGGGCGTAGCTGGCCGTGTTTTCCCAGCTCCAGCGGTTGTAGAGCGACATCGACTGCGATACGCCGTCCTGCGTGCGCTGGGCGGTGATGTCCAGGTCGTATTCGGGGATGTAGGAACGATAGCTGCTGGCGCCCATCAGATAACCGAACTGGCTCCTGACGTGGAGGTTGCGGATCGGCTGCAGGTCGGCATAGACACTGGCCTGCAGGTAGTGCGACTTGCTGCGGTTCTGGTTGGCGTTGTAGTCCATGTAGGCGATCGGGTTCTTGGAGGCGCCGTTGGCGGTATCCCAGTTGTAACCGTCGCCGTCTTTGCGGACATGGTAGCTGCCGTCTTCGTCGTAGGCATACTGGAGCGGGCTCATGACCAGCATATTGTGGACGCCGTTCCAGTAGATGCCGCCCGTGGCGAACGAACCGTCGGTTTCCGAGTAGCGGTAGTTCAGCGTCTCACCGACCTTGAGGATGTCGAGGTTGTTTTTCTTGAAGACACTGTACTCGTTGTTGACGCGCAGGTTGTAGCGGCGCAGCTGCGGGATTGCGCTCGGCACGCCCATCGTTGCGTCCTGCCGCATGTAGCCCAGACCCAGGGAATAGACGCTGCGGTCGGTACCGCCGGTCACGTTCACCGAGTGGCTGGTCACCGGCGCATTGTGATGGATGATCTCCTTCAGCCAGTTGGTGCCGTTCCAGCTTCCGTCGGCAATGGCGGCCAGCGTGGCTGCGGGGATGTAGTTGCTCCAGTTGTACGGTTCCAGACCGTCCATGACGCGCGACTCGTCCTGGATGGCCATATATTCAGAGGCGTTGAGGCTGGTCGGGATCTTGTAGAGATTCTGGAGTCCGTAGTAACCGTCGTAGGTGACGTTTGACTGGCCGGCCTTACCTTTTTTAGTAGTGACCAGGATGACGCCGTTTGCCGCACGGGCACCATAGATGGCTGCCGAGGCGGCGTCCTTCAGCACGTCGATCGACTCGATGTCGGAAGGATTCAAGGCGGAGATGCTGCCGTTGGCCACACCGTCCACCACATAAAGCGGGGCAGAGTCGCCCGTGGTACCCAGACCACGGATGTTCACTTTGAAGCCGGCTCCCAGGAAGCCGCTGTTCTGGGTGATGCTTACACCCGGAGACTGGCTCTGCAGGGCGCCGAGCACGTCGACCGTGTTCAGTTTGGCCACATCGTCGCCTTTGACCTGGACGGTCGCGCCGGTGACCAGCTTCTTTTTCTGAACACCGTAGCCGATGACCACAGCGTCTTCGAGCCACAGATCGTCTTCTGCGAGGAGAATGTTGAGCGGACCGGCCGTCGCTTCCACCTCCTGGGTCGCATAGCCGAAGGCTGAAACGACCAGGACGGCGCCGCGGCGGACGCGGATCTGGAAGCTGCCGTCGTTGGCTACGACAGTTCCGTTGCTTGTCCCTTTCTCAATCACAGAAGCACCGATGACAGGCAGACCGTCAGCCGCTGAGACTACGGTGCCTTTCACATCGAGCGGCTGTGCCTGCGCCGGATGGTATCCGGCGAACAGCATCAGTGCCGCAACCATGAAGAGGCGCATTGTGAACGCGACGCTCTTCCGGAGGTTTGTTCTTTGTGTCATGTGTGTTGATTGAAATGTGTTGTTAAATTAATGGTTCGTCTGGTCAGATACCCGTAAGTATCGGTACTCGCAAATATAGTCAGAAACATTAAGTTTCCCAAAGGATTTCTTCTATAAATATTTGAATTTAAGCACTGTGCGCGCGCACGGTTTTCCGTGCACGAGCACGGGCCGGCTGTTCCATCGCATTGAAAAAAGTGCTATATTTGTCTCGTCATCCGAAAGGAAGGAGCCTTTTTTAGACTATGGAAGACCGTAAAGGAAAAATCACGCTCAAGGATGTCGCCCGGATGGCAGGTGTCTCCCGGGGAACCGTGGACCGGGTGATCCATAACCGGGGCGACGTCTCGAAACATAGCTACGATGACGTCATGCGCGTCATCAAGGATATTGGCTATGAGCCCAATATCTATGCGTCAATCCTGGCCCACGACAAACCGCGGGTCATCGTCGTCCTGCTGCCCAGTTTCCGCCCGGGCGAGTACTGGGACATGGCCAGCCGGGGCGCTTCCCTGGCGAAAGAGTATGCCCGGACCTTTCACGTCATCATCGAGACGGTCACGTACGACCAGTATGACCTCGATTCGTTCCGGGATGCCGGGGCGCGGCTGATGGCCCTGGAACCGTCTGCGGTCGTCATGGCCCCGGCATTCCGGACCGAGACGGCGCTGCTTGCAGCTACGCTCCGGGAGCGGGGGATCCCTTATTCTTATGTGGATACGAAACTCGAAGAAGACGGCTACCACACATTCTACGGTATGCCGATGTACAAGAGCGGCTATCTCTGCGCCGAACTCCTGTTCGACTCGGTCTCGTCACTCCCGGCCGCCAATATCGCCATGAAAGTCGCCATCGTCCGGATCATCCACGACAAGAACCGCAAGAGCGATCCGACGGCGGTCCGGCAGTCCGGTTTCCGCGACTTCATGCGGGAACGCTTTCCGGATGTTGACCTGCTGAGCGTGTATATCGACCCGCACGACCCGGACGGCATCGCCGCGACCCTGTCGGCCTTTTTCGACGCCAATCCGGGCATCACCCACCTTGTGATGTTCAATTCCCGCATCCATCTGGTCGCCCCGTGGCTGAACACCCTGCCGGAAGACCGGAGGCCCCGCGCCATCGGTTTCGACAATCTGGACGCGAACCTGGCTGCCCTGCGCAGCGGTGCGGTCCGCTACCTCATCACACAGCATACCGACGAACAGACCCGCCTGGCGGTCAATTCCCTGGTGGACTATCTCGTCCTGAAGCGCGAACCGCAGCGCCGCGACAACTACCTGCACATGGACATCCTTTGCCGCAACAACGTAGATGACTACTAGATACGAACTTGTCCTCTTCGATCTCGACGGGACGCTGCTCGATACCCTGGCCGACCTCTCAGCGGCCGTCAACCATGCCATGCGTGTGCACGGACATCCCTGCCACAGCCTGGAAACCTGCCGGACGATGGTCGGCCACGGCGTGCGCAATCTCATCTGGAAAGCGCTCCCGGAGGCCCTCCGCGGCGACGACGCCTATGTCGATGCCTGCCTGGCCGACTTCAAGGCCTATTATTCGGCGCATATCGACCGGCACACCCGTCCTTACCCCGGGATCCCGGACCTGCTTGCCGGACTCGACCGGGCAGGGGTGAAGCTGGCCGTCGTCTCCAACAAATTCCAGGAAGGGACCGACCAGCTGATCCGGGAATTCTTCCCGGACATCCGTTTTGCCGCCATCCTGGGGAACCGTCCCGGCCATCCCCTCAAGCCCGACCCCGCCATCGTCGAAGAGGCGGCGGCGCTGGCGGGACTGCCCGCACCGGCGTCTGCGGCCCGGGCCGTGCTGGTCGGCGATTCCCCGACCGACCTGCACACGGCGGCCGCCGCCGGCATCGCCGCCGTCGCCGTCACCTGGGGCTACCGCTCCGCCGCCGACCTGTCCGCCGCCAGCCCTGCGCCCGCCCGCACCCGCCTCGCCTCTTCCGTCCCGGAATTGCGGGCGATGCTGCTATGAAGGAGGAGGCATCTTCCGGATCGGCGGAAAAATCGGGCCCACTTGGGCCCACTTGTATCCGGCAGTGACTGATGTGCCGTCCCACCTGCCGCGACACAGATAGAAGCGCTGCTTCGTCTGTGTCGCAAAGGTTTTTTGGGCTTGAAACGCGTTTTTCGTACCGCGACACAGACGCAACACGAGAATGGTCTGTGTCGTGGCAGAGAAAGAATACACGGAGAAACTCCCACCCGGTTTTGGCGGTGATCCGATATAGATTCTCGTGCGACATACTGATACGAAAAATCCCCCTCAGACCATTCTGAGAGGGATTTCGGTGGAGCATAGGGGATTCGAACCCCTGACCTATAGATTGCGAACCTATCGCTCTACCAACTGAGCTAATACCCCGTTGCTTGAATCGACTGCGAAATTACGAGATTTCCGGCAAACGGCCAAGCATCCCGATTATTTTTTTTCACCGGTTCAGAACATCATGTCCATCGCGGCGTTGCTGGCCTTGCGGCCCCGCGTCGCATTCAACTTGCCGAAATTCCATTTCAGCGTGAGAGCGATATTGCGGCCCAGCTGGTTGTACATCACGTCTTCTACATAGTTCTCGCTGGCGATGTGCCGCGTGGTCCGCGTGCTGTTGAGCACGTCATTCAGGTGGAAGCCGATGGCGAACTGCTTGATATTCTTCGTCACCTGGATGTTCCACATCACGTAGGGTTCGTTGTAGCCTGACGGAAATCCCTTGTAGAAATGGTATCCGGCCTCCGAGCCCAGTTCCCAGCCGTGCGTCGTGGTCCAGTCCGTATCAAAGTTGACGAAGCTGCTCCAGGTCCGGGTGTCCGCGGCACTGTCCAGGGAATAATGCGCCTGCTGGTAGCTTGTGCCGCCCCTCAAGCTGACATTGAACCGGTCTCCGCGGTAGCTGAGTCCGAGATTGGGGCCAAGCCTGAGATTGCGGGTGAGGCTTTCGCTGAATCCGCTCTCTCCGGAATAGAAGTGCCCGCCGCGTTCATCGCCCCAGAAGGATTCCATAAAGCGGGCATAGTCGAAGGTATCGACGTCCAGTCCCGGGATGCGTCGGGTGTTCTGGTAGCTGACCGAGCGGTTCAGCGTCGCGTTGAGACCGCCCTGCAGCCGCAGCCGCTTGTCCGGGGTCAGGGGAAGCTGGTAGCCGAAGTACACGTTGCCGGAGAAGGCCGGTTTCGCGGAGTTCACCGGAATGGCGTACTGGATGCCGCTCGGGTCGAACCAGCTGGCCGTGACCATCTGCCTGCGGTTCATCGAAAGGGAGAGGAACAGGTTGAAATTCCGTTGTTTCTGGGGATTGTTCGAATAGATGCTGCCGCTCAGGCTGTGCGTATAGGCCGGCTTCAGGTACAGGTTGCCCAGCTGGAGCCGCGTCGGCACGGAAATGTCCAGCACGGGGAGCTGCAGGGTGGCGGAGGGACGGGTGGACCGGCCGCTGTAGGAGAGATTGAAACTGGCCTGCTGCTTCGCCCAGCGGAAGTTGAGGTAGGGGCTCCAGTCCAGCAGCCATTCGCCCAGGCCGGTTTCGGTATCGCGGCCCAGCGAGCGGGCGCGGGTCTCATTGAGCGTCTCCTGCATCTGGGCACCGAACTGCAGGGAGGTTGCGTTCTTCTTGTACTGCAGCTGTAGGATTTCGTAGATATAGATATAGCGGTTGTCCGTCGCGCTGGAGTAAAACTCGTTTTTGCGGGTATAGTCCTTCTTGTCGATGACCGAAGCGTTGAACCCGGCTTGTCCGGCCGAGCGCTCAAACGCATCTTTTCCGTAATTGCGCCAGTAGCCGTTGCCGTTGAGGTTAAGCGAGAGGGTCCATTTTTCGGCCAGCGGTTCGACATAACTCAGGCGGGCGGTTGCGCTGTAGTTGCGGGTGCCCGTCGCGTAGAACAGGTCGCGGGTAACGGGCGTGGCGGGATCCTGCAGGAAGGTCTGCGAGAATTCGCGGCTGTCCCCGCGCTGGTCGGACAAGGAATAATAGCCGGAGAGCGTGATGTTGCGGCGTTTGTCACCCAGGCCCTTGATGCCGAACGTGAAGGATGCGTTGTGCGCGAACTGCCTACTTTCGCCATAGTTGCTGGCCGTGGCGCTGTTGAGGTGCAGGCCGTCTTCTGTCTGGCGGGAACTGTTCTCGTTGTAGCGTTCCGTCTTTGTTCCGGAATAGCGGAAAACCGGCTCGAAGGAGAACAGGATTTTCTTCCGGTCGGTATTCTTGATTTCGAAGTTGATTTTGGCGTTGTCGGCGGACGAGAAACTTTTGTTTTCCGTTTCGGTAAAGATATCGCTGCCGCTTGAAACGAACGTGTTGCGCTCCGAGCGGCTGCGCGAATCGATGAAGGAGTGGTTGTAGTTGGCCGCCGTCGTGGTCTCCATCCCCTTGATGCGCGTGGTGTTGTAGTTGGCGCCTGCCTGGCGGTAGGCCTGGATGCCGCCGTCTGTCATTGCGCCGCCGATGACGACGGAACCTTCGTTTTCGGAATTCCGGATGACGACGACGCCACCGTCATCGGCGATCGGCGCGTTGTAGGCGCCGCCTACGACGACAATCTGGTCCTTGTCATTGTAGCCCGAGACCATGGCATTGCCGCTGTAGAGAAAGCCGCGGTTGTCCACCATCTCGTCCTTGCGCGAGCCGGCCAGTGTCGTACCGGCGCCGACCGTGGCGTTGCCGAACCATCCTTTCTGGAATTCCTGCTTGAATTCCAGGTCCATCACTTTTTCCCGCTCGGTGGCCACGCCTGTAAACTGCTCGGAATCACTCACCTTGTCGATGACCTTGACTTTGTCCACAACCTTGGCCGGCAGGTTCTTGAGGGCCATTTTCGGGTCGTCGAAAAAGAAAGTCTTGCCGCCCACGGTGATTTTCTGGATGGATTCCCCGTTGTATTTCACCGTTCCGTCTTTCGAAACCTCCATGCCGGGCATCCGCTTGAGCAGGTCTTCGAGCATCTGGTTTTCCCCGATGAGGAAGGAAGAAGCGTTGAAGATGATGGTGTCCTGCTTCACTTCGATGGGATTGCCGATCGCCGAGACATGGGCTGCATCCAGCACTTCGGCGTTTTCGGCCAGGAACACGGTGCCCAGGTCGATGGAATCCCGCTCCCAACTGAAGGAGAAATAGTGCTCCTTGCTGTAGGTCTTGTAGCCCAGCATCTCGACCGTCAGCATATAGGTGCCGCGCGTGACTTTCTGGATTCGGGCCACGCCCGCCGTGTCCGTGAGCGTGAAATTCGTGATCAGGGTATCATTCTTTGCCGTCAGGTAGGCCGAGGCGTAAGGGACAGGCTTGTCGGATCCTTGCTCCAGCACTTTGACCAGGACGCTGCCCTGATTCTTCTCGAAGATGCCACCGGGAATGAATTGGGCGTTTGCCGTTATCGACCAGAAAAAGGCGCCGGCAAGGGCCAGCAACAGTTTAACTCGCATAAATTCGTTTGTTTTCTTCCGGGACGCAAAACAACACGAAAAGTTACAAAGAATCTGCGTCCGGGTCGCGGCTGAATGCGATGGCGCGGTTGAGGTAGTCGAGGAAAGGCTTGGTGGTCCGGAAGATTTCCACGAGGCGACCGGCCAGGCCAGGCGAGCGGATGAAATCCTCGTCCGGTTCGAAGAAGAGGCAGAAGGACTTCAGTTTCAGGTATTCAGCATCCGGACTGTCGGCGGGGAAACCGTTGGGGACCCGCTTCAGCGCGCCTTCCCGGTCGAGATGCAGCCGCGGATCCACGGCGGCGAGGATCTGCCGGAAATCGCCGCCGCCCATCTCGATGTCTTCGCGCAGGATTTTGAGCACGGCCGGCTCGAAAAAGATGTCCCCGACGGCAAGCATATGATGCCCCGTTCCGTCCACATGGAAATAGTAGCCGCTGTACCCCGATTTCTTGCCACCGGGATTGATATAGAATCCCATGTGGGTCTTGTAAGGCGTCTTGTCCTTGCTGAAACGCAGGTCTCGGTAGATGCGGTAGCAACAGGCCGACGGATCCAGCAGCCCGATCCTGTCGTCAAAGCGCCGGATTCCGTCCAGCACCTGTCCCGTCAGCGCCGTGAACCCCTCCCGCGCCTTGACATACTCCTCCTTATGCGCATTGAACCACTCCCGCTCATTGTGCCGGGACAGTCTTTCGAGGAAATGCAGGATTTGCTTCATGACAGCACCTTTGTATGTGTGCCGGCTGGCTACAGCAAGGCCTTGATGCAGTTTTCAACCTTGGCCATATCGTCGGTGGGCTCGAAACGGGCTACGACTGTGCCTTCCCGGTCAACGACGAACTTGGTGAAATTCCACTTGATGTCGGGAGAGGTTGCCCAGTCGGGATCGGACTTGGCCGCGAGATTTCCCAGGACGCCAGCCTTGGGATGGTCGCCAAAACCGGCGAAACCTTTCTGGGACTTCAGCCAGGTATAGAGCGGCAGTTCGTCCGGCCCGTTGACATCGGCTTTCCGCATCTGCGGGAAAGTCGTGTTGAAATGGAGGGTGCAGAACGCGTGGATCTCTTCGTCTGAGCCCGGGGCCTGGCCGCCGAACTGGTTGCAAGGAATGTCGAGAATCTCGAGGCCTTTGTCGTGATAGTCCTTGTAGAGTTGTTCGATAGGCGCATACTGCGGCGTAAATCCGCAGCCGGTCGCTGTGTTGACAATCAGGATGACCTTTCCTTTATAGTCAGCCAGGCAAAGCGTTTCGCCCGTACCGGTCGTGATCGTGAAATCGTAAATCATGGCGTTATTCTTCATTTTGGTTTCGACAAAGATAGCGAAATAAAGTCAGACTACCATGTCAGACTACTATGTCCGCCTGCACCTCTGCGGCTCCGGGGTTTTACCTCGCTCGCAGAAAAATTGCTGCAATGTACACATTTGTGGTTCAGATCGTTACGGATGATGACCCCTCTGCTTTTTAGGGGTATCACCTTGCATAAGTCGCTGACTGCCTGATGCGTCCGTTGCAGCGCAAGGATTCAAAGATTTATTCTATCTTTGTGCTATGAAAAAAACATTGTTCATAGGGGCACTGGTGGCTGCGATGATGGTGGCCGCCGCTTGCGGGAAAAAGGCGCAGCCCGCCCCCAAAAGTGCGCTTGAAGTGATCAAGGCCAGGACCAGCATCCGTGGTTTCACCGGCGAGAAACTGTCTGAAGAACAGATCAATACCTTGCTCGATGCCGCAATGGCGGCGCCGACGGCCGCGAATGAACAGCCGTGGCGTTTCATCGTCATCACCGATGAGGAAGTGAAAGCGGGACTCTATAGTGGAGAGGTCCACAAGAAGATGGTCGTCACGGCCGGCGCCGTGATCGTCGTCTGTGGCGAGAATACCCGCCTGCGCCGGCCGCACGGCGCCGCGCCGGATGCAGAACCCGTCCGGGAGCCGAATCCCTACTGGTACGAAGACTGTTCGGCCGCCACGGAAAATCTGCTGCTGGCCGCCACGGCCCTGGACCTGGGCGCCGTCTGGCTTTCCTGCTATCCGATCGAGCGCTCCGTGAACCGCATCCGGACCTATCTCGGCATCCCCGAGACCGTGACGCCGCTCGCCATCGTTCCGGTTGGCTATCCCGCCGAGAGCCCCGCGCCCAAGAACAAGTGGAAACCGGAAAACATCCACTACAACAAGTGGTAGATCAGAACGCCCCCTGCATCCGGAGGGCGGCGCGGCGGGCATTGCCGCTCTTGGCGGCGTTCAGCTTGCCGAAATTCCACCTGACGCTCACGTAAATGTGGCGGCCCAGCTGGTTCCGCATGGAATCCTCGATGTAGTTGGCCGTGACCGTATGCGAGGTTGAGCGGGCGGAGTTCAGGATGTCATTGAAATGGAGTCCGATGGCCCAGGCCTTGATGTTCTTGGTCACGCTGGCGTTCCAACCCAGGTACGGCGTGTAGAAACCGTCCGGATAGCCATTGTAGAAGTTATAATGCGCATTGGAATTGAGCTCCCATTCGTGCGGGGTTGTCCAGGTAAAGTGACCGCCGATATTGCTGGCCCAGGTCCGCGTGTCGGCGGCGCTGTCGAGCGAATAGTGGGTACTTCGGTAACCCGTTCCGCCGCTCAGACCGGCAGACAGGTGTTCGCCGCGGTAGGAGAAGGACAGGGACGGAATGAGGTAGAGGGAATGGGTGAGGCTCTCGCTGAAACCGCTCCGGCCTGCGTAGAAATTGCTGCCGCCACTGTCGCCCCAGAACTGTTCCATGAATGCGGCATAGTCGAAGCTGTCGGCATCCAGCCCTTCCAGCCGGCGCGTATTCTGGTAGCTGACCGAGCGGGTCGCAATGGCGGAGACGTTCAAGGAAGCGCGGAATTTCTTGTCAGCGGAAAGCGGTACGCCGGCTGTGGTAAATACATTTGTACTCAAGGAAGGCTTGGCGGAATTGACCGGGATGCTGTACTGGATACCGTCGCTGTCGAACCAGCTGGCCGTGACGGTCTGGCGCGATGTTATGTTGAGTCCTCCGTAGAGCATGCAGTTCCACTGCGCCTGCGGGTTGTTCAGGCTCAGGTTGAGATTCAGGTTCTGGCGGAAACTGGGCTGGAGGTAGATGTTGCCGAGCTGCTGCCGGGTCGGAACCGAGATGTCGAGCACCGGAATGAGGTTGCTGTTGGAAGGCTGACTGGATCGTCCGGTATAAAAGATGCCCAGTTCGCGCTGCGCTTTGCCGAAGCGGAGGTTGACATAGGGGCTCCAGTCGAGCAGCCATTCGCCGATGCCGGTCTGGGTGTCGCGTCCCAGCGAACGGGAACGGGTCTCGTTGAGGGATTCCTGCAGCTGGAAACCCAGCTGGACGCTCGTCCGTTCCTTCTTGTATTGGAACTGCACGATTTCCTGCAAATAATAGTAATCGTTGCGCATCGCGGTGGAGTAGTAGTCGTTGCGCTCGCGATAGTTCCCCTTGTCCAGCACGGAGGCGTCGAAGCCGGCCTCGCCGCTGGTCCGGTTGAAAGCGTTCTTGTTGTTGTCCCGCACGGAAGCAAAGCCGTTCACATCAACGGAAAGCACCCAGAGTTTGGCGAGCGGCTCGATATAGGAGATGCCTGCCCGCCCGGTGTAATTGCGGTTGTCGGTCCCGTAGAAAAGGTCTTTGATGACCGGGTCGGCAGCCGCGCGGAGCTCGGTCCGGGAAAATTCACGGCTGTCGGCGTCGTAGTCGCTGACCGACCAGTTTGCGTTGAACGTGAGGCTGCGGCGGTCGTTGCCCAGTTTCCGGATGCCGGCACTGAGCCATGCGCTGTGATTGAACTGCCGCGATTCGAGGTAGGTGCTGGAAGAAGAACGGTTGAGCTGCAGGCCGTCGTCCCGCTGGCGGGCGTCGTTGTCGTTGTAGCTTTCAGTCTTTCCGAGGGTGTAGTTGAACTGCGGCTCGAAATTGAAGAGGAACTTCTTGCGGGAAGTGTTCTTCAGCTCAAGCCCCAGCTTGAAAGCATCGTTGGATGCAAAGCGTTTCGTGGAAGCATCGGAGAGAATGTCGCTTCCGTCCGTGACGAAAGTCTGTCGCTGCGACTGGCTGCGGCTGTCCCCGAAATTGTAGTTGTAGCTGGCCATCGCGGAAGTCTGCATCTTCTTGATGCGCTCCGTGTTGTAATTGACGCCCAGCTGGCGGTTCGTCTGGATGCCGCCCATGCCCAAGTCCAATTCGCCGACCAGGCCGAATGCGACGATCACGCCGCCGTCATCCGTGATCGGGGCGTTGGAGCCGCTGCCGACCACGGTAATCTGGTCCTTTTCGTTGTAGCCCGATACCATCGCGTTGGCCGTATAGAGGAGTCCGCGGTCATCCACCATCTCTTCCTTGCGGTCACCGGCCAGCGTGGTGCCCAGGCCGCCGCCCAGATTGCCGAACCAGCCATCCTTGAATTCCTGCTTGAATTCGAGGTCCATCACTTTCTCCCGGTCGGTGGCGACGCCCGTAAACTGCTCGGAATCACTCACCTTGTCGATGACCTTCACCTTATCGACCACCTTGGCCGGCAGGTTCTTGAGGGCCATCTTCGGGTCGTCGAAGAAGAAAGTCTTGCCGCCGACGGTGATTTTCTGGATGGTCTCGCCGTTGTATTTCACCGTGCCGTCGCTGGATACCTCCATGCCCGGCATCCGCTTGAGCAGGTCTTCCAGCATCTGGTTCTGCCCGATGATGAAGGAGGAGGCGTTGAAGATGACGGTGTCCTGCCGCACCTCGATGGGATTGCCGATGGCCGTAACCTTGGCCGCGTCGAGCATCTCGGTATCCTGGGCCAGGTGAATGGTGCCCAGGTCCACGGTCTGCTTGTCCCAGGAGAATGAAACATAGTGCTCTTTCCGGTAGGTCTTGTAACCCAGCATCTCTACGGTCAGGTTATAGGTTCCGCGGGTCACCTTGGTGATATTGGCCACGCCGGTCGAATCGGTCAGCGTGAAGTTGGTGATCAGCGTGTCGCCTTTGGCCGTCAGGTACGCTGAAGCGTAGGAAACGGGGTTTTCGCTTCCTTCTTCCAGCACCTTGACTTTGACGCTTCCCTGGTCCATATTGAACAGGCTGCCGCCGTAAATGACAACCTGGGCAGCGGCAGGGCGTGCTGCCAGAATCAGCAAAAGCAGGAGGAAAAAGAGAGGGTTTCGCATGAGGCAAGGGGGTTTGTAATAAAACGAGCGATTTTTCAACAAAAAGCAGGCCGCAGATCAGTCCTCCATGAAGAGTTCGCCTTTCAGGAATTCGATGCTCTTTCTGGCGAATTCGTAACCTTTCGAACCGGGTTTGACGAATTTCAGATAGCGCTCATAGTATTCCAGCGCTTTCCTGTACTGCTTCTGCTGTTCGTAGCAGTAGGCGATGGTGGAAAGGGCGGAGGTGAATTTGGGATTGTAGCGATAGGCTTCCTGGTAGTGTGGAATGGCCAGGTCGAATTGCTGGAGGCGGTAATAGCCCAGTCCGTATTGCTGGTGGATGCGGGAGACCAGGGAAGAATCGGGCTGTATCATCTGCATGGCTTTGTCCAGCCAGGGCCGGATCTCCCGCAGCGGCCGGTGATATTCTGATTTGACGGTGGCGATGCTCAGGGCCAGGCTGGCATCCGCCGAATCGATGGCCCAGGCCTGCTGCAGTTCCCGGTCAGCCGCCTTGGGCGCGTCTGTGTGCCAGAGACTTTGTCCCAGATAGTAGTGCAGCGGATAACTGTCCAGGCCCCGGTCTTCCAGCTTCTGGAAAACTACGAGGGAAGAGTCATAGATCCCTTTCAGGTACCAGGCCAGTCCCTGGATGGGCGCCACGTTGATGTTGTCCGGGTCAAGGGCCAGGTAGGCTCCGGTCAGACCGATCACGCCGTCGTAATTCTTCTCGGCGAGGAGGATATTGGCAGCTTTGCTTACAACCGTTTCGTTGCGGGGTTTGAGAACGAGTGCCTGCCGGTAGCACAGCAGGGCCGAATCGGCGCGACCGGCCAGATTGTAGGCGTCACCGGCGAGCGCCGCAACAGCCGGAATGGAATCGGTTGCCAGCACATCGCGACCGATCTTCGCGCAAGCGAGGTAGTCCTTCATCCGGAAAGCCAGTTGCATCTGTTTGATCCGGTAAAGGACATTCTGCGGTGCCTGCAGCGACAGCATCTGGTAAGTCCCTGCCGCCGTCTCATAGTCTCCGTTCTGGAAATGGCAGTCCGCCAGTTCGGCAAGCACTTCCTCGTCGAATGCGCCCGGGGCCACGAGCGTCGAGAGCTTTTCAATGGCCGCGTCCGTCTTGTAGATGCTCTTCAGGTAGCGTGCTTCCGCGAGCGCTGCGCGCCGCGCCAGCGAGTCCGCCGGCTGCGCCGCCGCCACGCCGGAAAGCAGCGCGGCGGCCAGCACGGCCAGCGACAGGACAAACGATTTCATCCTACTTCTTCTTCGACAATTGGAAGACGACGGGGAAATTGAAAACCACGCGGACAGGTTCGCCCTTGATGAGACCGGGGGCCCATTTGGGGGACTGGCTCACGACGCGGACGGCTTCTTCATCGAGGATGGAAGCACAGCCGCGGAGAACGTGGACGTCCGTCACACTGCCGTCTTTCTCAATGGTGAACTGCAAGGTCACGCGGCCTTGGAGGGAATCTTTGACCGCCTCTTTGGGATACTTGAGATGCTCGTTGACCCAATGGGAGAACTGGCTTACATCTCCATCCTGAAAGCGGGGCTTGGTCTCCAGCAAGGAGTATTTGACAGGTGCCTCCGGAGGAGGCTCCGGCAGGACTTCGGAAGGCGCGACAACCGGTTCTTCGGCAAGAGGGATTACATCGGCAGCAGGCGTGACGCGCTCGGCGAGGAGCAGCGTCGTGCCGGCCAGCAGCGGTAGGAGGAGCAGCAGGGAAAGTTTTTTCCAGGCTGCCTTGTAAGTGATCTGCATCATGGTAATACGGTTTTTGAGTTGGGCGTGATTGAAGCCGTTGGCCAGGAGGAAACGCTTTTCCCCCACGGCTTTTTTCACGAGTAATAATTGGTATTGCGTTGCATCGATGCCTTGGTTGAGGACGAAGTCGTCGGCTTCGTATTCGTGGAGCAGCTTGAGTTCGCCGCGGCAGATCCATACCAGCGGGTTGAACCACTGGAAGACGGTCAGGAGCGAAACGAGCAACAGATCCACGGAATGCCCGCAGCGGACGTGCGCCCGCTCGTGCGTAAAAATGGCTGGATAGCGTGCGTAGTCGTCGCGATTGACGGCAATGTGCCGCATCCAGCTGAACGAGGGGATCTCCCGGTCGACCAGATGAAGCGTGTAGCCGTCGCGGCGCGCGCCCGGATTGCGGCGAAGCAGCCGGAACATCGCGCCATAGGAACGGACATAGGAGCCCAATGCCACAGCAGCGCCGAGGACATATACGGCCAGCGCCATTGCCGGCCACGGGATGGCGGCTGCGGCACGGGTCGAGCTGTCGATGGTTTCCGACGCTGCGGCAAGCCCGCCGGCTCCGATCACCGCCGGTTCCAGCCAGACGGAATAGACCGTCGGCACACTCACGTGGATGGGAATGAGCGGCAGCAGCAGGCACGCCGCGCTGCCGGCGAGCAGGACGATCCGGTTGAACCGGAACCATCCGCTCCGACGCATCACCAGCAGGAAGAAAGCGTCGAACACGGCCAGCAGCAGCGTGCTTTTGAGCAGATAGAGGGTAAACGCGTTCATTTCTGTCCGTTTTCAATCTGAGCGATTAAGGCCTTGAGTTCGTCAAGGTCCATCTTTTCCTCTTCCACGAAGCGGGAGACCACGCTTGCGTAGGAGTTGTCATAGAATTTCTGCACCGTGTCGGAAATCACCAGGTCGGCGAAGCCGCGCTCATCCACCAGTGCGTGATAGCGGTAGGCATTGGCGAATTTCTCGCGGGCCACATATCCCTTCTCCTCCAGGAATCCGACCTGGGTCGCGACGGTATTGTAGTGCGGTTTGGGATCGGGATAATATTTGAGCAGGTCCTGGATGAACACCGGTCCGTGCGCCCAGATGAGCCGCAGCACCTCTTCTTCTTTTGCAGTCAGTTTTTCCATTTTCAGCGGTTTATGGAGTTTCTCGACAGCAAAGATACGACTTTATTCTGTAATTCCTAAATTTTTTAGTAAAATAACGAAAATTGTTCGTGAAAAAAGCCTCGCCATGAAAGATGTAATAAGATGCTTAGCCTTCGCATCCACCCTTGTGCTGCTGCTGTCCTGCTCGGCAGAAAAGAATTGCACCATTACGGGAAGCGTGTCTGTACCGGATGCTTCACAAACCTATCAGGCTGTCCTGTTTGACATCGATATACCGCTCGACAGCTGCCGGATCGACAAGGGCTCCTTTGTCCTGCACACCCCGCAGAATCCCGAGAAAAGCCTGCGGATCGAGATTCACGATGCCAGTGGAAAACCGCTGGGTGACGGCGGTGTTTTCAATTATGTGATGGAGATCGTCGCCGACACAGGAAAAATGCGCGTCAACCTGGACGACAGCTCATCCGAAGGCAGCCCGCTGACGCAAGAGATGAGTACCCTGTTGAAGAAATTGGACAGTATCTTCATGGAACCGGGTGACGGGGATCCCATGCAGCAGCTTCGCGACTTGACGCGAAATACCTACCTGGCGCACACGCGGGATGCCGTGGGCCTGCAGGCCCTCCGGCTGCACGCGGGACTGCTGGAAGAAAAAGATGTCGAAGCCTTGCAGGAGCTCTTGGCTCAGGGGGCGGATTTCATTCAGGAAGATGAAAAACTGATGCAAAGCTTGCTCTTCCTGACGGCTTCCCAAAAAGAAACCGGCGCTGCCGAATACGTCCGGATAGCCGACGACGGTACCGTCGTTTCGCGCGAGAGCGTCGAGGCTGTTGCGGCCTGCAACGCGCTTGTCGGCCAGGGACAGTGGGTGCTGCTCGATTTCTGGGCCTCGTGGTGCGGCCCCTGCCGCGAAGAGACGCCCAACGTGATCAGACTGGCCCGGAAATACGGGGACAAAGGCTTGAAAGTCGTCGGCGTCACGATGCAGGACAAGCCCGAGAAGTCATTGGAAGCCATCCGCCAGCTGGGCATCTGCTACGACCAGTTCGACGCCTACCTCCAGCAGCATTTATAGCTATTTATCAATCCAGCTCTCACCCCACAGCGGGGAGAGGCCGGTTTCCATCATAAAACGATCCGGATCGAAGCCCGCGACCACGCGGCGCACCCGTCCCTGCTGGTCGGTATAGTAATAGGTTGGAATTCCCTTGATTCCCATCTTCTTGTCGAGCGGCCCTTCCTTGCCCTGCAGGTCCGAAATGACCAGGTAGGGTTCCAGTTGGAAGGCTTTGACCCGTTTCTGCAGCTCGGCCATCGAGGCGGCATAGACGTAGGCCACCACGGCCAGGCTGTCGCGATCGGTGGCGGCAAGCAGGTCCTTGAACCAGAAATGCGAGCTGCGCTTCAGATAGCCCCATCCCTCGTAGATGAGCAGGACGCGCTTCC
The DNA here is from genome assembly GCA_902789445.1 of uncultured Bacteroidia bacterium. Lineage (GTDB taxonomy): Bacteria > Bacteroidota > Bacteroidia > Bacteroidales > UBA932 > Cacconaster. The sequence goes on along the minus strand of CADAOB010000008.1, from coordinate 23,509 downwards.
CTTCGGTCACCGACCAGTCGAAAGGCTTGCCGTCCACCCCGACGCCGTCGAAGTGCGGCAGCGGGTCTCCGACCAGCACGCCCTCCTTTTTGGCATACGCCTTCATCGCCTTGCCCAGCTGTCGCTTCTGCATTGCGGGCGCCAGCGAGTTATAAACCTCCATCATCTGCTCCCGGCTGAGCTTGCCGGCCTCGTTCTTCACCATCTTCAGGGCTTCCGAGTTGGCGGAGGCGTAGATGCAGGCCAGCCGCAGGCGTTCTTCGTTGAGCTCCCGGATGCCCCGGTTTTCTTCCTCCGGGCTGGTGCTGAACCGATAAATGTGTTTTTGCTTTTCATTGAGCAGTTTCAGGGTGGTGCCGTAATTTCCGTCGGACGCCTTGAACGGGGACGGGTCCTCGTCATCTTTTTTGCAAGAAACCAGCGCGAGGAGCGCAAGCAGCAGGCACAGGCAGCGGATGAATCGTGTTTCCATAAGGCTAAAGCAGTTCTACGTTGAGGATAAAAGCCCCGTTGTGGGCCTTTTCTCCGTAAATGGGGACGGCCTGGTCTGGGTGCAGGTAGGCGAACCATTTCCACGCCCATCGGCTGCCCTGGAATTCTTTCCGCCGGAGGTAGGGGAATTCCACCCCGTTGACCAGCAGGAGCGGAAACTGGTCCGGATCGGTCAGGTCGAATCCGGGAACCAGGTGGAAGGAAATGCGTCCGTCGCTTGTCTGCGGCACTGGCGGCGTGATGCTCAGGATTCCGCCCGGAATGTGGCGTCCGCAGAAGCGGGCGGCCTCTTCCGGCGGGATGACGCGGATCGTACCGCCTTCGAGGTCCTGCGCCTGCAACAGTTCTTCCAGGGAGACCGATTCGTGCTCGAAAAGCAGCAGGGGTGGGCGTTGGGCATTGTACCTTTCGCTCTCTATGCGGACGTTGGCTAGCAGGACCGTGCAGAGTACCGGCAGGGCGCAGAGCAGCAGCCAGCCTTTGCGCAGAGCGGTACGCGGCTGGCCCATCATCCGGATGCGTGCTTTGAGTCTGCTGCTCCCGAAACGCCCCACGACGGCCAGTCCGCGTACGGTGAGACTATGTTGCAGCAGCAGGTACTGGTAGGCTTTCCGTTGGGCACCGCCGCGCAGCACGGCCTCGTCGGCCTGGTACTCGTGCAGGGTGCACAAGTCGGTCCGCAGCCAGCGGATGGCAGGGTTGAACCATTGCAGGATGCCGACCAGATCGACCAGCAGCAGGTCCGCGCTGTGGTGCAGGGCTACGTGTGCGCGTTCGTGGGCGAGCAGTTCCTCCCATCCTGCGCCGGATTGCCGGCGGGGGAGGAGGATGTAGTGCATCCAGCTGCAGGGCGCTATCGGATCGTCTGTGCGAACCGTGACGGCTTTTCCGTCCGCGGCAATCCGTTCGCTGCGGCGTATGATGCGCAGGACACGGCTATGCGCGGCCAGCAGGCGGACGGCCGTCCAGGCCGCGCCTGCGAGATAGAAGGCCAGAAGCAGGGATGCCCCGTTGTGTCCGGCGGACAGGTCGATCTGTTCCGCAGTCGGAATGGCCGGAATGGCCGGGACGGACGAGGGCGTCAGGTCTGCGATCCGGCTGACTTCCTCCAGCGTAAGTGTCCGGTGGAAATGAAATGTCAGCAGCGGAAGCAGGCAGCCGGCTGCCGCGGCGGCGAGCAGATAGGCCCGCCCGGCGCGGTGCAGGGTGCTGCCCTTGATCGTCGCAGGATACACGAGATAGAGCAGCGCCGTGGCCAGGGCGGCCTTCACGAGATAGAGGAGAAAGGCGGTCATACTTCTTCCTGCTGCTGGTTTTCAATTTCCTGGATGAGTCCCTTCAGTTCCTCGACCGTGACCTTGTCTTCCTTGACGAAGGCCGATACGACCTGAAGATAGGAATTGTTGAAGAGTTTGTCCACCAGTCCCGATAGGGATGACTCCTGATACTCCTCGCGGGAGACGGCGGCATAGTACTGGAAGGTGGGCCCATAGGCCTTGTGCGTCAGGAATCCGGCGGATTCCAGCGTCCGCACCTGGGTGGAAAGGGTATTGAAATGCGGTTTGGGATCGGGATAGGTCTCGCGCAGTTCCCGGACGAACAGCGCACCCCGCTCCCAGAAACGCTCCATAATGATTTCTTCTTTTTTCGTCAGTCTTCGCATGCGGCCCCTTTTTTTGCAAAGATAACGAAAAAGATTTGATATACAACTAAAGCTGTTAGTTCATTTTGCGGAATCGAGCCGGATGCGTTGTGAAGCGGTCTATGACTTGGGCGTGCTGGTCGTAGACGGTTACATGCATTTCGCGGGCGTCGACTTCGATGTTGCAGGCGCAGCTTTGCGTGCTGGCCTTCAGGTCAATGACACGCGCGTGCAGCGCATCGCCTTCCACGAGGGATTCGTCGGGGGAACGCCATTTGTCGCCGCTGGAGCCCATGTCGAGATAGAAAGTACCGCGGGCCGGATCCTCCGCCCGGCGGTCGCCGTCAAGGGCATACGTGCGGGAATAGATATGGTCGTGGCCGCTCAGGACCAGATCGACGCCATATTTCTGGAAAATCGGCGCCCATTGCGGCCGGATGTTGCGGGCGACGGCCGCGTCAACCCGGTCGGAACCGAAGACCGACTTGTGCATCAAGACGACGAGATACTGGTATGTCCCCTGCAGGCGGTCCATTGTCTGCGCAAACCAGGCGGCCTGGTCGTCGAAACGGGGACCGGCTGAAAGATTGGAGTTGTGCATGTCAAGCGCGACGAAGAGCACATTGTTGTAGCGGAACCAGTAGGAGCTGCCCGGACTTGACGCGGCACCGTTGTCGGGGAATTTGAACAGGTTGACGAAAGTATGGGGCTTGTCGTACTGCGGGTAGTGTCCGTCCGGCGTGCGGTCGCTGGCCCAGTAGGCATGGTCGCCCGGCGAGGCGGCATAGACGAAGTCGCGAAAGACCGCGTTGTCAAGCAGGAACGTCCATTCGTACTCATTGCCGGCCACGTCGATGTGATCGCCGCTGCAGACCACCAGCGACGGGTCACCGGCGATTTCTTTCATGGTCTGGATCAGCGGCAGCGTCACGGGATTCTCCCGATGCTGGAAATCCGTGAAGGCCACGAAATTCCAAGCCCCTTTCTCTCCGGCCGTCTTGAAGCGCCGGACATCGGACCGGGTCCGGCCTGCGACAATCCGGTAGATGTAGCGTGAGTCGGCTTCCAGCCCGCTGAGCGTCGCATGGCAGACGAAGCGTTCTTTCGTGTAGAAAGTGGATTCGGTCGAAGTGTTTTCAATTCCGGCGGTGCTCCACGGGCGGCTGACCGGTTTGAACTTCTTCGCATGCCGGAAAGTGCTGTCGTCTGCTTGTGTCACCAGTACATAACTGTCCGACCGGCTGCAATGATAATTGACCGTCACGCCGGTCGCAGCATCTTCGCAGACCGTCGTCACGATATGGTAGATTTCGTCCTCAGTCGTCGTGCATTGTGACAGGCTGCACAAAGCAAATAGCAGGAACAGGAGCGTTTTCGTTTTTTTCATAAGCATGGCGATTTTCCGCTGCAACGGACGCAGCTGAGTATCAGTTGTTTATGTAAGTTGATACCCCTCCGGGATGGAGGGGTCAGGTTGTGTAAGTCGTTGATTGACAGATGTGTCCGTTGCAGCGGAAACTGTCGGCCAGGGCGGCCAGCGCTTTGTTCAGGCGGGGGATGATGGGGGCGAAGTGGCTGCCTTCGGTCCATTCGAAGGTTGTCGGGATGCCTTTCGCCTGGAGGATGCTGCGGACGGCTTCTGTCTGGATGCCGATCTGCTTCAGATGCGGATTCTTGCTTTGCGGCTCCTTGTCTCCCAGCGAGAGATACACTTGCTTCGCCGTGACAGTCTGCCGGGGCAGCCAGTCGGTGAACGCCGGATACCAGAAGGAACCGGAAATGGCGGCCACGCGCGTAAAGAGCCTCATCCGGGCAGCTGACCATACGCCGAAGAGCCCTGCCAGCGATACGCCGACAAACCATCGCTCTTCCGGCACGATCTCCAATTCCTTCTCCAGGCCGGGAATGATCTCGGCTGCGAGCCGGCTCAGGTAGGCTTCCGCCTCACCCGCGAAAGACTTACCCTTTTTGAAAATAGGTCCTGCCGGCCAGGGCGTCAAGTCATCGTTCCAGGCGACGGCCGGCAGCATGACCGGGATGACGCCATAGCTTTTCCGGACGCCTGCGAGCCATTGCTGCACCTCGCCGGTCTGCCCCTCCAGCATCGGTATGTAACAGAGGATACGCATTTTTTCCTGCTGATTCGCTTGCTGCGCCGGTTCCGTTGTTGGCGCTCAATGTTTTGAATGTTAGGTAGTTACTTGAATAGCCTATGCGCGAAGCTGTATAGGTAATACTTTTATTCTGCTGTTAGTCAGATAGTTGTGTGCCAGTTCTCCAGGGCCTGTAAGCCGGCCGGTCTGTTCATCGCCACCGTCTTGGCCGGGAATGTCAGAGGCGGAAGTCGCCGGAGGCGGTGCGGCGCAGGGCGGTGAGGTAGGCGCCGGAGCCCAGGGCGAGGCCCAGGTCGCGGGCCAGGGAACGGATGTAGGTGCCGCGGGAGCAGCGGATGCGCAGCTGCGCGGCGGGACGCGAACCGTCGGTGACGCTCGAGGTGTGATAGTTGTGGACGTGCCGGACGACCTCATCGACGACGTAGCCGTCACCGGCCATTTCATTGTGCAGCGTGAAGTTTTCCAGCTGGATGTCGTAGATCTCGATCCGGTTGGTGCGCAGCTCCAGCGGCTCGCCGCTGCGGGCATACTCGTAGGCACGCAGGCCGTTCACGATCTTGGCCGAGAAGACCGGCGGTACCTGGTCCTGCGGCCCGACAAACTGCGGCAGGACGACGCGGACCGCCGCTTCGTCGATGTGCTCGTAGGGAAAATACTGGTCGATGGGCTGTTCCAGGTCGTAGGAGGCTGTCGTCGCACCGAATTCCACGGTCGCCACATATTCCTTCTCCGACGCCTGCAGCACCTCCGCAAGCTTGGTGGCCTTGCCGATGCACACCAGTAGCAAGCCCGTGGCGAGCGGGTCAAGGGTGCCGGCATGGCCGACCTTCAACTTGCGGAGGCCAAATTGTTTCTGCAGGGTAAACTTGCATTTGCGCACCAGGTCGGCGGAGGTCCAGCGGTAGGGTTTGTCGAAAGGAATGACAATCCCGTCGGGATAATCCGCCAGGTTGTGCGTGAGGTGGGCCTCAAAAAAGGCCGCCATCTCTTCGACGGGACAGCCGTCAAGCACAAGGTATCTTGTCGATGCGGCGCTGGTGTCTTCCACCTTCAAATTCGGTTTCAAGCCAGGTCTTGACGATAAGCCGGGCCATGGTAAGGGTGATGAAGCGGGCGGGCATGACCAGCACGTTGGCGTTGTTGTGCTGCTTGACCAGGGCGCCGATCTCGCGGTTCCACGCCAGGCCGGCGCGGATGGCCGGATGGTGGTTCAGGCTCATGGCCATGCCGTTGCCGGTCCCGCACAGGGCGATGCCCAGATCGACTTCGCCTTTCTCGATGCCTTCGGCCAGGGCGTGGGCGAAGTCGGGATAATCGACGCTCGCCGTTCCGTGTGTCCCGTAATCCACGACGGAATAGCCTTTCCGCCGCAGGTAAGCGATTAGCGCCTGCTTGTATTCATAGCCGGCGTGATCCGATGCAAATCCGATTTTCATTGTAATGTCGTTATTCCTTTGTCAATACGTTTGAGGACTTCGTCCTTGCCAAGGATCGCCATCATGTCGGCGACGCCGGGTCCGACGCTCTTGCCGACCAGGAAGAGGCGGAGGGTGTTCATCACCTTGCCCATCGGCCAGCCGTTTTCACGGATGAGCGCTTCGACGGTTTCGATGTGCTCCTTGTCGAACGGATCCAGGCCGGCGATGAATTCGCGCACCTGGGGGATCAGCGCCGGGATGTCGTCTTTCCAGAACTTGGCCACGGCCGCTTCGTCGTAGGAAGCCGGCGCCTCGAAGAAGAAGGACGTCGCCTCGCGGAATTCCGTGGGGAAGTGGACGCGCTCCCGCATCAGGTCGAGCACGCGGCCCACATAGTCGTCGCTGAAGGCGGCGATGCGCGCGCCTTCCGACGCCCGGAAATCGGCCACCAGCTGCGCCGTCGGCCGCATCCGCAGGTATTCCTGGTTGAACCATTTGGCCTTGTCGGGATTGAAGCGGGCGCCCGATTTGACCACGCGCTCCAGCGAGAACACCTTCACCAGCTCGTCGAGCGAGAAGATCTCCTGCTCCGTGCCGGGATTCCAGCCCAGGAAAGCCAGCATGTTGACGAAGGCCTCGGGATAATAGCCGTCCTCGCGGTAGCCCCGCGAGACCTCGCCCTCGGCGTTGACCCAGCGCAGCGGGAACACCGGGAAACCGAGCCGGTCGCCATCCCGTTTCGAAAGTTTGCCCTTGCCGTCCGGCTTGAGCAGCAGCGACAGGTGCGCGAAGCGCGGCTGCGAATCCTGCCAGCCGAAGGCCTCGTACAGCAGATAGTGCAGGGGCAGGGAAGGGAGCCATTCCTCGCCGCGGATGACCTCGGTGATCTCCATCAGGTGGTCGTCCACGATGTTGGCCAGGTGGTAGGTCGGCAGTTCATCGGCGCGTTTCCAGAGCACCTTGTCGTCCAGGGTGTTGCTGTTGACCTCGATATGGCCGCGGATCAGGTCGTCCATGGCCACGGTCCGGTTCTCCGGAATCTTGAAGCGGATGGTCCAGTCGCGGGTCTCCGCCAGGCGGCGGGCCACCTCGTCGGTGGGGAGGGTCAGCGAGTTGCAGAGCGTGCCCCGCGTCTCCCAGTTGTAGGTGAAGGTCTTCTTCTGCGCTTCTGCTTCGGCGCGTAGGGCGGCGAGGCTTTCAGTGCTGTCGAAGGCATAATAGGCATAGCCTTTCTCGACAAGTTCTTCCGCGTATTTGCGGTAGATGCCGCGGCGCTGCGACTGGCGGTAAGGCGCGTGCGGATGCCGCTCCGACGCGACTTCCACCACCTTGCCGTTCTCATCCACGCCCTCGTCGGGGAAGATGCCGCACCAGCGGAGGCTCTCGATGATGTATTCTTCCGCGCCCGGCACGAAACGCTGGGAGTCGGTGTCCTCGATGCGGAGGATGAAATCGCCGCCGGCTTGTTTGGCGTACAGATAATTATAGAGCGCCGTGCGGACACCGCCCATGTGGAGCGGCCCGGTCGGGCTCGGTGCAAAACGTACTCTGCGTCGTCTTTCCATGAATTTAAGCTTCGGTTACAGGGGTTTCCTTGGTGTTGAGCATCCGCTCCCGGCGGACGTAGGCCGGCTCTTCTTCCAGTTCCTTGATCAGGCGGACGTCGTCCACGATCAGGGCCGGGATGCCGGTGATGCGCTGCTTGTTGAGCAGTTTCCCGTTGTCGGGTGCGATGGGACGGCCTTTCTTCCGGTTCTTGAACAGGTCCTGGCCGTATTTGACGTCGATGCGGTTGCCGCGGTTGATCTCGGTCTCGTCGATGACCGGCAGCTGCCACATCTCGAAGCCCGTGGCGATGATCGTCACGCTGATCTTGCCGCCCATGCTCTCGTCGAAGACGATACCGCGCTTGAAGTTGATCGTCGCGCCGGTGTACTGCGAGGTGAAGTCCATGATCTGGGACAGTTCTTCGGTCTGGAAGCCCAGCTCGTCGTCGGAACTGGCCGTGATGTTGATCAGGGCGTTCTTGACGCTGCGCAGGTTCAGGTCGTTCAGCAGCGGGGAGTTGAGGGCCTGTTCGACGGCCTTGACGGCCCGGTCTTCACCCTCGGCCTCGCCGATGCCCATGATGGCCACGCCGCTGTTCTGCATGACCTTCTTCACGTCGGCGAAGTCCACGTTGATGTAACCGCTGCTGGTGATGATCTCGGCGATGCTCTTGACAGCGGTGGCCAGCACTTCGTCGGCCTTGGCGAAGGACTTCTTGAGTCCCATCTTGCCGTAGAGCTGATAGAGTTTCTGGTTGTCGATCACCAGGATACTGTCCACGTGCTTGCTCAGCTCCTTGATGCCTTCGACGGCGCGGTAGAGCGCTTCCTTGCCTTCATCGCGGAAGGGGACCGTCACGACGGCTACCGTCAGCTTGCCCATCTCCTTGGCGGTCTTGGCTACGAGCGGAGCCGCACCGGTGCCGGTGCCGCCGCCCATGCCGCAGGTGACGAACACCATCTGGGTGTCGCCTTCAAAGAATTTCGCAATCTCTTCGATCGATTCTTCCGCTGCCTTGCGGCCGACCAGATAGTCGGTGCCGGCGCCCAGGCCTTTGGTCAGGACCGGTCCGATCTGGAGCTTGGTCGGTACGGGACTGCTCTGGAGGGCCTGCACGTCGGTATTGCACACGACGAAATCCACGTCCTTGAGTCCCAGGGAATACATATACGAAACGGCATTGTTTCCGCCGCCGCCCACACCGACGACCGTGATGATGTTGCCGCGTTTTTCCCAGCTGGTAGGTATCAAATCTGCATCCATGGCTTAAGCGTTGTCTTTGTCTGAATCGGAAAAAAACATGTCAAAAAAGCTCGGCTGTTTCTTTTTCTCAGCCTTCTCCTGGGCTTTGCGCGCCTTCTCTTCCTGCTTGCGCTGGGCCTCCTGCTGTTTGCGGAGTTCCTTGGCCTTGCGCTCCTCTTCCCGGCGGCGCTCCCGTTCCTCGCGGGCGGAGAGTTGCTCTTCTTCTTCGGGTTCATCTTCGAAGAGTCCGTTGTCCGCGGGCTTGGCCGGCTGGACGGGGCTTTCCTTCTTGAATTCCACAGCGTGCGACAGCTTCGGGTCGAGGGTCTCGAGCACGAGGCCGACGGCCGTGGCGGCATAGACATCGGAGGCGTCTTCCACGCTGTCTGCGGTGATGGCGCCCTGCGGAGCCGCCAGGCGGACCTTCTGGCCGAGAATGGCGACCGCCAGCTGGATGATGTTGTCCAGGTGGCTGCTGCCGCCCGTGATCACCACGCCGGAGGTCAGCTTCTGGGCGTATCCCGACTGCTCGATGACGTAGCGGACCGCATCGAAGATCTCGCTCATGCGCGCTTCGACCACGCGGGCCAGCAGGCTGATCTCGACTTCGCCGTCATCGCTGTCGTTTTCGTTCTTGAGGACGAGTTTCTTGTTTTCGACCGCGTATTCCTCGCAGCACTGCCCGTGCAGGATCTTGATGGTCTCGGCCCAGTAGTTGGTGATGCCGGTCACATTCTTGATGTCGGCCGTCACCGATTCGCCGCCGAAGGGGATGATGGCCACGTCACGGACGATATTGTCCTTGATGACGGCCACGCCGGTCGAACTCTTGCCGATGTCCACCAGCGCCACGCCGTTTTCCATCTCGGGCCGGCTGAGGACGGCACGCGCGGAGGCGATCGGCGTCAGGATGGCTTTGTGGAGTTTCAGGCCGCAGTCTTCGAGAATGGTGACACGGCGGTCGAGGATCGAGCGCTTGCCGCTGAAGAGGCGGAAGTCGGCTTCGATGGAGGCGCCAACCATGCCGATGAGTTCGTCGTGGGTGATGCCGAAACGGTCTTCCGTGCTGTACTTCTGCGGAATGGCCTCGAAGATGGCCTCGCCCTCCGGGACGGACGCATTGTAGCGCGTGCGGGTGATTTCCCGGACTTCCTTGTCCGTGATGTAGGCTTTCGGGTCGGTCCGGTTGATCTGGCAGGAGTGGTTCTTGCCGTGGAGAATTCTGCCGGAGAGGCCCACCGTGACCTCGCCGATCTCTTCCTGAAGTTCTGTTTCGGCCTGGGCGACCAGCGAACGGACGATCTCCTCGACCTTGAAGTCGTTGATGATCTCGCCACATTCGATGCCGGCCGATGCAGTGTCGTGGTAGCTGGCGATCCGGATGCCGCCGGCCGTCTTCTCACCGACGGCCAGCGCTACCTTGGAGCTTCCGAAATCCAGTGCTGCTGCGTATCTGCTCATAGCTTGCAAATGATCTGATTATTATATTTTAAATTGATTGTCTTGTAGGGTTTCTTTGCATCTGCCTGCGGGGCGATGTTCTGCCAGTAGGCCTGCAGGCGCCGGAACTTGTCGGGGCAGTCACCGCTGTCGCCGAAAATGATGACCGGTCCGGGGGTGCGGGTGTACAGCACGATGTCCCCGTCCGGGGCGACCTCGATCTGGGAAATTTCCCGCCGCAGGATTTCCCGGCTGTCGATATAGCGGGCCAGGTTTATCATGCCAAGCAGCCAGGGACGGTTTTCGGCCGGCACTTCACCCCGCCAGGTGCTGTCCACCTGCATGGGGATCTGTCCGGTCACCACCGGCACATCCACGGCGTTGGTCACCGGGAAGAGATAGCCTTCCGGGTCGGCGTACCAGTGCAGCCGGCCCTGTTCGAAGCGGATGACGGGTTTGCGCTGGGTCAGCCGGACCGTCACGGTCTGTTCGTCGGCGGCATAGACCTGGGCGCTCATCACCTCTCCGCGGGCGCGGAGCGACCGCTCGATCGAATCGAGATTGACCCGTGCGGTCTGGCGTCCGACCGCCAGGCGGCTCACAAAATCCTGTACCTCCGCCTTGTCCACGATGGCGCTTTCCAGCGAGTCGAGCAGGATGACCTCGACCTGCCGGCATTGGGCCTGCTGCCGGCCTTCCGCGGACAGGATGCCCACGAAATGGAACCAGCATCCCAGCAGGCCGGCCGAGAAGAGGACAATCAGCGAAGTGAGCAGGATCCGTCGGGTCATAGGCGTTTGCGGAGCAGGGTTTCGATGGGTTCGATGAAACGGTCGATGTCGCCGGCGCCGAGCGTGGCCAGGCAGTCGATACGGCTACTGGCCAGGTGCTCCATCAGTTTCTCCTTGGGAATGAGAACCTTGTCGGCGATCGTTACCTGGTCGAAGATGATCTGTGACGTGACGCCGGGAATGGGCTCTTCCCGCGCCGGATAGATGGGCAGCAGGATGAGGGCGTCCAGCCCGCTGAGCGCATCGGCGAAATCCGCTGCGAAGTCGCGGGTACGGGTATAAAGATGCGGCTGGAAGATACCGGTGATCTTCCGGCCGGGGAAGATGTTGCGCAGGGAACTGATGGAAGCCCGCAGTTCGTCGGGATGATGGGCGTAGTCGTCCACGTAGGCGATTTCCGGCGTGTCGATCCGGATGTCGAAACGGCGGCGTACGCCCTGGAACGTGGCAAGGGCTTCCCGGATCTTGACCGGCGCGGTCCCGTGCAGCAGCGCGCAGGCTGCCGCGGCGACGGCGTTCTCGACGTTGACCCAGCCCGGAATCCCCAGCTGGCAGTGCTCCATGCGGCCGCCCGGATGATTGATCGTGAAGTCGAAGCGCCCCTTTTCGAGCGGTGTGATGTCGGAAGCGTAGAAGTCGCAGGGCTGGTCGTAGGCGTAGCGCAGGACTTTGGCAGCGGTCCGTTCGAGCGGAACTTCGACGCCCTGTTTGACGATGACGGCGCCGTCGGCATCCACCTGGGCCGTGAACTGGCCGAAGGCTTCGAGCATGTGCGCCCGGTCGCCATAGATGTCCAGGTGGTCCGCATCGGTGGCGGTAACCACGGCGATATGGGGGTGCAGCTGGAGGAAGGACCGGTCGAATTCGTCGGCTTCGGCCACGAGGACGGGCTTTTCTCCCAGCAGCAGATTGCTCTCGTAGTTTTTGGAAATGCCGCCCAGGAAAGCGTTGCAGCCCTCCCCGGACTGGGTGAGGATATGGGCCAGGAGCGTGCTGGTGGTGGTTTTGCCGTGCGTGCCCGAGATGGCCAGGCATTCCTGTCCGCGCGAGATCTCGCCCAGGGCCTGCGAACGCTTGCACAGGGCATAGCCGTGGGAGCGGACATACTGCAGCTCCCCGAGATCCTCCGGAACGGCGGGCGTGTAGATGACGAAGGTATGCGCAATGTCCTTCGGAATGGCGGCCGTGTCATCCTCGTAGTGGATGGCGATGCCTTCCTGCTCCAGGGCGTGCGTGAGCGCCGAGGGCGTGCGGTCGTAGCCCGAGACGGCGAATCCGCGGTGCTTGAAATACCGGGCGATGGCACTCATTCCGATGCCGCCTATGCCGATGAAATAATAATGCGTGTAGGTCATTTGATCAGTTTCAAAACTTCTTTGGCGATGACTTCGGACGCATCCTTGCGCCCGAGCTTGAGGATGTTCCGCTCCAGGTCGGCCAGGCGGGCGTCATCGGTGAGCAGGCCTTCGACCGTGTCGAGCAGCCTGGCGTCCGCGTCCGCATCCCGTACCATCAGCGCCGCATTCTTCTCTACGAGCGCCATGGCGTTGTGTGTCTGGTGGTCCTCCGCAACGTTGGGCGAAGGTACGAAAATCGTGGCTTTTCCCGCAACACAAAGTTCGGAAATCGTTCCGGCGCCGGCTCGCGAGACCAGCAGGTCCGCTACGGCGTAGGCCAGGTCCATCCGTTTGATGAAGTCCGTATAGAAGAGATTGGGCACGCTGCGTCCCTGCATGAAGGCATCCACGCCCTCCTTGTAGAATTTTCCGCATTGCCAGATGACCTGGTAATCGGCCTGTGCCGCACGATGCTCCACCCAGTCGCGCATGACGCGGTTCAGGGTGCCGCAACCCAGGCTTCCGCCGACCACGAACAAAGTCTTCTTGTCGGGGTCCAGGCCGTAGAAACGGTATCCTTCCTCGCGCTGCGCCGACGTGGCCGGGGCGATCTCGCTGCGGATCGGGTTGCCGGTCAGCAGGATGCGGTCGGCCGGGAAGAAGCGCTCCATGCCCTCGTACGCCGTGCAGATGCGCGCGGCTTTCCGGGCCAGGATCTTGTTGGTCAGGCCCGCGTAGGAGTTCTGTTCCTGGATCAGGCAGGGAATGCCTTTGCGCTGCGCGCTCCACAGCAGCGGGGCGCTGGCATAGCCGCCGACCCCCACGACCACGTCCGGCTTGAATTCCTGCAGGATCTGGCCGGCTTTCCGCACGCTTTTGGCGACCTTGAAAGGAAGCGCCAGGTTCTTGAGTGAAAGGGAACGCTGGAGTCCGGCCACCGGCAGGCCGATGATGCGGTAACCTGCCGCGGGGACGCGTTCCATCTCCATCTTGCCTTCCGCACCGACGAAGAGAATCTCCGCTTCGGGGCAGAGTGCCTTGATGGAACCGGCTATGGAAAGGGCGGGGAAGATGTGTCCGCCGGTTCCGCCGCCGCTGATGATGATGCGAGGATTATTCATTTGACGTGGTATAGTTGTATTCGGTATTGTCGCTGGTAGTGGTGGTATCGGGATTGTATTCTTCGCTGAGTTGCGCCGCGGCGGCTTCCCGCTGCAGGCGGTCCTGCTCGTCCTGCTTGTCGAGCTGCTTGTTGACCGAAAGGATCATGCCGAAGGCGCCGCACAGGACCAGGTAGGCGGTGCCGCCGTGGCTGATCAGCGGCAGTGTGTGGCCGGTGATCGGGAGCAGGCGCACATTCACCAGGATGTGCAGGAACGCCTGGGTGGCGATCAGGAAGGCCAGGCCGACGATCAGTACGCTCGAATAGGTAGCCTTGCAGCGCTGGCAGAGGCGGATGCAGCGGAACAAGAAGATCAGGTACAGCAGGATGACGATGACCCCGCCCACCAGACCGTATTCTTCGACGATAAAGGCGTAGATAAAGTCGGAGAAGGCCATGGAAAGCGAGTATCGCTGCGTGCTCTTGCCCGGCCCCTTGCCGAAGATGCCGCCTTCGGAGATGGCCACCTTTGCGTTCTCGCTCTGGCGGTCTTTGTCCTTGAGCTGCTGGATTTCCCGCGTGGAGAGCCCTTCCAGGCTTTCCTCTTCCTTGTCGAAGTGGGCGGTCAGACGGCTTTCGACGGTGCCGAAACGGTTGAATATCTTTCCGATGGAACTTTCCTGCCGTTCGGGTCTTCCTGCGAAGAAAGCGTGGTAGGTGAGGAACATCAGCAGGACGGCGGCGGCCACGATGCCGGCCGTGATGCCGATGTTTTTCCAGCTGACATCCATGAAGAAGAGGATCAGGAAGGTGATCAGGGCGATCAGCAGGGCCGACGAGAAACTGTTCTGCATGATCAGCAGGCAGACCGCGCCCACCGGAAGCAGGATCTTGAGGGCGAACTGCTTGAAGTCGTCCAGGTCGTCGCCCCAGATCTCCAGGGCCCGTGCCAGGTATAGGATGACGCCGATCTTGGCGAATTCGAACACCTGGAAGGTACGGCCGAAGAGCCGGATGCCGCGGATGGCGCCGTTGATTTCCACGCGGAAGCCGGGGATGAACAGCAGCAGGAGCAGGAAGACCGAGAGCCCGTAAATGGCGAAAGAGAAGAAGCGGTAGAAGCGCAGGGGGATCAGGTAGCAGATCAGCAGGGCGATGAATCCCATCAGGACCGACTTGGTCTGTTCCATGAAGATGGCCACCTTGCTGATGCCGCGCGACGAAGCCAGGAAGCTGCTCGACGAGAATACCGCGGCAATCGAGATCATCGCGAACAGTACGACGATGATCCAGATCACCTTGTCTCCCTTGAGCTTCCAGAACGCCTTCATCGCTTACAGTCTCCGCACCGCGTCCTTGAACTGGCGTCCGCGGTCTTCATAGTTCTTGAACAGGTCGAAACTGGCGCAGCAGGGGCTCAGCAGCACGGTGTCGCCCGCCACGGCCAGCTCCGCACATTTGTTTACGCATTCCTCGGCGGAGCGCGTCTCGCAAATGACCGGCACGATGCCGCCGAAGAAATCGAGAATCTTCTTGTTGTCCACGCCCATGCAGACGATGGCCTTCACCTTCTCGCGGACCAGGTCGGCGATCGGCGCGTAGTCGTTGCCTTTGTCGGTGCCGCCCAGGATCAGGATGATGGGCGTCTGGACGCTCTCGAGGGCATACCAGGTCGAGTTGACATTGGTCGCCTTCGAGTCGTTGATGTAGAGCACGCCCCCGACGGTCATCACCTTCTCCATCCGGTGCTCCACGCCTTCGAAGGTGGTGAGCGACTTGCGGATGGTCTCGTTGGTGATGTGCATCACCTTGCCGGTGATGGCGGCCGCCATCGAATTGTAGACGTTGTGCCGGCCTTCCAGCGCCAGGTCGCGGACGAGGATGTCGAATTCGTCGCCGTCGTAGCGCACGCGCATCGTGTCGTCATCCAGCCAGGCGCCTTCTTCCAGGATTCCGTTCTGGGTGAACGGCAGTTTCTTGGCCTGGACCACGATCTTGTTGAGTTCGCCGATGGTCACCTCGTCGTCGGAGCAGAAGATGAAGCAGTCTTCCGGCCGCATGTTGCGGGTGATGCGGAACTTGGCGTTGATATAGTTCTGGAAGCAGTGGTCGTAGCGGTCGAGATGGTCGGGCGTGATGTTCATCAGCACGGCGATGTCGGCCTTGAAATCGTACATGCCGTCGAGTTGGAAGCTGCTGATTTCCAAGACATAGATATCGTGTTTCTCCGTAGCGACCTGCATGGCGTAGCTCTTGCCGATGTTGCCGCCCAGGCCGACGTTGAGGCCGGCGTTCTGCAACAGGTAGTAGATCAGCGAAGTGGTCGTGGTCTTGCCGTTGCTGCCGGTGATGCAGATTTTCTTGGCCGTGTCGTAGTAGCCCGCAAATTCGATCTCGGAGATGACCGGCGTGCCCTGCTCGTGGAGCTTGACCACCAGCGGTGCCGTTTCGGGGATGCCCGGGCTCTTGATCACCAGGTCGGCCGAAAGGATCTTTTCGGCCGTATGACCGCCTTCTTCAAAGGGAATGTCCCATTGCTGCAGTTGCTTGCGGAAATGATCTTTCAGGGTTCCGCTGTCCGAAAGGAAAGTATCGTAGTCCTTGACCTTTGCCAGGACTGCCGCGCCTACGCCGCTTTCGCCGCCGCCGAGAATGACTGCTCTTTTCATATTTATCTGATTTTCAAAGTTACGATGGTTACCACTGCCAGGATGATGGATACGATCCAGAACCTGACGACGATCTTGTTTTCCGGATGGATCTGCGCGGGCTTCTGGATCAGCGCGTCGGGATTCTCCTTCTGGTAATGATGGTGGAGGGGAGACATGCGGAAGACCCGCACGCCCGTTCCGGTCTTTTTCTTGGTGTATTTGAAATAGGCCCGCTGGATGATCACCGAGAGGCTCTCCACGAAGAAGATGCCGCACAGGATCGGGAGCAGGAGCTCTTTGCGGATGATGATGGCCAGCACGCCGATGATGCCGCCCAGGGCCAGCGACCCGGTGTCGCCCATGAACACCTGGGCCGGGAAAGCGTTGTACCAGAGGAAGCCCAGCAACGCGCCCACGAAGCAGCACACATAGACCGTGACCTCGCCGATGTTGGGCAGATACATGATATTAAGGTATTCGGCAAATCCCACGTGGCCGGAGAGGTAGGCCAGCACGCCGAGGGTCGCGCCCACGATGGCCGAGACGCCGGCCGCCAGGCCGTCCATGCCGTCCGTCAGGTTGGTTCCGTTGGAGCAGGCCGTGATGATGAAGGTGATCACGACCACATAGAGGCCGCCCTGCAGCGCCCGCACGAATTTGCCGGAGAAGGGGATCAGCCACTTGTAATCGAATTCATTGCCTTTGACGAAGGGGATGGTGGTGCGGCTGTAGCTCACGCCCTGTTCCGAAGTGAAGTAGAGCGTCAGGCCCACGATCACGCCGAGCAGGACCTGGCCGACAATCTTGTATTTGCCGTTGAGGCCTTCCTTGTTGTGCTTGAATACCTTGATGTAGTCGTCGATGAAGCCCAGGGCGCCCAGCCACACGGTGGTCAGGATCAGCAGCTGGACATTCGTGTTGGCCAGGTTGCCGAAGAGCAGGATCGGGATGAGGATCGAGATCAGGATGATGATGCCGCCCATCGTCGGGGTGCCTTTCTTCTGCAACTGTCCTTCCAGGCCCAGGTCGCGGATGGTTTCGCCGATCTGCTTCTTCTGGAGCTTCGCGATGATTTTCTTGCCCACCCACATCGAGACCAGGATGGCCAGGACCGCGCAGGTAATGGCCCGGAACGAGATGTAATGCATCAGGCCCGAACCGGGAAAGTCGAAGCCTGCGCTACGGAGATATTCAAACAGATGATATAACATAGTGTCCTTGTTCTTCTAGTTCATTTCTTCAAAGCTTTCGGCGATGACCTCCTTGTCGTCGAAGTGGGTCTTGACGTCGCCGATGATCTGGTAATCCTCGTGTCCCTTGCCGGCTACCAGGATGACGGCGCCCTGCGGGGCGGTCATCAGCGCCGTGCGGATGGCTTCGCGGCGGTCGGTGATGAAGAGGCTCTTCGCGCGGGCGGCCGTATCCATCCCGGCACGGATCTCCCGGATGATCTCTTCGGGATCCTCGTGGCGCGGGTTGTCGGAAGTCACCACCACGCGGTCGGCGTATTTGGCCGCGATGGCGCCCATTTCCGGGCGTTTGGTCTTGTCGCGGTTGCCGCCGCAGCCGAAGACGCAGACCAGCGCGCGGTCGCGGGCGGTCTCGCGGAGCGTCTTGAGCGCATTTTCAAGCGCATCGGGCGTGTGGGAATAGTCCACCACGGCGGTCAGGTCGTTTCCGCCGCGCAGGAAATCGAGCCGGCCGGGAACCGGGCCGAGCGCGCTCATCTTGACCAGCACCTCCTCGGGCTTGGCACCCAGCAGGACGGCGGTGGCATAGACCGCCAGCAGGTTGTAGGCATTGTGGGCGCCGATGAAACGGGTCCAGACCTGCGTTCCGTCGAGACTCACCAGCATTCCCTCGAGGCTTTCCTCGATGATCTTGCAGCGGAAGTCCGCCATCCGCTTGCAGGCGTAGGTACGCACCTGGGCGCGGGTGTTCTGCACCATGACCTCGCCGTTGCGGTCGTCGAGGTTGGTCAGGGCGAAGGCCGTCTGCGGCAGCTGGTCGAAGAAACGCTTCTTGCAGTCGCGGTAGGCGGCGAAAGTCTTGTGGTAGTCCAGGTGGTCGTGGGTCAGGTTGGAGAAGATGCCCACCTGGAATTCCAGGCCGGCGATCCGTTCCTGGTCTACGGAGTGGGAACTGACTTCCATGAAACAGTAGGAGCATCCCTTGTCGGCCATGCGGGCCAGCAGGCTGTTCAGTTCGATGGGGTCGGGGGTGGTGTGGGAGGTCTCCAGCCGCTGCCCGTCGATGTAGTTGGCGATGGTCGAGATCAGGCCGCAGCTCCAGCCCAGGCTTGTGAACAGGTTGTAGAGCAGGGTGACGGTCGTCGTCTTGCCGTTGGTGCCCGTGATGCCCACCAGTTTGAGTTTGCCGGAGGGGTGGTCGTACCAGTTGTCGGCTGCAAGGGCGAGTGCCCGGCGGCTGTCTTTGACCTTGATGCGCGTCACGCCGGCGCTGGCTTCGAAACCGGGCGTGTCGTTCTGGTAGATGACGGCGGATGCGCCGGCCTCGACGGCCTTGGCGATGAAGCTGTGCCCGTCAACGGCTGTTCCGGGAACGGCGATGAACAGGCAGCCCGGCGCGCAAGTCCGCGAGTCGAAGGTCAAGCTGCTTATTTCCCGACCGAGGTCGCCGTCGGCGGCCACGATGTCGATGCCCTGGAGGATGTTATTGAGTTTCATGATTGTATTTTTCCTTGAGTTTGAGTGTGATGTGACGATTGCGGATCGTGTCGCCCGCCGCGGGGACCTGGGCGTCCACGATGCCGTGCCCTTCGAAATCGACCGTGTAGTCGGCCTTCTCCAGCAGGCTGATGGCTTCGCGCAGACCCATTCCGCGAACGTCGGGGACCAGGCCGCGCTGCAGGTCTTCGTGGGCCTGAAGCTGTTGGTAGTTATCGCTTTCGGGCAGCTTGCCCGTCCGCTCGAGCGGCGCCTGCCACTCGATGGCCGAGGCGTAGATCTGTTCGGCAACCTGCCGGAAGACCGGGCCGCACCAGGTGGCGCCGTAGAAGTTGCCGAAGGTCGGCTCGGAATAGACTACGGCGATCATCGAGTATTTCGGGGCGTCGCTGGGGAAGAATCCCACGAATGTGGCCTGGTGCATCTTGTGGCCGGCCCGGTCTTCGTAGCGGCCGGTGTTGGGGAATACGATGCGGGCCGTGCCCGTCTTGCCGGCGACGGCCACCGGGCAGCCCTTGAATACGCGATAGCCCGTTCCGCCTTCCGATTCGACCACGCCGCGCATGGCCTTCCACACTTCGTGGGCGGTTTCCTTGCTGCAGACGGTGCCCAGTTTCTCCGGCGGGAAGTCTTTGACGATCTGGCCGTCCTTCTGGTAGTTGCGGACCAGGTGCGGCCGCATCATTACACCTTCGTTGGCGATGGCGTTGTAGAAATTGAGCGTATGGAGCGGGGTGATCTCGACGGTGTAACCCATCGCGATCTGCGGCAGGTCTTTCATGTTCCAGGCGGCGCGGCCCGTCTTGACATCCGGATCCTTCAGCGTGGCTTTCGCCATGCCCTTCAGCTCGAAGGGGAAATCCTGGGTGATGCGGCGCTCGTTGTTGATCTTGTCGAGAAACTCTTTCGGATTCTTGTCGTAATACTTGGCGGCCTGCATGCGGAAGATATTGTTGGAAGAAATCTCGAAAGCCCGTTTGATGCTGATGGTTCCGGGGTAGTTCCGCAGGTACGTATCCTCGAAAGGCTTGCCGCCGCCGTAGTTCCACATGACCGGGGCGGGGACCACCGTTTCGAGGGTGATCTTCTTGTCTTCAAGCAGGGTCGTCAGCGTTGCGCCCTTGAAGACGGAGCCCGGCTCGCCCTTGCGGCCGATGGCGTAGTTGTAGGTTTCGTCGAAGCCGCCTTTGCCGTCCTTTTCGAGATTGACCATCGCCTTGATCTCGCCGGTGGCCACCTCCATCACCACGACGGTGCCGGCGTGGACTTCCGTGGTCTTGCTCAGCACGGCGATCAGCGCGTTCTGGGCGAAATCCTGCATGTCGATGTCGAGGGTGAGCTGCACGTCCAGGCCGTCCACGGGCTGGATGGTCTCCTTGTCGGCGTCCACGATCCAGTTGCGGCCTTCGGTCAGGCGCATCGGCTGGAGGCCGTCCTTGCCCCGGAGGATCGAGTCGCAGCTGCCTTCGATGCCGATGGTCGGTATCTCGCTCTGGTCCTTGATGTAGCCGAGCGTGCGGAAGCCCAGGCGCCCGTACGGGTAGGTGCGGTGATCCACCTTGACCTCGTCACGGCCGCCCCGTGCGCGGCCTTCCCGGAGGATGGGGAAGGCGGAGACTTCCTTCATCTCCTGATAGGTCAGCAGCCGGCGGTTGAGGAACATATAGCGGCGGCCGCCCTTGAGGCCGTCCTTGCGGCGCTCGACAATCTCTTTCTTGTATTGGGCGGCTTTCTTGTCTTTGTAGAAATTGGCCAGGCAGATGGCCAGCGAATCGATTCCCTGGGCGAAGACGGTGGAGTCGGGTTGCACACAGTCCATGCCCATGCGGTATTCCGGGATGGAAAAGGCCAGGTAGCGGCCGTCGTCGGCCAGGATGCTGCCGCGGGTGCAGGGGAGGACATCGTCACGCATGGTCTTGGTCGAATAGTCCCGCCCGGGCTTGTTGATGAACTGCAGGTTGATGATCTGCCCGATGGCGAGCAGGGCCAGCAGCACGAAGCCCAGGTAGAAGATTCCGACTTTCCTGATATTGACCTGCATACCCGTTTACTTTTCAAGGATGATTCGTTTGGGCGGATCCGTCGGCGCGTGGAGTTTCGAGTCGTGCGCCTTCAGCATCCGGTCAATCTTGCTCCGGTTGTTCATTCCCACCAGGTCGAGCGTGCGCTGCTGGTAGCTGATCCGAAGCTCCTGCAGCTGCCGCTCGTTCCGCTGCACCTTGACCAGGTTCTGCTCCACGAGCAGGCTCCAGGCGATAAGGACGCAGACGAGGGTGAAAATGTAGAAGATGAATCCGAGCTGCCGGTCCACACCCCACTGGATCAGCTTGTCCCCGCTCAGGTAGCTGATCACCTTGTCGATGATATTCCGAAGGTAGTGTACGATCTTTCCGCTCATGTTCGTCTTATTGCTTTCCGGCGACCCTCAGCTTGGCACTACGCGCGCGCGTGTTGGCTGTGATTTCCTCCTCGGAAGGAAGAATCGGTTTTTTGGTCACGCGCTGCAGCAGTCCTTGCTGACAGCCCTCGCGGATTGCATTCTTGACGATGCGGTCCTCCAAAGAATGGTATGTTATGACGGCCAGCCTCGCCCCTTGCCCGAGCGAACGGACGGCCCCTTTCATAAACCCCTCCAGGGAAGTCATCTCGCCATTGACTTCAATCCGAAGAGCCTGGTATACTTTAGCCAAATATTTATGCTCCAAAAATTTAGGCAGAACAGGTGCTATCGCTCTGCCTAAATCGTCCGTGGTCTCAATCGGCTTTCTCTCCCGTGCCGATACAATCAATTCCGTCAGCCTCCCGCTTCCTTCCACCTCGCCGTAGAGTCTGAAGATCCGTTCCAGATCTTCCCCACTATAACTATTTACTATATCCGCAGCGCTATGCCCTGCGCGTACGTTCATCCGCATATCCAGCGGAGCGTTCTCGAAACGGAAGGAGAAACCTCGCTCTCCGGTGTCGAACTGGTGGGAGGAAACTCCCAGATCCGCCAGGATTCCGTCCACGGACGGGTAGCCGTGATAACGGATAAAATTGTGCACGAAACGAAAGTCGTTGTGCACGACAGTCAGGCGACTGTCTTGGGGGGCGTTGGCCAGGGCTTCTTCGTCTTTGTCGAAAACGATCAGCCGGCCTTCCGGTCCCAGGCGGCGCAGGATCTCCCGACTGTGGCCGCCGCCGCCCAATGTCGCGTCCACATAGACGCCGTCCGGGCGGATGGAAAGCGCTGCGATGCTCTCTTGGAGCAGGACAGGCGTGTGGTAAGCAGACATCGACGGTTCCTCCAGCCGCTAACCGAGAATTTCCTGGGCCAGGGATGCGAAATCTTCGCTGCTCATCGCCTGGGCCTCATACTTCTCTTTGTCCCAAATCTCGATCAGATGGTTGTTGCCGGCAAAGACGACCTCTTTGTTGATGCCGACTTCGTCGAGCATCGCCTTGGGGATCGTCATCCGTCCCAGTTTGCTGTCGGGCTCTACATCCGCAGTGCCCCGCATGTACTCCCGCCACAGCGCGGCGTGTTTCGGATTGAAGAAGTTCAGACGACTCCTGACAGCTTCCGAATCACGTTCCCATTCATCATAGGCGTACATTTCGAGGCACTCTGCGAAGAGAGACCTTTTGACTACGAAGCGGAGGCTGGCGCCTTCGCCCATACTGGATTTGAAGGCGGAAGGGAAGATCAGTCTTCCCTTGTCGTCGACCTTGGCCTTGTAGCTTCCGATAAACTTCGCCATCAAATTCTATATGCGTTTAGTGATGTGTGGAGCAAAGGTATAAATAATTTTCCACTTTCTTCCAAATATTTCCAAATTTTTCCACAAAACTTTTCAACACCCCCCGCGGGGCCCTCTGCGGGGCCCTCTGAGGGCCTTCTGTTGGGGCTTCTGCCGGGGGCTCCGCAGGACCTTCTGCGGGCCGCTCCGCCGTGACCCTCCGCCGGGCCTTCTGCTGGACCCTCCGCCGTGACCCTCCGGCGTGGCCTTCTGCCGTGTTCTGCCGGCGTGCCTTCCGTTGGACCCTCCGTCGGCCGCCCTCCTCGTGGCCTTCTGCCGTGTTCTGCCGCCGGGCCGCTCCTCGAGACCTTCTGCTGGGACCTCTGCCGGGCCCTCCGCCGTCATGCCCGGCTTGACCGGCATCTCACTGTTTGATGTCGTGTCTCATTCCAAACGTTAGACTCGTTCATGATAGGACTGCTGCAATGTACACACTTGTGGCTCAAATGGTTATAAGAAGTGATCCCCCTCGAAAACAGGGGGATCACTTTACATAAGCCACTGACCATCAGTTGCGTCCGTTGCAGCGCAAAACGACGTAATGTTCAGATCGGTCGTTCTGACCACTATTTCCGTCTTCCGTCTTCCGTCTTCCGTCATGTCCGGAGGCTTTCGTCCGCTATCATGCCAGGCATAGACCGGGCATCTTGCCGCTGTGCTGCGGCGTGGGGGGACGTGACTCGTCCGCCGTGTTGTGCCGCGAGAGCGTAACTCGTCCGCCGTGCTTCGGCGTAGGGGTGGACGCGAGAAGGATGAGTGCGCCGCTTGGCACCTGTCGCGGCCGGATTTCGACCGAATCCGCTGATTTCTGGACGCGAAAAGGATGGCATAGATGAACCGTCCTGCTCGCGGCCAGGCAATGAAATTCTCCGTATCGCCCCTGACCGGGCAGACCGTCGCCAGTCACCGCATCTGGCTTGCCCGGGCATCCTGCCATCGCCGGCCGTCATGCTCAGTTTGACCATGCATCTTGCCATCGTCAGACGTCGCGTCCGGCTCTGCCCGTGCATCTCGTTGTCGTTGTTGTAAGCGGTTCCGGAGTTTTACCCGCATCGACCAACAACAGTCGTCCTTTTATTGGACCTCGAGCCTACTCGTTCACCGATTGACGTCTATCAGAAGCCGTCTTTGCGGGCTCGCGGGGGCTTTGGGGTGGTGCGAGCCCGGTAACCTGCTGGTTGGTGTGCGTGAGAGGCCGTCTTCGCGGGCTCGCGGGGGTTTGAAGATGGCGCGAGCCCGTGGACTTGCTGGTTGGTGTGGGTGAGA
>CADAOB010000007.1 GCA_902789445.1 uncultured Bacteroidia bacterium | reverse complement strand
GGCGACGATCCAGCCGAGGCGGAAGCCCGGCACGAAGGTCTTGGAGAAGGTACCGACCATGATGACGCGCTCCGGGGCCATCGAGTACATCGACGGCAGGGTCTCGCCGCTGAAACGGATGTTCTTGTACGGGGTATCTTCGACGATGAGCAGGTCATACTTGCGGGCGACTTCCACCACGTATTTCCGTTCTTCCAGGGTCATCGTCTCGCCTGACGGGTTCTGGAAGTCCGGGATCGAGTAGATGAACTTGGGTTTCTTGCCCGTGGCACAGAGCACGTTGCAGGCTTCGGCCAGGCCGTCGTTGTGGCGCAGGCCGTAGGGCTGGCCCTGGTAGGACCAGACGGACTGCAGGGCTGCCAGGTAGGTCGGCAGGCCGCAGACGATGACGTCGCCCGGGTCGATGAATACGCGGCAGATCAGGTCGAGCGCCTGTTGCGAAGCCGTTGTGATCATGATGTTCTCGACCGGTACGTCCAGATTCTCGTCGCGTTTGTACAGCTTTGAAATCTCCTGACGCAGCGAACGCACACCCTCGGTACCGCCATACTGCAGGGCGGCGGCGCCTTCGTTGTCGAGGACTTCCTGCATGATCCGCTTGAGATCTTCCAACGGGAAGGATTCAGGGCTGGGGAAACCGCCGGCAAAGGAAATGATCTCGGGACGGGTGGCGACGCTGAGCAGGTCGCGGATCTGGGAGCGCCGCATGCTCAGGGCATTCTTGGAGAGAAGGGGCTTGATATCCATATTTGGTTTCGATTATAGTTTCATTGCTGGTGCAAATATAACAATTCGGAAGAACTTCTCCTAATTCTGCATAAATTTTTCATCAAATATTTTCGCTTTTCAATCGAAGAAAAAAAAGCTTATATTTGTAGGTTATGAACACGCTTTACCTGATAGACGGACATTCCCTGATCTTCCGTATGTACTACGCCTTCCTGCGAAGGCCGATGATCAATTCGAAAGGCGAAGACACTTCGATCCTCTTCGGTTTCACCAAGTACCTGCTGGAACTCATCGCGCGGGAGCAGCCCACGCACCTGGCCGTGATGTTCGACCCGCCCGGCGGAACGTTCCGCCACGAAATGTATCCGGCCTACAAGGCGACACGGACCGCCACGCCGGAACTGGTAAAGGCCGCCCTCGAACCCCTGAGCGAAATCGTGCGCGCCCTGGACATCCCGGTCCTGATGAAGCCCGGCTACGAGGCGGACGACGTCATCGGGACCGTCGCCCGGACTTTCGCCGGCAAGGGATTCGACGTCTATATGGTCACGCCCGACAAGGATCTCGGACAGATCGTGGACGACCACATCTTCCAGTACAAGCCCGGCAAGGCCGGCGCCGACAAGGAGATCCTGTCGAAAGAAGCTGTCTGCAGCCAGTACGGCATCAGCGATCCCCGCCAGGTCATCGACATCCTGGCCATCTGGGGCGATGCGGCCGACAACGTCAAAGGCGTTGACGGCGTCGGGGAAGTGGGCGCCCGCAAGCTGGTGGCCAAGTACGGGTCCCTCGAAGGGATCGAGGCCCATCTGGATGAGCTGCCGCCCCGGCAGCAGGCCGCTTTCCGCGAAGCCCTGCCCCACCTGGGGCTGAGCAAGGACCTGGTCACCATCCGCACCGACGTGGACATCGACGTCGATGCAGACCGGCTCCGCCTCGGCCAGCCGCACGAAGCAGAAGTGGCGCGCCTGTTCAATCACTACGAATTCAATTCCCTCCGCCACCTGGTCCCCGCCATGGAGGCCGTCCCTGTCCAGCCGCACGTTACGCTGGAATGCAGCGCCGCACCGGCCGCCGACATCATCCGGGATGCCCGCGCCGCAGGCCGCGTCGCCGTCCGGCTGGCGGAGCGCGTGACCCTGGCCAGCGGCTCGCACTACTGCACCGTTTCCTACCCGGAAGCCGCTCCCCTGCTGGAAGACGGACAGATCGACAAGTGCGGTTTCGGCCTCAAGCACACGGCACTCCGGGGCGCACGCTACGACATCGAGATCATGCACTACCTGCTCAACCCCGAGCGCAGCCACAAACTGGAGACCCTCGCCGCCACCTATCTGGACGCCGACCTGGCGGAAAGCGGGCAGGACGGCCAGCTGATGCTCTTCGACTTCGAAGACAAGGCGGCCGGCCGGGAATGCGTGGCTGCCGGGCTGATCGAGCCGCTGCTGCGCAAAGAGCTGCAGGAGCAGCATCTGTGGGACCTCTACACCCGGATCGAGATGCCGCTGATCGGCATTCTGGCCCAAATGGAAGCCGACGGCGTGCGCATCGATCCGCAGATGCTGGGCGCCTACAGCCGCGTCCTCTCCAAAGAGCTGGCGCAGATCGAGCAGGAAGCCCGGGAGATGGCCGGCGAGCCCAATCTCAACCTCTCCTCCCCCCGCCAGATCGGCGTGGTGCTCTACGAGAAACTGGACCTCAATCCCCGCGCGAAGAAAAAAGGAAACAACTACCCCACCGACGAGGAAACGCTCAACGAAATCGCCGACCGGCATCCCATCGTCGGCAAGATCCTCGAATTCCGCGCCGTAAAGAAGCTGCTTTCCACCTATATAGATCCGCTCCCCGCCCTCATCAGCCCGGCCGACGGCAAAGTGCACACCACCTTCACCCAGGCCCTCACGGCGACAGGGCGCCTCAGCAGCCAGAACCCCAACCTGCAGAACATCCCCATCCGGACCGAGCGCGGCATGAAGATCCGGGAAGCCTTCGTCCCGAGCGATCCGGAAGGCTGGATCGTCTCGGCCGACTATTCCCAGATCGAGCTCCGCCTGATGGCCCACCTGAGCGGGGACCCGCATCTGGTGGCCGGCTTCGCCCACGGCGCCGACGTCCATCGTTCCACGGCCGCCCGCATCTTCCACGTAGAGCCGGATCAGGTGACCGCCGAGCAGCGCCGCCACGCCAAGGTGGCCAATTTCGGAATCATCTACGGCATCTCCGCCTTCGGGCTCTCGCAGCGGATGGGCATCTCCCGCTCCGAGGCGAAAGCCTTCATCGAAGAATACTTCCGGAGTTATCCGGGCGTGAAAGCCTATATGGAACGCGTCGTGGCGGAAGCCCGCGAGAAAGGGTATGTCGAAACCATTTTCGGCCGCAAGCGTTTCCTGCCCGACATCACCAGCCGCAATGCCGTGGCCCGCGGCCTGGCCGAGCGCAACGCCATCAACGCCCCGATCCAGGGCAGCGCGGCCGACATCATCAAACTTGCCATGATCGCCGTCAGCCGGCGGCTGGAGGCCGAAAAGCTCCGCAGCCGGATGGTGCTCCAGGTCCACGACGAACTGGTCTTCGACGTGACGCCGGACGAACGCGACCGCATCGTGGAAATCGTCAAACAGGAAATGGAAGGCGTCTGCGCCCTCTCCGTCCCCCTTATCACCGAATGCAACTATGGCAAAAACTGGAGAGAAGCCCACTAAGCTCGAGGATCTCGCCCTCGTGGAACTGGCGCTGCAACGCGACCAGGGAGCCTTTGCCCTGCTGCTGGAAAAATACCGCAGCTCGCTGATGACACACATTCTCAAATACGTCACCGTGGTCGAAGACGCCGAGGACATCTGCCAGCGGAGCTTCGAGAAAGCCTTCATGAACATCGACCGCTACAATCCGCAGTACGCCTTCTCGACCTGGCTCTACAACATTGCCCAGAACGAGGCGATCGACCATCTGCGCCGCAGCCGGGCCACCATCAATTCCGTCCCCATCTCGGAAGACAAGGAAGCCCTCGACGTGCAGGCCGCCACGACGCCCGAAGAAGAACTGATCATCGACCAGGTCGTCCGGGAACTGATCGACGGCATCCACAACCTGCCCGAGAATTACCGCGCAGTGGCGGAACTGCGCTTCATCAAAGACTACGCCTACGAGGATATCGCCCGCACACTGGACCTCCCGCTGGGCACGGTCAAGACCCGCATCAGCCGGGCCCGCAGAATGCTTGAAAAACTGGTGGAGAATCCTGCCGATGGAAACGCTGATTGACTTATTCCCCGGCCTGACCGCGTCGCAGCAGGCGCAGTTTGCCGCCATGGAGCCGCTCTACCGGGAGTGGAACGCCCGCATCAATGTCATATCCCGCAAGGACATGGACAATTTCCTGCTGCACCACGTCCTGCATTCCCTGGCCATCGCCCGGCTCATCGATTTCCCCGCCGGCAGCACCATCCTGGATGTGGGGACGGGCGGCGGATTTCCCGGTATCCCCCTGGCCGTCCTCTTCCCGGCGTGCCGCTTCACGCTCTGCGATTCGATCGGGAAGAAGATCAAGGTAGCCCAGGCCGCGGCGGACGGGCTCGGCCTCGGTAATGTGGAATGCGTGAACGCGCGGGCCGAAGCCCTGCCCGGCCGCTACGACTATGTCGTCTCGCGCGCCGTCACCGACCTGGCCAGCTTCTGGCCCTGGGTCCGCGACAAATTCTCGAAAGCCGTTTTCTACCTCAAAGGCGGAGACCTGGACGAAGAGATCGCCGCCTGCGCCCGACGCTGGCGCCTCGATCCGGCAAGGTTCTATCAGGCAAAGATTTCCGCCTGGTTCGACGACCCCTGGTTCGAAGAAAAAAAGATTGTCGTGATCTCGCAATAAAAATTTGCATTTTGCCGGAAAAGCATTACCTTTGCGTTCCCAAAAAATCGAAATATAAAAACAGATTATAATGAAACGCACATTTCAACCTTCCCAGCGCAAGCGTCGCAACAAACACGGTTTCCGTGAAAGAATGTCCACGCCCAACGGACGCCGCGTGCTTGCAGCCCGCCGCCGTCATGGCCGCAAGAAACTGACCGTCAGCTCCGAAGACCTCTGGTAAGAGGCTTCCCCAACGGCTGTTGGATTATTCAGAAACGCCGACCTGCCAGATGAGGCAGGCGGCGTTTCCTGTTTTCGGCCCGGGGGATTGGACGATTGCCGGTTCCTACGGAAACTTTTGCCAGAGCGGCAACGAGATCCCCCGGCTTGACCGGAAATGACGGACGGGCAAGGTCTCATTTGAGAGGCGGGATCTTGCCCGGCGAATCGTGGGCACAGCGGGCTGTGAAGCGGAACGTATGGGCAAGGTCCCCGGTGAGAAATGAGACCTTGCCCGCCGCGATAATCCCAATCAACGCTAGGACAATTACTTTTGATGCAGGAAACTATTCAGCATGGATCTCGGTAATGCGTTTGTCAAACCGTTCATTTACGGTAACCATCCAGTCGGGAAGTTTCTTCAGGGCAGCGTAGACCAGGTTGTCGGGCATCTCGCGGTAGAAGGCATAGGCCATCGGCCCGGCGATGGCGGCAAGGGTGTCAGCATCGCCGCCCAGGGAGATAGCAAGGGCCGTTGCGACGGCGCCTTTGATCCCCTCGTACACTTCCAAAGGTTCCAGGCCATATCCTTCCCGTCCAGGAAAGCCTCGGCGCAGGCGAATGTCAGGACCGTGTCATCGGTGAACCTTGCCCGGGAGCTGAACAGTTTCACGGCTGTATAGTCTTTCGTCCGGTGGGTCCGTCCCTCGTAGGCGCTGCCCGCGATGTCGCCGACAGCCGCACTCATCAAGCAGTTTTTCACGTTTGCTGTCTCCTTTTTTTGCCAAAAAGTTGGGTGAACGAGCAGATCACAAAAGGCTGGACGAGTACGGCCCATACCGGCAAAAGGTAGTGGGCGCTCAGCAGCCAGTGGATTTGCAGCAGGCGGCTCAAGACGGCTGCGAAGGAGAGAACAGACAGCGTAATTAGCGTAGGCCTTACCCAGCGGCCGTCCATCCTCCGCTGGACTTCGGGGGCGTTTGCCAGCAGGAGCATATAATAGGAAAAGGTCAGTATGACGGGAAAATCCGCCCAGCGGTGACGGTCCATCGCGTTGCTTATGGCAATGTATGTAAACGCAAGCACCAGAACAATGATGACAAGTTCTGCCGTATCGTGCGGTTTGATCCGGTCGGGGTGCACCAGGAATCCAATGACCATTGCCCAGACAAGGCTGCAGCCCATAAAGCCCGGCGGAAGATAATATGTATATCTTCCCCAGACGTAAAGCACCAGCAGCAACGCCGACAATGCGTAAAGCACGATGCGAAGGCCCCGTCCCGGATTCGGGACGGCGCGCTGCAGCGACTGTCCCACCCACACCGCCAGCATCACCAGAGCCATCATCCTGAGACTTCCCAGGCCACGAAGAAGCCAGATCTTGAAGTGATCGAAAAGTGAATAGTTTTCAACGCCGAAGGAATCCGGATAAGGCATACAGAGATGCGCCAGAAATTGCAGGCAGATGATGGCCGTGGCAACGCCGACGAGGAAACGGGAGGACGCGGCCAGAGGGGTGACGGTTGCGGACTTCATATCAGTTTGATTTGTTTGAACAGTTTCCATCCCGGTGCTTGGCGATAGGCCTCGACAGAGCCTTTGGGAACATAAAGCGTGCAGCGGCGAAGGTCGGTATCGAAGTGACACGGCCCCTCGCGGACATCTCGACAAGGGTGTTGTTGAGCGATGGCTGTTCGTATTTGAAATGCTTATACCGGGCACGTGTCTCATCCAGTACCCGGTCTGCCGCTTCAATGGCCTCATCTTCATCAATCATCTCCCGGATCACGACTTCCACTTCATAGACCGTCTTTGACTTGCAGGACGCAGTCAGATGGACGACAGCGGGATTGCCATCATAATCCCCCAGCAGAAACGCCTCCTTGCACGAACCATAGAAAAGCTGGTCTTCCTCCCTCTCCTTATCGACCTTGAAACCCTGCCGCTTAAGTTGTTTCACAAACTCCTTGTACGGCGTTCCCAGTTGAATGCCGTTGAAACTGACGCGAGATCCCTGCGCATCGGCAGGAAACGATGCTAAGAGCAGGAATCCGGACAGGATAACAGAAAAAAGGGAAATCTGTTTGCGGTTCATATCAATACAAAAAGCCAAAGGCCCAAAGTGGAATTTTCTTATAGACAGCGCTCTCGATGTCATCGGCTGCGACATAGCCGTTCTCTTCGTCCTTCACTTGCCGGAAGGACTTGTCGGGACCACCCACTTCAATCACCACGTTGCGATCAATGCGGAAGTCTCCGGTCGTCAGGCCGCCATACTCGACCTGGTGCCCGGCACCGGCAAGTTGATTGCAAAAGAACGACTCCCGGACAGTGCCGATCTCCGGCTCGACAGAGGAAAGCGTATAGATGAGGTTCGGATTGTCGAGCAGAATCTTGTCGGGTTTCTGCAGATCGCTGGTCGTTGACAAATCGGTAAACAGCCGACGGATGAGTTTAGCCTCTTCCAGATTTTTCATATAGCGCAGCGTCGTAGGGCGCTGGATGCCGATGTTCCGAGAAATCTTGGATATGTCCACTTGGAACGGAACGATCTGCGACAAGACCTGTAAAAGCGCCTTGACTTTCCGCGTATTGCCCACCTCCAGGCCCCGGTGGGCCGTCAGTTCGGATTCAATGATATAATTCACGACGCCCTGGACTTTGCTCTGGTAAACGCCCTGTTCCTCGAAATAGAAAGGATAATAGCCCGCTCGAAGATAATTCTTGAAAAATTCAAGCGGACGCACTTCCTTGCAGACGCTCAAACAAAAGGCCGAAGCCTCGGAAAGCAGCGCCTCGAAAGAAACAGGTTGCAGGCGGAGGCCCGCTTCAAACCACAAGTATTCCCGGAATGAGAGCCCCGGCATTTCATATTCGACCAGACGGCGGGACAGGTCTGCCTGCCCATCGTTGATACGCAAGAGAGACGACCCGCTGACAACAACGTGAAGGCCTCGGTACAAATCGTAGATCTCCTTCAAATCCCGGCTCCAGTTGTCGTATTTGTGAATCTCATCGATAAAAAGATGAGTTCCGCCCTCGCGGACGAATTTTGCCGCCGTATCCACCAGCGTATGGTCGGTGAAGTATCCCGTATCGGCCGAGCAATACAGGACGTGGCGGTCGCCATCTGTGAAATGCTTGCGGATATACTGAAGCATCAGCGTGGATTTGCCCACTCCTTTCGGCCCTTTGATGCCGATCAGCCGGCTCCGCCAGTCAATCTTCTCCATCAGGCCCCGGATGTACTCCATCGGAACCTGCGAGACATACAAATCGTGCAATGCAAACAGCTTCTCCATCGTACTTGTATTTTACAAAATACAAATTTAGACAATTTTTGTATAATGCAAAATACACTCATGATTTTCAACCCCACAATCCAAAAAAGCCAACTCTTCCGCCTCGTACACCGTCGTCCTCATGCCTGACGCCAACCGAACCAACACCAGATTACCTGCCACCTCGCCCAGCAGGAACGCATCCGTATACCGCCCATTGAAAACACCGTCCTCCCCGCGCTCTCGCTCCTGCTTTAGCTTGAACCCTTGCACCTTCAGTTCCTTCTCAAACATCTTCAGATTCGTTCCCAGCGGATGCCTAAAACCAACACGTGCGGAGAGAATACGCTCGCAATGGCAGCTGTAAAAGGGGTTTGGCGGGGCTGGGCGGACAATTGACCGAGATAAAAGCTAATACTATAAAAACTATGTTATACAAGTTTGGCATTACCGTAAGGATATTTGAAGATAACCTATGTTATTGAATGGGTTTAAGATCGAATGAAAAATACTGTCCTTTCCAATTTTTTCCCGAACCCGAGAAAGTTCCATAACTGTGAATAACGCCCTCATAAACAGCACTTATACCATCTCCCAATTTACTGTCTTTCACGGGATTCTTCAAGTCTCGTTCTTCAAGCACTATATGGATCTCGGCTTCTTCTCTGTACATTCTCCGAATCGTTAATTCCAAACTATACGCTGAATAGTTTATGAACCCTTTTCTAGAGTCAAAACTCAACACCATTTTAGAGATTGGAACATTTTGTTTCTTTGCATTGCTTGAAAGGGGGTCGCCCATAGTTACTACTGCAGTGCCAGAGTAAGATTCGGACCCTTTGGGCATAGGTGGATAAGGCCATACAAAGAAAATGGAAAAGCATATTCCCAAAAGAGCAGTTACTATGAATGGTTTAGTCCAATTAATGTCAACTTCCGCATCAGTTTGTTGTTCATAGGATTGGCGTAAATTAAGAGACTTCGGACTAGAAGGGATTTCAATAAAAATACCATACTTAATACAGGTAGTTATAATTACCCAGCTATTTGTATAACGAAATGGGCGGCCGTTTTCTTCATAAAAAGCATTTTGGACATAACGGAGGATAGCTTTATTCTCATTTGAAAACTTTATTGCTTCAAAGCCAATAGCTCCATTTAAAAAGGCCAAGAAGAATCCACCAAAGATACCGAATAGTCCCCTTTCGTAGACATCGCTTCCTAAAAGGTTCTTTTTAATGTATTGTGCTTTGTAATATCTAGATAGTTGTTTAGCATTATTAGAAATAAATCGTTCAACCCACTTGTTCTCTGAATCTCTAGCCATCACAATCAATTGCCGTTTCTGTGCTTCTTGACGTTCTTTTTGTTCTCGTGCTTCATCTTCGCGTCTTCTGCGGGCCGCCTCTTCTCTCCTTTGTCTTTCTTGTTCTTCTTTTCGTTTAAGGGACTCTATCTTTTGTTTTTCAGCCTCCTCTCGAAGTTTTTTTTGTTTTTCTTGTTCTAACTTATCTAAATAATCCTGTCGGTTAGTACCACACTGGTTGCAATTATCATATTGTGAAGAGTAAGACCTACCACACTTAGGACAAGTAACATAAAGACGTGTACGGCAAATCGGACAAAAAACAGAATCGCCAGGGATAATTTCGCCACAACTGTAGCATAGCATATTCTTAGAATCAGTTACAGAAATACCACCTGGTGTAGTACTACCAGGCGACAAATGACTGACCCCTTTCGTATCGGGATCAAAACCATTAAAGGAGCCTAATCCTTCAACGCGATCTATCCCGCAATACTGGCAATTCAGACCATCGCCAAAGTCCTTTCCGCAATGATTACACCTCATAGAGACATTTCTGTATTAAGATATAAATGAGAGGCTTTTTCCTTAACTATTCGCAATAATCGTATGTCTGTACGGCAATTCTGCAATTCCTTGAAAAGACTCTCAGCTAATTCGATTGTCTTTTTATCGGTACCAACAAAACGATCTGGGTGTAGAAGAGCGGAAAGTTCTTTATAAAGTTCGTCAGCCTCATCCCTGCTGGATAGATTACCGAATAACCGAGAAAAATCAGGCGCCTCAGACTTTATCTTTTCACCTATTTTTTCTTCTATAGTCTTTTTCTTAAAGAATTGCCACATAACACTACATTTCGATTAGATTAAGATTCTTCTTTACTGCATCTAATAGGCCTCCAAGATGGACAAAGTCTTTTATTGCCCACTCCCCTGATCGACCCGATCTAATATCTTTTATGATAAGTGTATCCCAATGAAGAGCCCAAAGCCAGCGGACAACGCTTTCGCTATAGAGAACTGTTTTACCTATCAGAAAAATATCTTCTTGGGGAACATCATCACCAGCGATTACTTCTATAATAAACCCGCTAGCTATGACAGGGGCTGACAACTCGTGACGATATCGAGAATCTGAACTGCCATAACCTGTTTTGGCCTTCAATAATGCGTTAACTGATAGATTATGAAAATTAATCTTAGCATTATCGTTAAAACTGTCTATGAACTTCTTCCTTAACGATGAGTCTCTAAACCAATTGATTATCTGACGCCATTTCATTATTCTGATACTTTTCAGGATTCATTTCCTTTTTTGTCGCCTCAAAGCAACCGCAATCATACACAATATTGTATGTCCGATCTGGCAGGGTGAACCTTTCCGTGTAGAATGCTCCGTGCCCTACCGGATGAAACGTGCGTTCCATTGTGAATTCCATTGCCTTTCACAGGTCCACCCGGCCCGAATGGAATCTAACCATAAAAAGAAAGTGTGGGCCAATCAACTAAATTCTGACAGCGGATATCCGGACAGGCCAGGCTCTGGACTGCCGCAACGAGAATAAAGGGATAGGCTCACACTTTGCTATAGCGAGGGCATGAGCCTTGGATATAGCCAGTGCAAGCGTCTCACTCGATTCTACCGTTGCATGAATTGTCCAGATTCACTATCGTAGAACAAGCTGAACGCTTTCTATGTCTGCTTTCCACGCCGGGAAGCAAAGCAAATTTACAAATAAAATTGTGAAAGTCAAAACTGTTCTGACAGAGTGCGCGCAGTTGAATGGCGTCAGACTTCGAATAGTGCGTCCTCACTGCGCGCACCCACCTTTGAAATGGCAGTGCGCGCAGCAAACACGGGGTATATGGCATCTGGAGGAACTTATGCGCGCGCACTTTGGCGAAACAGCGTGAGGAAGCTATCGTTGTTTAACGGGACTGAAGAAATCGGGCTCATTGACAACGTGCGCGCAGTTCTACAAGTTAATCGCAGCGAGCCGATGTCTACGGTAGACAGAAATAACGGTGGTTTGCCGTGGCGACATCACAATGTCCCGGCAGCAAAAGTGTTTTTTACAGAATACACTTTTCGACAGAATTTGTATAATGCAAAATACAAATTCATCACGCAGAAGAGCAAGATACGAGTTATTCTTTTTCATCTTTTTCCAGAATCTTTGGAAAACGGTTAATCTTTCATCGGGTTTTTTATTTACAAATCGGGACGGTCATGCTAATCGCATCGGGATTCCGGAAATTTTGGTAATTTCAAAAGTCTTTGTATCTTGTGCCATACAAACATAGTGCTATGCGTGGCCAAGTCTCACAACTTAGCACTTTAAAAAGGAGAAGGAGCCGTATCTCAGTCGATACGGCTCCGTTTTTTTTCGCAATTCAGCGGCCAAGGCCAAAGGGATTTCATTTTGCGAAAATAATTGCTACCTTTGCTTTGTTATGGAAGTAGATAAGGAAAACAAACCGGCTGCGCGCTGGATTATCCGGAACGTCATATTGGCGGGGCTGTTCTTTGCGGTCCTGCTCATTGCCGCCCAGCTGGGCCTGAAGGCCATTACGCGGCACAACAAGGTCATTACGGTCCCCGACTTCACGAACCTGTCGGTGGCCGATGCCCGCATCGTGGCCAAACGCAATGCCATCCGTACCGAGGTGGTCGATTCGGTCTATGTGAAACGCATGGAGAAGGGCCACGTGTTCTCCCAGAATCCGGCGGCGGGAAGCCAGGTCAAGAAGAACCGTACCATCAAGCTGACCATCAACTCCAACCAGACCAAGATGGTCAAGATGCCCAACCTGGTGGGATACTCGCTGCGCCAGGCCAAGACCGAGATCATGGCTGCCGGCCTGACTATCGGCAAGCTCGCCTACCGCGAGGATCTGGCCACCAACAATGTGCTGGACCAGTTCATCAAGGGCAAATATGTCGCCCCCGGCACGCAGGTCGAGGCCGAGACGCCGGTGGATCTCCTGCTGGGCCTTTCGCCCGACGACAACCAGACCTTCATCCCCTATCTGGTCGGCTTCACCCTGCCCGTGGCCCGCGACAATATCTTTGAGAACTCGCTGAACCTGGGCAACGTGTCCTACGACGAGACCGTCCAGACCTATCAGGATACGCTCAGCGCCGTCGTCTATCAGCAGACGCCGGCCTACCATGTCGGGGCTCCGGCCGCCATGGGCACCGCCATCCATCTGAAACTTACCACCAGCCAGGCCAAGATCGCCGCACGATGAGCGACGAGACAAAAGACCCGCGCGAGGACGGCTTTCTCCCGGAAGAGGACGAGCAGCAGGAGATGTACGAGCATTTCCGGCTGGAGGCTGACCGCGGGCAGGCGCCGCTGCGCGTGGACAAGTTTCTGACCGAGCACCTCTCCGACACTTCCCGCCACCGCGTCCAACTGGCCATCGAGGCCGAATACGTGCGGGTGAACGACCGCATCGTCAAGGCCAACTACAAGGTCCGGCCGGGCGATGTGATCACCCTTATGATGCCCTACCAGCGCCGC
Organism: uncultured Bacteroidia bacterium; assembly: GCA_902789445.1. Taxonomy (GTDB): domain Bacteria; phylum Bacteroidota; class Bacteroidia; order Bacteroidales; family UBA932; genus Cacconaster. Next base: position 142,558 of record CADAOB010000007.1, on the reverse strand, counting down.
GGCGTGGAGATCAAGGCCGAAAACATTCCGCTGGACATCGTCTATGAAGACGACGACCTGCTGGTGGTCAACAAGCCGGCCGGGATGGTGGTCCATCCGGGGCACGGCAATTACGACGGCACGCTGGTCAATGCGCTGGCGTGGTATCTGGGCCGCACGCCCGACCCCGATTCGCACGACGAGCGGATGGGCCTGCTTGTGCACCGCATCGACAAGGAAACCTCCGGGCTGCTGGTGGTCGCCAAGACGGATACGGCGCAGATCGGGCTGGCCAGCCAGTTCTTCCACCACAGCATCGAGCGCCGCTACTGGGCCCTGGTCTGGGGCAACATCGCCGAGGACAGCGGCACCATCGACGCGAACATCGGCCGTGATCCGGGCGACCGGTTGCGCTACAAAGTCTGCAGCGATCCGACGCAGGGAAAAACCGCCGTCACGCATTTCCGCGTGCTGGAGCGCTTCGGCTACGTGACCCTGGTGGAATGCGTGCTGGAGACCGGCCGCACGCACCAGATCCGCGTGCACATGAATTCGATCGGGCACCCGCTGTTCAACGATGCCCGCTACGGGGGCGACCGGATTCTCAAAGGCACGCTCTACACCAAATACAAGCAATTCATCGACAACTGCTTCGCCCTCTGCCCGCGCCAGGCGCTCCATGCCAAGACCCTGGGCTTCATCCACCCCGTCACAAAAGAAAAGATCTCGCTCGACAGCGAGATCCCTTCCGATATGGCTGCGCTCCTCGAAAAGTGGCGTCGTTACGCCGGGAGCAATGTCCTCGAAGAAGAGGAATGAGATGCCCGGCCAAGCCGGGCATGACGCAGGTTAGAACCGGCGTCCGCCGCCCCAGCCGCCGGGATGTCCGCCCGGACGGCCGCCCGGACCGCCGGGACCGCGCATGCCGCCGCGCTGGCCGCCGAAGTTGCCGAAGCGGTAGGTCAGGCTGACCATGATGTAGCGGCCGAGCGTGTTGTTCTGCGTATCCTGCACATAGTTGTCCGTCATCGAACGGTAGGTGTTGCGCGACTGGTTCAGGATGTCATAGACCTTGACGGCCAGCGTGAACTGGTTCTTGAAGAGCTGCTTGCTGATTTCTGCGTTCCAGACCAGCCGGGGATCGTTGTAGCCGGCGCCGTAGCCGTTGTAGAAGGTGTAGCGGGCATCGGTGGAAACATTGATCACATTGGGCACCTTGGCGATGAAACGCCCTTCCACATTGCTCGTCCAGGTTGCGCCCACGTTGTTCTCGGTAATGCTGTAGAACGACTGGGAATAGCGCGTACCGCCGCCGACGGAGGTCTCCACGATGTCGCCGCGATAGACCAGACGCAGGTTCTCGCCGGCCGATACCGTCTGATAGCTGTTCTGCGTATAGTTGGCCAGGTTCAGGTAGGAGTGTTCATCGCTCGAATCGATCGTGTCGTCGCCCACCAGCGAAACGCCGGTGGAATACCGGGCGTTGGTGAAGGACATGATCGAGAACTTGCTCTTGGCGATCGGCGTGTTGTACATGATGAAGGTGTTGGCCGACCAGGCGCCCCGGTCGTTGTTGACCGGCACGGTGTACTGCACGCCGTTGGCATCGTACCAGCTGGCGTTGACGATGTTGTTGGTCCGGTAGGTGACGTTCAGGTTGGCGTTGAACGACGCGTAGGTCTTCATATTCGTATTGTTGAACATCACGAACATATTGTGCGAGAACGAGGGGTTCAGACCCAGGTTGCCGAGGGTGACGCGCTGTGGGTTCGAGTTGTCGGGCACCGGCATCATCTGTGTCAGGCTCGGCTGGGAGCTCTGGCCGCGGTAGTTGATGCGGAGCATCCGGTAGTCGCTGAAGTTGAAGTCGATGCGGGCGTTCGGCGACCAGTTCAGCACGCGGAGCGTCGTATCGAGGGAGTTGACGCCGCGTACCGTCTTGTTGTGCGTAGTCTGCGGCTGCAGACTGGCGCCCAGCGTGATGTTGTACTTCTCTTCCTGCTTGCGGATGTTGAAGCCGGCGTTCTGGCGGTGCACCTCGTTCGAGATGTCGCTGGTGTAGTCGATGTTCTGCACGTTGTAGCCGCCTACGCCCTTGTCGTAGGTATCCTTGGTCGAGGTGCTGTGGCTGTAGTTATAGGAGTAGTTGGCCTCCAGATAGAAATTCTTGCCCAGCGGCTCCGTGTAGGAGAGGCGGCCGTTCGCGCCGGTCGTCGTCGAGCGGGTGCGGTAGAGCTGGTCGATCACCGTGGAATCGGCCCAATAGACGGGATCGTTACTGTCGTAGCGGTCGCCGATATAGTCGTAGGTGCGGGTGACGGACTGGTTGTAGCCTTCCAGGTCGCTGTTGCTGTAGCTGTAGCGGGCATTGACGGAGAGCGTACGCCCCGGTTTGCCCAGACGCTGGCGCCACAGGATGCGGCCGTTGGCCCGCTGACTGTGGCTGTCGCCGAAGGAAGCGCTGGAACCGTCGTTCACCTTGCGGATCAGGCCGTCCGTTCCGCGGTCGGTCGAGAAGGAACTCCGGTCCTCGAAGTCGCCCCAGCCCAGGTTGAAGTTGGGCTCGAAGAGCAGAGATGTATTCTTCGAGACTTTCCAGTCGGCACGGGCGCCGGCGCGGACGCCCCAGGTGCTGGTGCGGGTAAAGCCGTCGTCATCGGCATAGAGGGTGGAACCGTCTTTCTGGAAGGTCTGGCGGGCGGTTTTCTCCTCGACATAGCGTTCGTTGCCGTTGAACATCGCATTGCCCACGATCTCGGAGCGGTTCTTCCAGGTATAGCCGCCGTTGAAGCCGGCCATGTAGGAGGAGGAGATGCCATTGCCGCCCCAACCGCCGCCCTGGCCGCCCTGGCCGCCGCGGAAGCCGCCGCCGCGCATGCCGCCCATGGCGGAAGCCGCCATATCGTTGAAGCCACGGTTGTTGGTATTGTTGGCATTGCCGATGAAGGCCAGCTGCTTGCTTTCGGTGAAATTGGCCACCATCGCGGCCGCCTGGTAGCGCGGGTCGTTGATGGCGCCGGCGCCCTGCAGGTCGTGACCGCCGCCGCCCATCACGTTGCCGAACCAGCCGTTCATCATGCCCTTCTTGATGCCCAGGTCGAGCACCGTCTCTTCTTCACCGTCGTCGATGCCGGTGAATTCGGCCTGCTCGGACTTTTTCTCCACCACGCGGACCTTCTCGATGATGTTGGCGGGCAGGTTCTTGCTGGCGATCGAAGGATCGTCGAGGAAGAACTGCTTGCCGTCGATCTGGATCTTGCTGATGGTCTTGCCGTTGGCGGTGATGGTACCGTCGGTGGAAACTTCCACGCCCGGAAGCCGCTTGAGCAGGTCTTCCAGCACGTCGTTGTCGGCCGACTTGATCAGCGTCACATTGTGCTCGATCGTATCTTTCTTGACGACGATCGGATTGCCGATATCGGTCACCGTGGCCCCTTCCAGGAAATTGGCCTGCACGTTCATCTCCTTGGTGCCCAGATCCGTATTCTTGTTGATGTCGATGGTCTCCTCGTAATTGTCGTAGCCCATCAGGATGGCGGACACCTTGTACTTGCCGGCCGGAATGCCCTTGATCTCGGCATTTCCGTCACCGTCGCTCTGGGTATATTTGAATACGTCGGTCTTGCCCGTCGGCGTAATGGCAACAGTCGCGTAACCCACCGGCTCGCCGTTGCTCTTGTCCACCAGTTTGATCTTCAGGCTGTAATTCTGGGCCTGCGCGTTCAAGGCCCCGGAGATGAGGAGCAGCATCAGCACCGCTGCCCGGTAAAAACGATATTTCATAAAATAGAATTAGCAATACAATCCAACGCTTCTTAGACTAAGGTCTTCCCCAAAGGTTAAAGCGGACGCGAAGATTTTTTTCACTTTTTTTCGGCATCGATCCCCTCTTTCACCCGCCCGGGATGCGCTTCGACGAAGGATTTCCAGTTGCGGGAGGAACTCGTGTCGGTCAGCGGACTCGTGAGCTGGTAGAAATGGCACATGGCAATGGCCAGGGCGTCGGACGCATCGAGGAATTTTGCATCGAAGCTTTGGTGAAGCGTCTTCTCCATCAGCAGTTTCACCTGCTCCTTCGAGGCGTCGCCCCGCCCGGTGATGGCCATCTTGACCTTACGCGGGGCATATTCGAAAACCGGGATCTGCCGGTGGATCGCCGCGGCGATGGCCGCTCCCTGCGCCCGGCCGAGCTTGAGCATCGACTGGACATTCTTTCCGAAGAAAGGCGCTTCAATAGCCATATCGTCCGGCGCATAACGGTCCATGATTTCCCCGACGCCTTCGAAGATCCGGTTCAGCTTCAGGAAATGGTCTTTCTCCTTGCGCATGTCCAGCACGCCCATATCCACATAGTGGACGCTCCGTTTATCTACGAGAATGACCCCGTAACCAAGCAGATTGGTTCCGGGGTCGATGCCGAGTATGATCCGCTGCTCAGCCGCCATGGGTCAGATGATGTCGAAGCCGGTGTATTTACGCAGCACCTCCGGCACGACGACGTGGCCGTCGGGCGTCTGATAGTCCTCGATGATGGCTGCCAGGATACGCGGGAGGGCCAGCGAGCTGCCGTTGAGCGTATGGGCCAGCTGCGTCTTGCCGTTTTCGTCCTTGTAGCGGAGTTTCAGGCGGTTGGCCTGGTATGATTCGAAATTGGAAACCGAACTGACTTCCAGCCAGCGCTGCTGCGCGGCCGAATAGACCTCGAAGTCGTAGGTGATGGCGGAGGTGAAGCTCATGTCGCCGCCGCACAGCCTGAGGATACGGTAGCGGAGGCCGAGTCCCTGCACGAGCGTCTCCACGTGGGCGACCATCTCGTCGAGAGCGGCATAGGAGTTCTCCGGGAGTTCAAGGCGGACGATCTCCACCTTGTCGAACTGGTGCAGCCGGTTGAGGCCACGGACGTCCTTGCCATAGGAACCGGCTTCACGACGCCAGCACGGGGTATAGGCGGTCATCTTGACCGGGAAATCCTCGCGCTTGAGGATCACGTCGCGGTAGATGTTGGTCACCGGGACTTCGGCGGTCGGGATCATATAGAATCCGTCGAGCGGGGCATAGTACATCTGGCCCTCCTTGTCGGGAAGCTGGCCGGTACCGAAGCCGGAGTCGGCATTGACCATGTAGGGCGGCTGGTATTCGAGATAGCCGGCGTCGGTGTTCTTCTCCAGGAACCAGGAGATCAGCGCACGCTGGATCTTGGCGCCCTTGCCCTTGTAAACCGGGAAGCCGGCGCCCGTGAGTTTGACGCCCAGGTCGAAATCGATGATGTCGAGGTTCTTGACCAGTTCCCAGTGCGGCAGGGCGTGTTCCGGGAGATGCGGCTCGGGGCCGCCCATCTTCACCACGAGGTTGTCTTCCGCGGTGCGGCCTTCCGGCACCAGCGCGCAGGGCAGGTTCGGGAGCAGCACGACGAGCGACTGCTGCTGCTTCTCCGCCTCGGCCATCTGCTCTTCGAGGGCCTTGGACTTCTCCTTGAGGGAGGCAACCGCCTTCTTGGCTTCCTCGGCTTCGTCGCGGCGTCCCTGCTTCATCAGGCCGCCGATTTCGGCCGCCTTGGCCTTCTGCTGGGCCAGGCAGGCGTCCAGTTCGGTCTGCGCCGCGCGGCGCTGCTTGTCCATATCGAGGATCTGATAAACGATATCTTTGGCATCGAAATGCTTGACCTGCAGGCGTTCGATGACGAATTCAGGATTTTCGCGAAGAAGTTTGAGCGTTAACATTTGTCAGTATTTTTATTTATCCGGCAAATATAGAAAAAAACAAGCATCCTTTTTCGTAAATTTGTCATTCAAACCTGAATCAAACGCAAATCCAAGATGAAACGAACCTTCCTGCTTACCCTTCTGGCCGCCTGCCTGCTGGTACCCGCCATCCGGGCCTGGGCGTGCACCAATATCATCGTGACCAAAGGCGCCTCGGCCGACGGCTCCTGCATGATCAGTTACCTGGCTGATTCCCACCAGCTTTACGGCGAACTCTACCATTGGCCCGCAGCCGACTGGCCCGCCGGATCGATGACCGACATCTACGACTGGGACAGCGGCCGCTACCTGGGCCGGATCCCGCAGGTTCCGCATACGTTCCAGGTGACGGGCAACATCAACGAACACCAGCTCATCATCGGCGAGACCACCTTCGGCGGCCGGGAAGGGCTGAGCAATCCCGACGGCCTGATTGACTACGGCTCGCTGATTTACCTGACCCTCCAGCGCACCCGTACCGCCCGCGAGGCCATCGCCACGATCGGCGACCTGCTGGCCAAATACGGCTACGCCTCCGAAGGCGAGACATTCTCGATTGCCGACACGGAAGAGGCCTGGATCATGGAAATCATCGGCAAGGGCAAAGAGAAAGGCGCGGTCTGGGTGGCCATCCGCATCCCCGACGGGGAAATCTCGGCCCACGCCAACTGCAGCCGCATCCACCATTTCCCGCTGAACGATCCCGACAACTGCCTCTATGCGCCCGACGTGATCAGTTTCGCCCGGAAGATGGGCTTCTTCACCGGCAGGGATGAAGATTTCAGCTTCTGCGACGCTTACGCGCCGGCCAGCCATGAGACGCTGCGCGGCTGCGAGACCCGCACCTGGGCGGCCTTCCGTCTGCTGGGCGGCAAGAACTTCGACGCCGACCGCTACATCGACTTCGCCGCCGGTGACAACCCGGCCAACAAGATGCCGCTGACCATCCGTCCCAAGAAAAAACTGACGGTGAAAGATGTCGCCGACGCCCAGCGCGACCACTTCGAGGGTACCCCCTTCCTGGCGCCCGATGGGCTTCGAAGTGGACGGCAAGGAATATGAGTTCGAGCGTTCCGCCGCCACGCAGCAGACGGGCTTCTGGTTCGTCGCCCAGGCCCGCGGCTGGCTGCCCGACGAGATCGGCGCCCTCAACTGGTTCGGCGTCGATGACTCAGCCACCAGCGCCCTGACGCCCATCTATGTCTGCACGAAGAAGGTTCCGCAGAGCTACGCCGTCGGCAACGGCGACATGATGACCTGGAGTGAGACCGCCGCCTTCTGGCTCTTCAACCGCACCACCCACCTGGCCTACCTGTTCTACGACCGCGTGGCGCCCGAGCTCCGGGCGGCCATCGACGGCTTCGAGCACGAGAGCCAGACCCTGGTCGGCGAGATGGACGCCAAGGCCCTCAGGATGATCGAGGCCGGCAACAAGCCCCAGGCCGTCGATGCCCTGACCGCCTTCTCCCTGGGCCGGGCCCAGCAGCTGTTCAACCAATGGAAAGACCTCGGCAACCGCATGCTGGTCAAGTACATGGACGGCAACATCAAGCAGACCAACGACGACGGCAGCTTCAAGGACAACGGCAGCGGCCGCGGCATTCCCGCCTCACCGCTTCATCCGAAGTTCCGCGAACGCTGGCTGAAAGCCATCGCCCCGGATATGGGCAAATGACAAAAAAAAGAACGGAGGCCAGTCGGTCTCCGTTCTTTATAACAGTCGTTTAAACTTAAGCTTCCGCCTTCGGCATCGGAACGACCGACACGAAAGACTTGTCGCCTAATTTCTTCTTGAAGGTCACCACGCCATCCACCAGGGCGAAGAGCGTATGGTCTTTCCCCATACCGACGTTCTCACCCGGATAGTGGACAGTACCCCGCTGACGGACGAGGATATTGCCGGCTTTGCAAATCTGACCACCGAACAATTTGACGCCCAAACGCTTGCTTGCGGATTCACGGCCGTTCTTCGAACTACCTACACCTTTTTTGTGTGCCATAACTTGTTCTTTTTTAAATGGTTAATTAAGCAATTCCCTCGATCTGGAGTTTCGTCAGATACTGGCGGTGGCCGTTCTTCTTCTGATAGCCTTTGCGGCGTTTCTTCTTGAAGATGATCACCTTGTCCGCTTTGCAATGCTCGATGACGGTAGCCTTGACGGCTGCGCCTTCGACGTACGGAGCACCGACCTTGACGTCACCCTCGCCCGCGAGAAGCAACACCTTGTCGAAAGAGAGGGCCGATCCGACCTCGGCAGCCTGACGGTTGACGAAGATCTGCTTGCCCGCTTCCACTTTGAACTGTTGTCCTGCAATGTCTACGATTGCGTACATAAACTAAATTTTAAAAAATTTACAACCGTAAGCGGATAGTCTTCAACTATCTCTTAATCACTAGCTTAACGATTTTCTATCATGCTTTTAGGGATGCAAAGATAAACAAATAAAATTACCCGGCAAAATTTATTTCTTTCCTTTCAGGCGAGCCCGGAGAATCGTAGCGAAGTCCTTGTATTCCTTTTCCTTGTTCGTCTTGCCGAAATTCGTGTTGTGGATGCGGCGGTCCGTGGACACCAGGTCAAGTTTCAGGATCGCAAGGCCGCACTGCTCCATCCGGGTATGCCAGTAAATGATTTCCCCGTCGTGGATGTTCTCAGGGAACGGTCCCGTCTTCGCAAAGGCTTCCCGCCGGATGAGGATTGCACCGGTAAACAAGCCGTAATAAGCGTCGGGGCGGATGACAGTTCCATCCATCCGGCCGATTTCGGGAGAAAGGAAATCCTTCACTTTGGCCTGGACGGCCGCTGCTTCCGGATGGGCCTGGAGGGCTTCACCCATTGTCCGGAGCGCGCCTTCGCGGATGCGGTCGTCGTGATCGAGGAACAGGACGCAATCCCCCGTGGCAGCCGCCAGCCCCGTATTCTTGGCGACAACCTGTCCCCGCGATTCCGGATGGCGGAGGACCCTGGCGCCGAAAGCGGCGGCAATTTCAGCGGTGTTGTCGACAGAGCCATCGTCCACGACGATGGTTTCCGTGTCCAGCCCTTGCGCAGCGATGCTTTCCAAGGCTTCTTTCAGATAGTTTGACCCGTTTCTGACGGGAATGATGACGGATATTTTCATTGTACAGAATGCTATCTACTTTTTGGATGAACGGATAAAAGCCACCATGGAACTGACGCCGTAGCGGCTCCGCCAGGCCGTGTAGTCCGGACTGGCGAGAACAGACTCCATCAAGAAGAGGTCGTGCGGAACATACAGCGCTGGATTGCGGCGGATATCGGATGCCGCTTTCAGGAAGAAGGAACGGAGCGCGTCAAACTTGCTTTCCGTATCGAGAATAACGGGGCCGATGTAAAAGAGTTTCAAGCCGTCGCGCGGGATGCCGCGCGAGACGAGCGCATCATACAGCGCGTCGAAAGCAGCCAGGTCCAGGAAGCCGCGGTCACTGAGTTTCATCAGCGAGTCCGTCCGCTGCACGTAATGATAGTACGGTCCGCAGAAGAGAAGCCCCTTCTCCCGCAGGACCGTTGTCAGGCCGGTGAAAGTGACGTCCGAAGCGCTCTTGACATTGACAAAACGCACGTCGTTTTCCAAAAGGAAACTGCGTCGGTAGAGCCGCTCCCAAAGCACCGGCGGAAAACAGGACTGAATCTGGCGGGACGGATAAAAAGAGGCCTCTTCCCGGACAAAGCCGAAACGCGAACTGAAGGAGCGCTTCCCGGTATCAGGATGCTCTTCCACGTAATTGGCATTGGTCACGACGGGTTCGCCACTTGTCTCCGCCAGCCGCAGCATCGCTTCCAGGAAATCCGGATCGATCCAGTCGTCCGAATCCATGAAATAGACATATTTTCCCTGCGACTCCGCGAGACCGCGGTTCCGGGCACCGCAGTCAAAGCCCTTCTCCTCCAAACGGATCACGCGCAAACGGGCGTCAGCCTCAGCCTTTTGGGACAGGATGGCCGGGGAATCATCCGTAGACAAGTCATCGACGCAGAGGATTTCAATGTCGCGAAAGGTCTGGCCGAGGACGGAGTCCAGGCATTTTCCGAGATAAGGGGCCGTGTTATAGACCGGAATGATGATGCTGATACAAGGTTTCATGGCAGCCGGGATCGGAAACAGAAGGTGGGAAGGGTCATTGTCCGTGAAGGATTCCTTTTCTATATTCCCGGATGTATGCAACACAGAAATTCGGTTTGCATCGTTCCTGGTAAGACGCCAGATCCGGGCAAGACAGGATGATCTCCAGGAGGAACAGGACAGCCGGTGGATATAACTTCACATCAGAGCGGATGGCATCTTGCGCATCCAGGAAGAACTGCCGGGCGAACTGGTATTCTTCTTCTGATTTGAACGCGATATCCGGCATAATGAAAAGCAGACGGACGCCTTGCGTGGAGATGCCGCGTGCCAGCAGCTCATCATAGAACAACCGGGCATTCTGAATCAGGCGGAATGAATTGCCCGGCGTCCGGACAAGCGAGCCTGCGCGCTGATAATAATGATAGGCAGGGCCGTGGAAAATATAACTCTTCTCCTGGAGCAACTCGGTCAGTCCGACGAAATAGTTGTCTTCCACCCCGCCCCGGAGCGCCGGGAAGCGGACACCGCATTCAAGAAGGAAGGAGCGGCGGTACAGACGAGCCCAGACGACAGGAAAAAAAGCGGCCTGGACAATCCGCGGGGAATAATACGCATCCTGGTCTTCCTTGACAAAGTCATGCTTTCCGGGATGGGATTTACCGGGGTCGTCATATTCAAAGACATAGTTGGCATTGATCACGATGTCCTGACCGGTCTTCCGTGCATGGGAGAACATTGCGCCGATATAATCCGGATCGATCCAGTCATCGGAATCCATGAAATAGATCCATTCCCCGCGCGCGAGGTCGATGGCGGCATTCCGCGCAGCAGGTACGCCGCGGTTTTCCGGAAAATGGACGACACGGATGCGGGAATCATCTTCAGCCGCTGCATCCAGTATCTTCTCCGAACCGTCAGTAGAACCATCGTCGATGCAAAGAATCTCCAGATCGGAGAAACTTTGCGCCCGGACAGCATCCAGACAGCGGGGCAGATATTGCGCCGTATTGTAAACGGGAAGAATAACCGAAATCATGACTTTTCCGGTGTCCAGCCTGTCTCTTCTTCCACTTCGTGAATAGGGTCTGCATAAAGGAGTTCCTGCACGTCACGATACTCTTTGCACTCCGGCGTAAAAGCATCCGCAGCGGCAGCGGCAGCATCCAGTTCCGCCGGCCGGGATGAAGGGGCGTCGGCAGGAAGGACGATCCGGAAGCCGGACAGCGTCTGCAGGAAAGCCTCCAGCGCGGTTTCCACGCCGGCCGGCGCACCGGAAAGGGATTTCGCGGCCGCGACGACGTCTTCGACAGACGATCCGGCAAGGAGATTCTCGAAGACGCTGGTTCCGAAACCATTCATTCCGTAGTAAATGCCCGTCTGGGAGTTGATGACGATTGCCGTGCCTTCGTTGATGTCGGCAAACATCTCGGATTCATTCAAGATATAATTCATTGCGTATTACATTGGTTGTCGTTTTCGATGAAATTGTGCAGGCAGGCCACGTTGGCGCCCAGGTCGGGTGTCAGGACGATCCGGTAGAAATCGAGACCTGACAACATCGCGACCGTCTTTCGGATGAAATCGGAATCGAGCTGGTCTTGCTTGAAGCCTTCCTTGTACATCTGCGAAATGGTGGAATGAGCGATCTGCACGATCGTCCGGCCCTTTTCCTGCGGCGTGCAACGGAACACGGCCGGAGCAGCCGCATTGCGGTCGATTTCGGGAAAGACGGCGGCCCGGATGGGGAGATGACGGGCGACGCGGTCGGAAAAGGCCGAGACATCGACCAGATACTTTCCCTTCCAACTGCCGATTCCCATAAAACGCGTCCCGTCCAGATCGTCGAACATGGCTTCATACATTTCAGGAGAGAGGGAGACATACGAATAGATCGGTGAGGCTTCCAGTCCACTGCCGGTCCGGGAGAGGATCAGATAGTCATCGGCCACATAGTCGAATCCGCGCAGCAGTGAAAAGACCGTCAAGGTGGACTTTCCCATACCGCCCCGCGCACACAGGAGCACGCCCTTCCCGGACACACCGACGGAAGCGCCATGCACGACGGAGGTCTCCGGACCGTTCATGATGCGGAAAAATGCCTCGAAAAAGACATGCTGCCAGTGAGAAAGGCGGAAGCCGGGTTTTATTTCGTCAGAAAGGCCATAGAAATACTCGCTGCCAGAAGACAGATGGATGCCCCACTTCCCGCTTTTGTCTATCGTACCGCAAGGAAAGCAATCAGACGTCGCACGACGATAGTAAAAAGAGTCCCAATCATCATCTTGCGCCTCGGATAATTCAAGTACACGCTCGCTAAAGTTTTGAGGCGACGGCTCTTTCCAAAACCAAACAGTAGCATCCGGAGAAGCTGCGGGCTCTGCGACGATCCACGAAAGCTGTTTCCGGACCAGTTCCCGCGCATCGGGGAACCACGACCGGATCCGGACGGTCTTGGATCCGCCCAGGCTGACACAAAAATCATCTACAGGCGGGAACGACTGCAAAATATAATTCTTGACACAATCCAGACGCCTGGACCACTCTTTCTCTGTAAATCTGGCAATCATAAATCCATTTTCTTATACCGCATACGCAAGGCCAGCCGCATAAAGACGGGCATCTTGACGATCGGTTTGATTCCTTTTACCACGAGCGCCCAGGTACGCGAAAAAATGTTGTAATCCGATTTGAGGGAAGCGCCGACGCGCGTCTCAGCAAAGGAGTCGCGTGCCGTTGAAAGCACGTCCCGGTGAAAAAAGAAAGCATCGATAAAATTGCGGTACGCCCGTTCCCGGCCCGGGGCAGGCAGCCAGAGATCTTCCGGAATCAAGTCTTCCAAATAAGCGGAAACGACGCGAGAAGCGAGGGCGAGTTGGAATCCGCTTCCGGTCAGACGTGCGTTATCCCGCACAATCTCCCAGCGGAAAGACGGTGTGGATTCCACCAGAAAACGGATGTCAAAGAAAGTCGTGGCACTGCTCTCCGGTGTCTGCCGGCGTTCCAGGTTCTTGTAGAAATTGACCAGGGCGATGAAAACCATATCTTCCGGGCAGGGCAGCAAGCCGTCGGCAGAAAAGATTTTCCGCTTCCAGGCCCGGTGAAACAGGACTTCATTGAGGGCATTTTCCTTTCCGGTTCCCAATTCGAGTTGCCGGTGGATGTCAAGCAGTCCTTCTCCGGACCCCGGAATCCTGAGATCCACGCTGTGGTCCGTTACCATCGGATCCCCGTAGCCCAGGTCCCTGGCGATAGAGACAGCCCGCTCATAATCCGCCGCAGGGACCAGGAAGTCTATGTCGTTCATCCAACGAGGAAAATCAGGACGATACACTTTCATCGCGCCGCCCTTGAGAATCAAGGCCGGAATACCAGCCAGTCCCAGCGCTTTGGCCACTTTGCTGAAATGGGCTTCCTTCTTCAGGTTCTGGAACCGGCAGAACTGCAGGACACCTTTCAGGCGGGGACCTACGTGCGGCGGCAGAACCAGATCCTCCCTGCGGGCCGTCGCATAAGCCAGGAGCATCACGCTGAAAATAGGGGCTTTTTCGATGTTCCAATCCGAAAGGAACGAATCCAGCTGTGCCTGCGTTATCCCGTCGCGGGACAACGCAAAAGATAAAACCTTCTGCTCGGATGGATCCAAAACAGTACGGGAGCAACTGTCGAGCAGGCGGGACTCCAGTTCCTTTTTCATAGTTTATCAGTTCAAGCAACAAAAGTACTAATAATGGACTGATTTAGCAAACAATTGCAAAGGAAACATTACTCCCACACGACTTTCGTAAACGCATCGATGGATTTTGCGAAAGCGGCGGCGCAGCGCAGGCGCTCGGACTGCGTGTCCCGGTAGGAATAGCGGAATTCGCACTGGATGGCATCGACCACCCCGCCGCCGTAGGAGCCGTAGATGCGGGTCGTGTAGCCGCCGTAGAAGTAGGGCGTGTTGCCCGGCGACAGGTTCTGCGGACGCGGAACGCATTCCAGCCCGTTCTTGTACAGAATGCCGCCGAAGGACTTCTCGCCGCGGAGCAGCTGGGCAAAACTCAGGCCCGCCTTGTTTGTACGGGTCAGGTACGCAATGCTCGACGAAGCGGCGTACGTACCGCTATTGAGTTTCTCATCCGACAGATTGAGCGTCGATACCGGCAGCAGATAGCCCAGGTCGATCTGCTCCGAATGGCTCTGGCCGTGGATGTCGAGCAGCAGACCGTGTCCGTACTGCTGCGAAACCTCGCTGCGGGCCTTGGCCACGTATTCGTGATAAGCGTCATAGATCTTACCCACATTGTCGTCGCCAGCCGGAATCGCGTAGTTGCGCCGACGGTTGAAATCCACATGGTTGCGCTTGATCAGGGCGATGATCATATAGGGATGCTTCCCGGTCTGCTGGAAGAAGGCTTTGTCGATCTCGTCGGCCAGTTCGCGGGTATTGTAGTCCAGGTCGGTGGCGAAGTCGGGATCCGGGCAGTTGGAAGTGTTGCGCAGCGTCAGGAAGGACTCCACGACCGTGCCGCCGTGCGGTACGGTCAGGATGATCGGACAGTTTCCCTGCCGGTACTCGACATATTTCTCAATCTTGACGGTCTGCTGTTTCTTGTACTGTTCGATTTCCTCGGGCGTCAGATGGCGCGGGCCGTCATCCGGCCGGTTGCAGGCCGAAAGGGCAAGCAGGGCCGACAGGACCAGCAGCAGCGAGGAAAAGATTCGGTTCTCTTTCATTTCATTCCAGATTTCTCACATCCCATCCCCAAATCACATCTCCCTGATGGAGGAACAGCACTTCGAAGGATTTCCCGCTGGCACGGTCCGTCACGCGGAAGCGGTCAAGACGCTCGGTCCCGCCCATCTTCTCATACGGTCCCAGGTCGAGCGCCGGATAGGATTTCGAAAGGTCGTCGGCGGCCCGTCCGTTGACGCTCTTCTCGTGAATCGCTTCACCGGCGACCAGCCGCTGGATGCTGCGCTCCACGGCCGGCATCAGGCCCGTATGCGTGAAGGGGTCCAGCGGTGCCGCGGCGGCCGGTGTAAAAGGCACATACCCACCATTCGCGGCACGGACCACGCGCATGCTGTCGGCATACGCCTTGAAGCGGCGGCGGAGCTGCGCCGTGCCGAGTCCTTCGGAGGTATAGAGCGAGACGCCCTGGGCACCGGCCCGGAATGCGTTGTCCATTTTCTCAAAGATAGCTTCGGCCGGTCCGCCAAGTTCCGTATCCAGCCCGCAGAAAAGCGTGGTACGCGGATTCTTGTCGCGCTGGTTCATGACTGTCGCGTCATAGGCGAACTGCGGATAATGCGTATAAAAGTCCGTATAGACCATCGGGAACACATAGTCGAGATCCCAGTCGTGAAAACGCTGGTAAACCATGAACTCGGCGACCTTTTCCGTCGCGAAGGGGGATGCCATCACCTTCTTGGCGCAGGCATGGGCTTCGTGCGCCATTTGGTTGGCCACCTCCGTGATCATGTCGCAGCGGAAGCGGCACCAGACAGAATCGCGTGAAGGATCTTCGCGCGTACGCGGATCGTAGCCGAAACGGTCCTTGAAACGCTTGAGCATAACCGGGTGATAGCCGAAATCGTATTCCGGAAAGATTTCGCCATCCTGGGTCAGGCCGTAAATGTAGGCCAGCGACATCGGCAGCACGCCATCCACCAGGCGGCAGTAGTCGAGACAGACGCCCTCGATGCCGTCGATGGCACAGATTTCCCGGATGTGCCGCGCCAGGTATTCCTGAACCTCGGGCACGGCCGGATTCAGGAATTTGTAGGAGCGCACATAGGCTTTGTGCGTAGCCAGGCTCTCCCCTTTCCGGTTCACGTCAAACCAGTCGGGATGCGCTGCCAGCAGGGAATCCCGCACCTCGTAGGGTGGATTGAGCGTCCAGACCCAGGCATAGACGGCGATGCCGTGACGGTGGGCCATCTCGATATAGCGTTTGAAGGCTTCTGCGGAAGGGGCGTGGAGCATCACGGCATCGAGGCCAGCCTCCTCCATGTGGGCAAAAGCGCGTTCCATGTCACGGCCTTCCTCTTCTTCCATCCAGGTCCAGAACATCGGCGGCGCCGGTTCCTCGATGCAATCCATCAGCAGATGGCGGCCCTCCGAGGGGATGTAGTCGCAATGGTACTCCCACCAGAACACGCCCCCGAAGCCCATTTCTTCCACCCAGGCCATCTTGGCCGCGATGGACCGGGCATTGTCGGCCGACACGAAGGCCGAACTGTCCGGTGCAAAATAATACGGGCACTGCGCCTGGTCATCCCACGCCTCGGTCCAGCCTTCTTTCAACAGGCCGGGCAGGTCGGGATAGAAGAAATCCCGGGCATGGTCCGACATGCGCTCCCCTTCCGGAAGCGTCTCGCCCGGAAGGACGCCCTCATAATAATAACCGTAGCTCGCCAGGCCGATGTGGATCTTTTTCGGATCGAAACGGCTCCAGTTGGCCTCGAAGTTGGCCTGGATGGCTGGCAGCGGCGTGTTGTGGGTGCCGGTTTTGCCCCACCAGCCGCCGCCCATGTCGTAGTACATGATGTTGATCCAGTCCGCACAGGCAGACAGGGCATCGGCTTCTTCCTGCGAATAATTGTGCTCGCTGTTGAGCGCCGTGGTCAAGCCGTAGCGGCGGCCGTCCAGCGTTCCGAGGCTGTCGAGCGCGGCGCGGATCTCCTGCATCAGGGCCAGGTGCATCTCTTTGGTCACGGTGTGTTCCCAGTCGAGTTCCAGGCCGTCAAAATGGTGGTGCCGGGCGAAGGCGGCCATATAGACGGCAAATTTCGCCCGCCGGGCCGGATCTTCGGCGATCTGGTTGTAGCGGGTCCCCGAGAAGGAAAGGTAGATCTGGTTCCCCGCCTCGTGGATGAGCCCGATATAGCGGTCGATTGTCTCCTGGGCACCGTCGCTGTACTGATGGTTGTCCACCTTCTCGCGCAGGATGTCTTCGAGCGGGGCGTCGAATTCCTCCGGCTTCCAGGAAGGCATCGCCTGGAAATAGTAGTACTGGTAATTCTTGAGCTGGTCCACACACATTTCCTCGGGCACCAGCCGGGAATACACCGAATAGGTGGCGTGGATCAGCGGCGCCGGGGCTTCGCCTTGCGGCCGTCCGCAGGCGGCCAGCAGCAGAAGCAGGGAAAGAAGCGGGATGAAACGGGTTTTCATAGGGCGATTAAGCGAAAGATCAATAATTCGGATACCAGGCCGGAAGGACCTCGACGGGACCGTCCAGCAGTTTCAGGAGTTCGGGCGCCACGAAGCGCTTCTCCGCCACGAAGCGGTAGAGATACTTGCACAGCCAGGCATCGGTGGCGGCCACATAGCCACCCCAGCCGCGGACCAGGCCGTAGCTGTTCTCGATCACCCATTTGGCAGGCTCCCCCGCCCTGTCGAGTTGGACGCCCGCCACGGCCACGGCATGGACCGAATGGGTCTCGTTGCCCCGGACCAGTTCTTCCTTCGACATTTCGGAGCGGATTCCCAACAGGGAATCGAGGGTGAAGAGTTCCGTGTCGTAGATACCCTCGGTCATCAGGTAGTCGTGCATCGTATCGGCAGAAATATAGAAGCGGCGGCCGCCTGCGAGCGAGGCGACACCCATTTTCCGGATCTCGGCCATCGGTACGTTCAGGAAACGCCAGTTGGCATATTCGTAACAATTGCGGCTTTCGGCCACTTCATACATCCGGTAATAGGGCAGCGTCGGATCGTCCATGAAAATGGCATAGTCCGCTTCCATATCGTGCTGGATGTACGTATCCCGGAACGTCTGCGGCGTGTAATGTCCCACGGAAAGGATGTGTCCGGTGCTGTCGCGCAGGGTCCAGTCGAATTCCGTCGGCGGCGTGCCCAGCGTCGCGACGAGCAGCCGGTAGATGTCCGAAAGCGCGGCCACTTTCACAGCCGGAATGTCCGCTTCGGCCGCTTCGCGCAGCTGCAGTCCGTAGCGCCGCAGCAGCCGGCTCACCGTCTTCATCAGCGAGGCGTTGTCGGTGCTGCTGAAACGTTCGGGCATCACTTCCTGCGGGACCATTCCGTATTTGGCGATGATATGCGCGGCATTGGCGAAATGGCCGCCGTCTCCGATGGGTTTGTTGAAGAGCCAGGTGTTGTAACGGGTCTCCAGCGCCTCGTTCCGGTGGGCGATGACATTTTCCAGGCAACGGTTCGATTTCTCCAGAATATCGTAGAACTGGCCGAAAGTCTGGGAGAACTGGAAAGGACCCATCGCGTAGCGTTCGATCATTTCCGCGCGCAAAATGTTGAGCGTCGAGAACAGCCAGCAGCGGCCCGACTCGTCCTGGTCGGTAATGCCCTTGGAAGGGACAAAATAGGTGCACGCGGTATCCATGGCAGCGACAACGGCGGAATCGAGGGTGCGCTTGTAGAGGTCGCCCGTCAGGAAACGGTCGCCTACCCGCTCCGGAACATCCTTTGCGGCAGCGGCAAGCCGTGCAAGCAATTCGGGCGTCAGGGCGCCGCTGCGTACCGGTGCATCGGCGGAACCTGCCATCAGCCCCTGCATCTGCGTGCGGAAACGGGCAAAGCGGGCCTCGGCTTCCCGATTATAGGCCCGTACGGCGTCCAGGTCGAAGCGGGTGCGCATCTGCCGGTCCAAAACCTTCCCGGCATCGAACTCCGTGCGCTCCGCCGCCCGCACGGCCGCCAGCACCGGAGCCAGGCGGCGGAAATCAATATATTTGTCGGCCGCGTCGCGGTCGGCCGGATGGACATGGTGCAGCAGGTCCAGCGCCAGCAGATTGGCCGGAGCGGAGGTGGTCTCCGTCCCCGCATCGGGGAGCAGGAACGAAGGGATGTGTTCACCCGCCGCAACCCAGACCGGCACGGCATAGCAGCCCGGCGTATAGCCGATGGCCGTCCAGATGACGGAAGAGGCCGGATGGTCACCGGGCGCCACGCCTTCGATGCAGATGCTGGAGACCGATGTCGTCCGCGGAATGAAATCCAGGTCGACCGCCACGCCGGCAGGAGCGGCCGCAATCA
This sequence comes from uncultured Bacteroidia bacterium, assembly GCA_902789445.1. Classification (GTDB taxonomy): domain Bacteria; phylum Bacteroidota; class Bacteroidia; order Bacteroidales; family UBA932; genus Cacconaster. The sequence goes on along the minus strand of CADAOB010000007.1, from coordinate 123,748 downwards.
TGTCGGCGCCGAGCTCGGCATTGTAGAAACTGCGGCCCAGGCCGTCGATCAGGTCTTCCGGCGAGAACTTGCCGGTATGCTGCCGCATCAGGTAATCTGCCGTCTCATAGCGGGCCATTCCGGACCCCTCGCCTTCCCGGCCGGATACAGAGAAATTGGAACGGACGAGCCAGCCGCCCGGTTCCACGTCGTAGCGGGTCACTTTCGTATCCCCTACCTCAAAGTAGGCGGCACCGCCCTGGGCGTCGGCCACACCGAAATTGGCTTCGACGGCCCGGGGACGCGGCCAGTCCGCCAGCAGGCGCTCGAAGTCCGCCAGCGTCCGGCAGGTCGCGAGGGCTTCGTTCATCACCTTGCTGTTGGCCCATTCCTCGTATTCCTGCTCCGCCAGGTTGTAGGAAGCATTGTTCATGATGGCGAAACCGGCCTCGTTGGCGCCGCCGAAAGCCCGCTTGCGCTGTTTGTCGGAGGCGCTGAAAACCGCCGTATAGGCATATTTCCCACCCCTGACGTGGACCAGGACATTGTAGGGATTGTCGGTATCGCGCTGTTTCCACAGCAGCGGCCGGCCGGATGCACTGGCGTCCGCCGAAACGATGGCGGTCGTACAGGCGCCGGCGCCGGGGTCGCCGAGCACGAAGGCCAGGAGGGTCAGGAAAAGGAAGGAAAAGCGTCTCATTTTGTGCGGATTTTATACCCGTAATAGGCGTAATACATGATCAGCAGATAGAAGGGCAGACAGATCCAGTAGGCAGACTGGCTGCCGACGGCGTCTTTCAGGGCGCCGAACAGAAGCGGAATCAGGGCACCGCCGCCGATGGAAGCCACCAGCAACGAAGAGCCCTTCTTGGTGAACTTGCCCAGATCGGTGATGGCCAGCGGCCAGATGGCCGGGTACATCAGCGAGCAAGCCAGGCTCAGCAGCGCCACGCACCAGATGGATATCTGGGGCGGCGTAAAGACGATGGCCAGCGAATCGAGCACAGCGAGCCAGGTACAGGCCTTGAGGGCCGTCACCTGGGAAATATACTTGGGAATCAGGATAATCCCGATCACGTAGCCCACCGCCATCCCGATACCGGGGAAGAGCGTATAGCGTTCGGGATTTGACAAGCCCAGATCCTGGGCATAGTCCAGCACGGTGAGCAGCGCCAGGTTCTCCACGCCCACATAGACGAAAAGGGCCAGGGCCCCCAGCACCAGATGCGGGAAATGCCAGAGCGATTTCTTGCCCGCCGCGTACGGGCAGTCAGCCTCATTCTCCTCCCCGGCCGCCGTGATCTCTTCCAACGGGGCGAAGAGCGTCAGGACACCCAGCAGGACAACGGCCGCGATGATAATGAGGAACGGCTTGTCGAGGTCCCCGAGCGTCACGCTGTCGATGTTCTTGCGGGTCACGGCTGCGATGAAGACCGAGGGCAGGCTCAGGGCCAGCGAATTGCAGATCCCCATGATGCTGATGCGCCGGGCCGCGCTGTCGATGGGCCCGAGAATCGTCACATAGGGGTTGATGGCGGCCTGCAGGATGGTGTTGGCCACGCCGCTCAGGAAACAGGCCAGCAGGTAGAGGGCGAAACTCGCCAGGTGCGCAGCCGGGATGAAGAGCGCGAAGGCGATGGCAAAGAGGAAGAAAGCCAGGGACATCGTTTTCCGATAACCGATCCTGGCAATGATGCCGGATGCCGGGAAACTGAACACCAGGAACGCGATGAACGTAGCGGCAATCACCAGATAGCTCTGCGAGGAAGTCAGGTGCAGGTTGTTCTCCAGGAACGGCACGAAATAGCCGTTGATGCCGGTCGCAAAGCCGACCGTGAAGAACATCATGCCGATGAAGCAGAGCGGAATGACATATTTCCTGTCGCCGGCCATCGCTTATTCCCCCCCGTGAAAACGGATCAAGCCTTCCATCGGGGTGCGCAGCAGCGTACCCATCTGCATCCCGTAGCGGGCGACGACCGGTCGGAGCACATCCTGGAAATACCAGCCCACCGATCCCACGCAGTTGAAGGTATAGGACTGATAGTCCGGGTAGAGCGAAATGATCTGCTCGAACAGCTGGCAGAAGGCATCCTCCGCCAGGTCGTGGAAATACGGAACGGCGAGGTTTTCGCAGATCAGCCGGCCGTATTGTCCGCAGAAGCGGTTCGGGAAGGGTTTCGTGTAGATGATGTCGATGATTTGGTCGCCGTTGTAAGGGACGGCTGCCGCGATGATGCGGCGGGCTTCCTCGGAGACCCGCCCGCGGACGTAGTCCACCAGCATCCGCTTGCCCATATAGGCGCCGCTGCCCTCGTCACCGAGGATGAATCCGAGCGAGTCGATGTTCAGCGTGATCTTCTCTCCGTCATACAGGCAGCTGTTGGTGCCCGTGCCGAGGATGGCGGCGAAACCGGCTTTCCGGCCGAGCAGCGCCCGTGCCGAGGCAAGCAGGTCCATCGCCACGAAGGTCTCGGCCCGGGGCATCACCTGCGCGACGGCTTCCCGGACGAAGCCGTATTGGAGCTCCGTCACGCCGGCCCCGTAGAAATACACGTGGTCCACCGCCAGCGGATCGAAATCCGCCGGAAGCGCCTTCCGGATGTCGGCCACCATATAGTCGAGGGTGATGTAATTGGGGTTGTATCCCTCACTCTCGAACTGCGCGCAGACCGTTCCCCGGTCCAGCGCGCACCAGCTTGTGGTGGTGGCCCCGCTGTCGGCGATCAGGATCATAGCTTGCCCGCCTCCTTCAGGTAGGCCTCGGCTTTCTTGACCGTACCGGTCTTGACGATGATCTCCTTCACATAGTCATAGTCCGTGATGGACGGATTGCGTTCCATGAACATACGGACGGAACGGTCCACGACCTTGTTGTTGATCAGCCGGACATTGACCATCCGGTTGCCTTCGATGCGGCCCAGGCGGATCAGGACGGTGGTGCTGATCATGTCGCAGATCATCTTCTGCGCCGTGCCGCACTTCATCCGCGTGCTGCCGGTCACATATTCGGTACCGGTAATCACTTCGACGGGATAATCCGAATATTCCGAAATCGGCGACTGCGGATTGTTGACGAAACTGCCGGTCGGAATCCCGTGCTCGCGGCAGTGCCGCAGCGTATGGAGGACGTAGGGCGTCGTGCCGCTGGCCGAGATGCCCACCACGATGTCCTTGGGGGTGACGTGGTGTTTTTCCACCAGCGTCCGCCACCCTTCCTCGATGTCATCCTCGGCCTCTTCCAGCGCAAGCACAAGGTTCTCCACACCGCCGGCCAGCACGGACTGGATCATTTCGGGATCGATGCCGTAGGTATTGGGGAGTTCCACCACGTCCAGGACGGACAGGCGTCCGCCCGTGCCGCAGCCGACATAGAACATCCGGCCGCCGGCGCGCAGCTGCCGCTCGATCGCTGAAATGAGCCGCTCCAGGTCGGGCAGCACCTTTTCGATGGCATAGGCCACCGTCTTGTCTTCATTGTTGATGTCGGTGATGATCTCCATCACCGATTTCTTTTCCAAGTTGTCATACTTAGAAGGCTGTTCCGTAAGTCTCATCTTGATATGCTGTTACATTCCAATTTCTGCAATAGTTCACGCCGGCGGCGTCCAGGCGGGCGAAATGGCGCTCCATCCGCCGGGTAAAGCCGTCGAAATCTTTCTTGTGCCCGCGGGTCCAGCCCGCTTCGGCGATGGCCAGGGCGCGCGGGAAGGCCATGTACTCGGCACGCTCCGGCGTCTTGATGTATTCAGTCCACACGGTTCCTTCGACTCCCATGATGTATTGCTGTTCTTCTTCCGTCAGGACAGCCGGGACCGGTTCGTAGTCGTACACCACTTTCAAGGGGACCAGATGGCCCATCGAGATGGCGTCTTCGGTCGGATCGACCTGATAATAATCCAGATAATAGCGCTGGTAGGGGCACATCACCACATTGTGATGCTGCCGCGCCGCCGCAATGCCGCCCTGTTCGCCCAGCCAGGACATGACGGCCGCATTGGGGGCCAGCCCGCCCTGGAGGATCTCGTCCCAGCCGATGATGCCGCGGCCCTTGCTGTTGATGAAGCGCTCGATGCGGCGGATGAACCAGCTCTGCAGCTCCTCCTCATCCTTCAGCCCTTCGCGCCGCATCAGCTGCTGGCAGAACGCGCTGTGCTGCCAGTTGTATTTCGGGCACTCGTCCCCGCCGATGTGGATCAGAGGCGAAGGGAAAAGTTCCATCACTTCGGTCAGGACATCCTCCAGGAAGGCGAAGGTCTCCTCCCGCGGGCAATAGACGTCGCGGAAGATGCCCCATTTGGTCGCCAGCGAATGCTCCTGCTCGGGGAAGCAGCTCAGTTCCGGGAAACAGGTCAGCGCCGCGCGGGCATGGCCGGGCATTTCAATCTCGGGCAGGACCGTGATATAACGCTCGGCGGCATAGCGGACGATTTCCCGGATTTCATCCTGGGTGTAGAATCCGCCGTGCGGGGTGCCGTCGTTGATGGGAGAATGCAAGTCGCCGACCACGGTATAGGGCCGCACGGAGCCCTTTTCAGTCAGCTGCGGATATTTCTTGATCTCGATGCGCCAGCCCTGGTCTTCCGTCAAGTGCCAGTGGAAGACGTTGAACTTGTGCATAGCCAGTTCGTCCAGATACTTCTTGATGAAATCCACCCCGAAGAAATGGCTGCACACGTCCAGATGCAGACCCCGGTACGGGAAACGGGGTGCATCTTCGATCCGGCAGCACGGGATGGCGGCCCGCCCGGAAAAGCGTCCGGCAAAGACGGCATCGGGCATCAGTTGGAAAAGCGTCTGCAAGGCGTAGAAAGCGCCGTTGGGGGCCGAGCAGGTGATCGAGATGCCTTCCGGGCTGACCTCCAGCACATAACCTTCCTTCGGCACGGAAGCATCCTGGCGGATCCGGAGGTAATTGCGGGCCGGCACCGAAGCGGCGGTGCGCAGGTCCACCCGGCCGTCCAGATAGCGGAGCAGCGCGTTGAATGTCGTGTCGCCCCCCTCCACGACGACCGCCGTGGAAGGGCTCAGGCGGAAATGGCCGGCGCGGACATCCACTTTTTCGGGCTGCGGGAGCAGGCCGTCAAAACCAAAGGTCTTTACGGCCTCTTTCCCGATTTTCCGCCCGGATTTCCTGTCAAAACCCTGCGCCCGCACCGTCATGCCGGGTATGATCCGCTGGGTCGGGCCCACATATCGCAGGGAGCGGCGGTCCGGCGCGCTGCCATCAATGGTGTAGCGGATCTCGGCGCCGGGATAGTCCAGCTGCAGGTTCAGCCGGGTCTCATCGTAGCGGTCTTCCTCGAAATCGTCGTGCATGAACTGCACGTTTTCGAATGCACGGCTGTAATTCACCTTCCGGAGGTCAAGCCGCTGCAAGTCTGTCACGAGACGTTGGCAGAAATCGGCATAGTCCCGTGCATACTTGGGCGTCCAGCCCGTCTCAGCCAGGGCAATCGCCCGGGGGAAGAGCATGTGTTCGAAATGCTCCGGCGTCTCGACGAATTCGGTCCACAGGCAGCCCTCCACCCCCAGGATCCGCGGACGCACCGAGGCAGCGACCGTATCGCTGACCGGATAATAATTGTACACCTTGGACAGGGGCAGGAAATACGGCTGGGAAGGATAGTTGTCGGCCGGATCCTGGTAATAGTCGAGATAGCACCAGCGGTTCGGGGTGAAAACGGTCCGCATCCCCATTTCCAGCGCCTTGCGGCCGGGGGCGTGGCCCCGGTACGAGAGCGCGATGGTCCCGGGCGTCGCGCCGCGGTCCACCACCTCGTCCCAGGCGATCACTTCCTTCCCGTGCGCCTGCAGGAACTCCGTGATGCGGACGATGAAGGCTGCCTGGCTTCCGTCATCCTCAGGGCATTCGTCTCCGCCGATATGGTAATACTTCGAGGGAAAGATGTCGAACAGTTCCCCAAAGAGGTCCGTAAAGAAACGGTATGTCGTGTCGCTCGGACAGAAAATCTCATCGTAGATGCCGCTTTCGGTCGCGATGTCGATCTGCTTGTCGGGATGGTAGGAAAAGACCGGATAGGCTGACAGGGCCGCCAGTGCATGGCCGGGGAGTTCCACCTCCGGCACAACCGTGACATAGCGGCGGCGGGCATATTCCACCACCTCGCGCAGGTCCTCCTGGGTATAATAAGGCCCGGCTTTCACCAGGTCGGGGTATTTCTTGCTTTCAATCCGCCAGCCCTGGTCGTCGGTCAGGTGCCAGTGGAAGATATTGATCTTGTGCAGGGCCAGGATGTCGATGACTTTCTCGATCTCTTCCTTGCTCTGGAAATGGCGCGCCACATCGGCCATGATGGCCCGGTATTCCATTTCCGGCGCGTCGTCGATGCGGCAGCAGGCAATCTGCCGGCCGCGGCCGCCCCGGGCCATCGCCTCGGGCGGCAGGAGCTGCAGCACGCTCATCGTGCCGTAGAACGCCCCGTTGGGGGCCGAAGCCTCGATCGTAACGGCATCCGGCGTGACCGTCAGCCGGTAGGCTTCCTTGCCGAGTCCCTCCACCTGCCGGATCACGACATCACCGGTTTCGGCGAGGGGAAGCTGCAACGTGGCGGCCAGGTCGGCCGCAACCTCCCGGAAGCGCGGTTCCGCGGCCTCGACGGCCACGGAACTGCTTTTTCCGAAAGTGAAAAAGCCCTCGGAGCTTTCGAAGCTCCGGGGCTTGGGAATGATCTGGGAAGTGAGACCTTCTTCAGGCTCCGCAGGCTGCAGGACCTCACGCACCAAGTCCGTGATTCCGTCCAGATAGACGTCCGGCATCCGCTCCGAGAGCGGATACGGGGCACCGATATAGACATGCATCTGCTTGACCTCGTAGTCGTACTTGCCGCTGGTGTCCTCGAAGGCCGTCTTGCTCGGCAGATAGGAGTTCTGGCCGTTGGTGTAGGCGATGAACAGCAGCGGGGTATCCGGGAAGCGCTCGCGGAGCGCCACCTGGTACTCCATGAAGGGTTCGCCTTGCGTGAAGAAGAGGACGACCCCGCCCAGGTTGAGCGCTTCGACATAGAAGGGAAGCGTATTCTCCACCAGGCCGGCCTCGATGTCCTCGATGGTGTATTTCGCCCAATAGTTCACGTCGTCCACCCAGGAGGCGGAGACGGTGTTCTTCCACTGGGTCACCTCGGCCACGTGCTTCCGGATCAGGTCCACCGTGATGGTGTCGGCCCGGTACGGCAGGTCGATGCGGCTGTTTTTCAAGGTAAAACTCCCGTCGAAGGGAACTTTCCGGAACGCGATGTCCTCCAGGTCGGTGGCCAGCTGCCAGCCGTTCCGCTCGGCCGCTTCGACATCCGCCTTGATGCCATAGGCCGGATCGGCGTTGCCGCTCGCACCGGTAAAGTGCACCACTTCCCCGCCCCATGCCTTGGAAAGCGAGTCGCAGGAGAAGCCCGGGAAATCCGGCGAAACCTTGTAGCTGGCAGGCCCGAGACTTACCGGATGGCAGGAATAATTGACCAGCGAGACCAGGGGCTTGCGGCTCCCGGGATCCACGAGCCGCAGCACATAGGCGTCCTTGTTGCAGAAGCCTTCACGATCGCAGCGGTTGTAGTTGATGTCACTGGTGCCATGGCCGATCTCCATCTCGAACGGACGGAACGCCGCATCGTCGGCAATGGCTGCCACGGCATTCTCCACCACCACGCGACGCACTTTCTGCGCATAGGCGTAGTTGGGCTGTCCTTCCTTCGCGCACCAGCCGCCCGTGCGGGGCGCCGAATGCGTGTGGATGCAGTGCATCAGGATATGGTCCATGGGAAGCCCGGACTGTTCGGAGATGGCCTTCCGGATCTCGTCGGCCGTCTCGGTCCCGACCTCCATCAGGTCGTTGGAGATGATGCAGACCTTCTCGCCGTCCTTCTGCAGGACCAGGCAGTGGCTCATCAGATCGCGGTGAACGCCGTCGGACAGCCCGTCCCGGGCGGCAAAGCCGGCCAGGACGGTGCTGTCGGTGGTGGATATCTCCGCAACACGGTAGTTGCACAGATACCGTTCACCCTCCGGCGTACAGGAAAGGAGCGCCGCCAGCAGCAGGCAGGCCGCCCAGAAGTTTGCGACAATCCTTCCCATCGCTAATAATAGACTTCGGTAACGTCGTAATACATGCGCCACCAGCCGTCATCGCCGTCGCCGAAGGTCAGGATACCCTTCGAAGGAGTCTCCATCCACACGTACCAGGTGATGGAAGTACCGCCGTCCGGCGTCATGTCCATCGTGTACGGGCCCGTACCGATGTTGGCGTCCACCTTGTTGTACTTCGGATTCGGGTCAATCCAGAAGGTGACCGGTTCGCCCTCGTAAACGATGGTGCTCGGGATCTTGATGTACTGCTCTTCGTCATACGGGCAGAGCGTCGTCTCGTTGAGCAGATGGACCACGCCGTCGGAAGCCAGGGTGAAGTCCAGGTCGATGTCGGAGTTCATCGCATTCTTGATGCGGTAGCGGGTCGCGTCGTACTTGTTGACCAGCAGGGTCGAATGTAGCACCTTTTCGGAATGGACGCTCGCATTCATCTTGCTCTGGTAGAACTCCACCTTGCCCAGTTTCATGTAGTCGGCGTCGGGGTTCGGGCGCGGGCTGAGGTTGATCACATCGTAATACATGCGCCACCAGCCGTCATCGCCGTCCGAGAACTTCAGGATGCCCTTCGAGGCGGTCTCCATCCAGACGTACCAGGTGATGGACGTACCACCGTCGGAAGTCATGTCCATGGTGTATTCACCGGTACCGATGTTGGCGTCCACCTTGTTGTACTTCGGGTTCGGATCGATCCAGAAGGTGACCAGTTCGCCCTCGTATTCGATGGTGCTCGGGACCTTGATGTACTGCTCCTCGTCATACGGGCAGAGCGTCGTCTCGTTGAGCAGGTGGACCACGCCGTCGGAAGCCAGCGTGAAGTCGAGGTCGACGCCCGAGTTCATCGCATTGCGGATGCGGTACTTGGTCTTGTCATACTTGGATACCTGCAGGGTCGAATTGCGCTCGTCGTAGAGGTTGACCGAACTGTTCATCTTGCTCTGGTAGAATTCCACCGTCGCGTAATCCACGAATTCGGAATCGTCGCCGCCCGGCATCGTCATCGTGCCGTTGAATTCATTCCAGCCGGCCGGCGAGACCATCGCCTTGTCAAAGGAGACGGTGAAGCTGTACGACTCGCCCGCTTCGGCCTGTTCCGCGTCATAGCCGACCCGGACCGTGGCCGTAGATTCGCCGGCGGCGAAATGGACGGCGGCCGGAGTCTCCAGGCTGAAGAGTCCGTCGCCGCTCAGGTTCAGGTTGACCGTCAGGTCGCTGTTCAATACACCGCGCACGAGCTGGAACTCGATCACGGGTTCATCGGTGAAGAGCCAGGCACCGCTGTTGGCACTGAAGGTCAGGCATTCGTTGGTCGGCTCATAGAGGTAGCTGGTCTGTTCGCAGGAAACAAGTGCGAAGAGCGCCACCATCAGAACGGATATTGAGCTGAGTAATCTTTTCATAGCACACTGTTTTCACTGTTAATAACCGGCATTCTGCTGGCCGCGGATCTGCGGATTGGAGTCGATCTCGGCCTGCGGGATCGGCCACACGAAGAACGGGTCGGAAGCCTCGCGTTTCATCAGCTCCGTGTAGGTGCTGCCGGCGTCGATGACCAGGTTCTTGTCCTGGGCCTCGCTGCGCTCGAAACCCTGGTTCCAGCGCTTGAGGTCCTTGAAACGGAAACCTTCACCGTAGAGTTCGCGTGCGCGTTCCAGCTTGATCTGGGCCATCAGCTCGTCACCGCTGTAGTGACGGTCGGCATAGCCCGGAATACGGCTGGCGCGGAGCCGGTTCAGATAGGTGCAGGCCTGCTCGGCCTGGCCGGCCATCGCATAGCCCTCGGCGGCGATCAGGTACTGCTCCGCGATGCGGAACGGCTTGATTTTCTGGACATAGGTCGAGGCGCCGGTCGATGCCATCAGTTCCGGGTTGCCGGGGAACTTGAAGCAGAGATAGACCGTACCCGAGAAATTGCCCAGGTTCACCGGCGTCCGGCGGAACCAGGTCGTGAAGCGCAGGTCGTTCTTGTCGTATGCGTCCACGATCCATTTCTCCGGGATGTAGTTCGGCGCATACAGGCCGCCCGTGAACTGGATGTAACCGTAATCATTGGTATTGGCATTGGAAAGAATGCTCGACCAGAACTGGGTGATGCACTCCTTGCCGCTGTCGTTGGTCCAGAGGGCCGTAAACGCTTCCTGCGAGGTCAGCAGCGGATAGCGGCCGCCGTCGGCCAGTGCCGCGGCCAGGCCGGCCGCCTTGGCATACTCGCCCTTGGTCAGGGCCACGCGGGCCTGCATCGCCTTGACGGCATCGGCGGTCAGATAGATCGAACCTTCCTCACCGGGAACCGATCCCAGGAGCTGTTCGGCCTTCGTCAGGTTCTTCTCGATGTAGTCGTAGGTCTCGGCCAGGGTGCTGCGGCCCACATAGGTGGACTGGTCGCTCGGCGTGGCGAAGGTCTTGTCCGAGAGCATCACGCCGTAATCGGAAGCGGCGCTGGACGAATAATTCTTGCAGAAGAGTTCAGTCAGGATGAACATCGCATAGGCCTTGGAGAACGCGGCTTCACCCAGGATCACATCGTACTGCGCTTTCTCGGCCGTGGTGGCTTCCGCCTGCAGGGCGGGGATCCCCTCCTCCAGGAAATTGGCGAGCATCACCAGGTAGTAGGCGCTGGACCAGATAGATTCGACGTTTCCGAAGGTGGAACGCATCTCCCATTTGTAGTACTCACCGTTCCGGTTGCCGTAGGTGATCGAGCCGTGGAACGAATCGGACATCAGTTCCATCAGGTACACCGGGGCACCCGAAGTCAGGCTGTTGCGCATCGTAATATAGATGTCGCGGCGAAGCTTCTGGGCGTCGTCCATCGAACGGAGCGCTTCATCGGTCGAGATGGAGCTGGTCGGCTTCAGGTCGAGGTTGCAGGCGCTCACAAGCATCATTGCAAGGGCACAAAGGCTGAATAATATCTTTTTCATATCGGATCCTCCTTGTTTAGAAAGTGAGTTCGACGCCGAAGACATACTGCTTCGTGTTCGGATAGTTACCCATGGCCGTAATGGCGTCGATTTCCGGGTCCCATCCTGTGTACTTGGTAAAGGTCAGCAGGTTTCGGCCGGACACATAGATCTTCGCTCCGCCGAGGAAGCCGCTGCGCTGCATCAGCTTCTTGGGGAACTCGTAGGAGAGCTGGACGTTCTTCAGACGGACGAACGAAGCGTTGTCGATGAAACGGCTGTCGTGGCGGACCGCCTCACCGGCCTTCGGGATGTCGGTGATCTGGCCGGGGGTCGTCCAGATGTTCTTCATCCGCTTGGTCATGTTGGATTCGTCGGCAAAGGCGGGGTTTTCCACGAAGTAACGGTCGTAGTTCTCCATGTATTTGCCGAGCACGCCCGAGAAGGTCGCGTTGAAGGACAGGCCCTTCCAGCTGGCATCGACCGAGGCGCCACCCGACCAGGGGGCGAAACGGTTCTTGCCCAGGAACACGGCATTGCTCTCGGTGTAGGTGTCGGTCAGCGTGCCGTCGGCATTGCGCCAGAGCGACTTGCCGTTGGCCGGATCCACGCCCGCGAAGTCCACGAGGAAAAACTCGCCGTAAGCGTGTCCCACCTGGAACTTCAGGCCGGAAGAACCGTCCACGAACTCGTCGCGGCCGTCATACAGCTCGGTGATGACATTCTTGTTGTAGTTCATGTTGAAGCCCAGTCCGAAATACCAGTCGCGGGTGTTGACCACGTCGAGCTTGAGTTCGACATCCACACCGCGGTTGCGCATCGAGCCCACGTTGCCCCAGCCGCCGGAGAAGCCGGAGATGTAGGAATACGGAATGTACATGAGCATGTCCTTCGTATTCTTGTTGTAGAACTCGATATTGAAGGTCAGGCGGTCGAACAGGCGACCGTTGATGCCGGCGTTGAGTGCCTCGAGGGTCTCCCAGGTCAGGTTCGGGTTGCTCAGCGAGGAAATGTACCAGGAGGACTGCCCGTCATAGAGCCGGCCCGTGGAGGTCAGGCCATAGGCCAGGTAATTGCTGATGCCCGAGTTGCCCATCGTACCGTAGGATGCCTTGAGCTGGAGATTGTCGATCCAGTCAACATCCTTCAGGAAGCCTTCCTTGCTGATGTTCCACATCGCACCGACCGACCAGAAGCTGGCGTAGCGGCGGTTGGCGCCGAAGAGCGAGGAGCCGTCGATACGGTAGGTCAGGTCGAGGAAATACTTGTCGTTGTAGTCGTACGAGAGACGGGAGAAGAACGAGTTGTAGGCCACTTCCGAGAAGGTATAAGAGGGAAGGTTGGCCTGCGTGCCGTGGTTGACGTTGGTCAGACGCTCGTCGGTCTGTCCGTTCGTCCAGGTGGAGAAGTACTCGTCGTTCGAGTAGATGGACTCGTGACCGGCCAGCAGCACGAAATGGTGGTCGCGGGCGACCGCGAACTTGTATTCGGCCGTGTTGGTCGAAGTCAGGCGGTAGAAGCGCTCGAAGGATTCCTCCGTGACAGTGGACAGGTTGAGATGGTTGGGAAGGACCTTGCCGGTGTAGCGGTAATCCGAGCCCTCGATGGCCTGGACTGCGCGCAGGGTCAGGCCCTTGAACGGGGTGATCTCCTGATAGAGATTGCCGTTCAGGCGGGCGGTGGTACGCCGTGTAGGCTGGGCCTCCATCCGACGGAAGTAGTTCCACATGCCCAGGTCGGTGATATAGTCCGGTTCTTCGCCGTAACCCATGAAATTGCCGGAAGCATCCGTGATGATTTCATACGGGGTGGCATACGGAAGGCCCCAGGCCACGATGTTCATCGGGTTGTAATAGCCCGTGCTCGTGGTCGAATAGCCCGCCGTGTGGTGCGACTGCCAGGTCAGGTTCAGGTTGATGCCGACCTTGAGCCAGTCGGCGACCTTGCTGTTGACGTTCGAGCGGATCGAGTAGCGCTCCATGTCGGAATACGGCTCGATTCCCTGGCGGTCAAAGGCGCCCAGCGAAATATAGTAGTCGCTGCGCTGGCTGCGGCCCGAGACGCTCAGGTCGGCCTTCCAGGTCGGGGCGTTCTCGTTGAGGATCCATTTGCGCCAGTCGGTCTGGATGTTGTTCTTCAGGCGGAAATCCTTCAGTTCCTGGAACTGGGCGTTTTCCTTCAGGCTCGGGTCGGCCAGTTCGCGGAAGGCGAACCATTCCTCGGCGTTCATCAGCTGCATCGGGAACTGGGCCAGATTCGAGATACCATAGGAACCGCTGACCGTGACGGTCGGCTTCTCGCCGGCGCCTTTCTTGGTCGTGATGTAAACCACGCCGTTGGCGGCACGCGAACCGTAGATGGCGGTCGAAGACGCGTCCTTCATCACCGTCACATTCTCGATATCGTTCGGGTTGAGGGCCGTGAAGATGGCCACGTCCACCGGCGTACCGTCGAGGATGAACAGCGGGGTGTTGGAGGCATTGATCGAGTTGACACCGCGCAGACGCATCGATACCGAGGCGCTCGGCTCACCGGAACTGGTATAGACCTGGAGGCCGGCCACCTTGCCCTGAAGGGCGTCACCGGCACTGGCGGCCGGGATCTTGGTGAAGGCATCGGATTTGACCAGCGTCGAGGCACCGACCACGGAGCTGATCTTCTTGGCGGTACCATAACCCACCACGATGGTCTCCTCCAGGAATTCGGTGTCGTCGCTCAGGATGATGTTGACCACGCTCCTCCCGGAGACTTCCACAGTCTGGGTCGTCATTCCGATATAGGTGAACGTGAGTTTGTCGTTGGCACGTGCGGCAATCGTGTAGCGGCCGTCCGCGTCCGTCGTCGAGTACTGTCCCGATACATCGTTGTGCACCGTCACCCCGATCAGGGGTTCATTCCGGGTGTCCGTGACCGTACCGGAAACCGAGTTCCGGAAGTCCTGTCCTCCCGGAACGGCAAGCGCCTGCCCGGCTGTGAAGACCATCGTCAGCAGCAGCAGGATCTTGGAAAAAAACGATTTTTTCATCGGCATTTGATTTTGGTTGTTGTTACTCCGTCCGCCCGGGATAGGCTTCCAGCGCCTTTTCCAGACAGACCAGCGCATGTCGCAGGTCTTCTTCCTTGAGGACGTAGGCCAGACGGATCTGATTCTTGCCCAGGCCTTTGGTCGCGTAGAACCCGGCCATCGGGGCCACCATCACCGTCTCACCGTTGTAGTTGAACTCTTCGAGCAGCCACTTGGCAAAGGTCTCCGCATCATCGACCGGCAGCTGCGCGGCGGCGTAGAAGGCGCCCATCGGGCGCGGGGCGATGACGCCCTTCATCTTCTGGAGTCCGTCGATCAGCACGTCGCGGCGGTGGATGTATTCGTCACGAACGGCCTTGAAGTAGGACTTCGGAGCGTCCAGCGCGCCTTCCGCGGCGATCTGGCCGTAGGACGGCGAGCAGAGACGCGCCTGGGCGTAACGCATGACGGCGGCCATGACCTCCTTGTTGCGCGAGACCAGGTAACCGATACGGGCACCGCAGAGGCTGTAGCGTTTCGACACGGAGTCGAGCAGGATGACATTCTGCTCCAGGCCGGGGATGTGCATGCAGGAGAAATGCGGCGCATCGGTGTAGCAGAACTCGCGGTACACCTCGTCGGCATAGATGAAGAGGCCGTATTTCTTGGCAATCTCGCCCAGTTCCAGCAGGGCTTCCTTGGTATAGAGGCAGCCGGTCGGGTTGCCCGGATTGCAGATGACCACACCTTTGGTCTTGGGCGTGATGTGCTTTTCGACCTCGCTCATCGGCGGGAGGGCGAAGCCGTCCTCGATGTGCGTGGTGATGGGCACCAGTTTCACGTCGTTCTGCAGCGCGAAGGAGTTGTAATTGGTATAGAAGGGTTCGAAGACGATGACCTCGTCGTCGGGGTCGCAGGTGACCGAAAGGGCGATCTGCAGCGCTTCGCTGCCGCCGTTGGTGATGTTGATGTCGGCGGCTTCCTCATCGATGCCGATGCCCTTGTAGTAGCGGGCCAGTCCTTCGCGCAGCGAATCGTTGCCGCCGCTCTTGGCGTAGGCCACGACCTTGAGATTGTTGTTCTTCACTGCGTCGAGGGCTTCCTTGGGCGACTCGATGTCAGGCTGACCGATATTCAGGTGGTACACCTTGATCCCGCGTTTCTTGGCGGCATCCGCAAAGGGAACGAGTTTGCGGATGGGTGAAGCAGGCATGGCCTGCGCCTTTTTGGATAATGTAAGCATGCTTGAAGTGGATTTATGTTGTTATAGTTTTGCTCCATATTTTGCCAGCTCTTCCATGAAGCCCTCGATCTTGGGCTGGATGCGGCTGGTCGGACAGTCGTAGTTGTTGGTCAGGATGGCGAAACGGATGAGCCCGCGCTGCGAATCGACATAACCCGCATAACATCTGACGCTCGAAAGCGAACCGCTCTTGGCGAAGATGGTCTTCTTCAGCTCCGGATCCGCCTTGGCGAGCACGGTCCGCAGGGTGCCCGGCCGGCCGGGGCCCGGGAAGGAGGCCATGTATTCCTCGAAGTCAGGGCTTCCGGCCATCATGGCGTAGAAGCGCGTGAAGAAACGGGGTGAGACGTAATTCTGCCGCGAGAGGCCGCTGCCGTCGTCCTGGGTGTAGCCGTAGGTCGAGACGCCGCGTTCCTGGAGATACGCCTTGATGGCGCGCCGGGCGCGGCCGTAGGAGATGCCCAGGCATTCCTCGCCGGTTTCCCGCTCGACCAGTTTCTTGCCCACCATCTTGAAGATGGTCTCTGCGAAGAAGTTGTTGCTGATTGTATTGGTCACCTTGACGATCTTCCGCAGTTCGGGCGAGAAAGTCTCGCAGATATAGACCAGGTCCTTTTGGGCGGGAACGACATAGTCATAGCCCATCTGCCGGACGTCGGAAACGCCCTTGCAGCCGATGCCGCGTTCGTGCAGATACGCCGCAAATTCAGAAGCGCAGGTGGCCGGGCCGTACTTGTTCGACTGGGCCAGCGTGCGCGGCTTGGCATCGATGCCATAAGTACCGACGAACTTGCCGACCGGGGTGATGCTGGAAGCATAGTATTCGGTATTGTCCCCGTCGCCTTTCGGACCGGTGGTCACTTCATTGATGAAAGTCATGTACGGGGAATGGGGACCGATGGGGGTGATCCGGGCCGGATCGCCTTCGACCTTCCCCGCTTCGATCTCGAAATAGGTCAGGTTCTCGCAGAACGAGAGGCCGGAAGTGCCGCTGCCATAATCGTAGCCGATGTTGCCGTAGGACCAGCTCGTGGGGATGTTCTCTTCCTCGAAGACGCGGTCGTCGCCCACGATGCGGCCGGCGATGCGGCGGATGCCCGCACGCTGGACCGCGGCGGCCCACTGGCTGAACACGGTATCGACCGGGAACGCGATGGTGTCGCGGGAGCCCAGGGTCGGGTCGGCGCCACCTACAATATAAAGATTGCCGTGCAGCACGCCGTTCTCGATGCGGCCGTCATAGGCGATGCGGGTCGAGAAGCGGTAGTCCGGGCCGAGGACCTCGTAACCGAGGCCCGTGGTGATGGTTTTCATCGTCGAGGCCGTCAGCATGGGCATGTCCGGATTCCACGAGGCGATCTCATGTCCGTCGGCATCGACGGCGAGGATACCGACCACGGCGTTGATCAGCAGCGAGTCGGTCTTCATCTGCCGGTCGATGTAATTCTGGACGCGATTCTGGCCGAAACTCATCAACGGAATGAGCATCAAGGCCATTAGAAGATGCTTTTTCATATCCGATTTCTTTATATCCCACAAATTTAATAAATTTGCCGTCTAAAAACCAAAAATATGCAGTCCAGGCTCACTTTTTCCGGAATCCTCGCACTCCTGTCGCTCCTGATTCTGCCGGCCGCCTGCCACAAGCAGGTGATTCCCGTCGACAACATGGCCGTCGTCAACAAGGCGCTCTTCGACACAGCCTCCAACTTCTATGTCGAATTCGACCAGTATCCCGACCAGATGCGCAACCTTCCCATCGGCGTATTCGACTCAGGGACAGGCGGATTGACCGTCCTTGACAAACTCATCTGCCTGGATGTCTTCGACAACATCACCGGGGCGGAGGGACGCGACAGCATCCTCGACTTTGCCGGCGAGCACTTCATCTACCTGGCCGACCAGGCCAACATGCCCTATGGCAACTACGACGCGGAAGGCAACAGCGAATATCTCCGGGAACTGGCCCTCAAGGACGCCCTTTTCCTGCTGGATGACGATTACTTCACCAACGCCATCGAGGAGCAGCCCACCGGCCGCAAGCCCCGCGCCAAGATCCTCGTGGTGGCCTGCAACACGGCGACCGCCTATGGCCTGGACCTCATCCGCTCGATGCTGGACCAGACCGGCACAGGCGTGAAGGTGATCGGCGTGATCAACGCCGGCGTGAGCGCCACGCTCGACGAACTCAATCTCAAGGGGAATGAGGCCCCCTTCGCCATCGGCGTGCTGGCCACCCCCGGCACCATCGCTTCCGGCGCCTACGAACGGACGCTGCGGCAGGAACTCGCCAACAGGAACATTACCACCCAGGTCGATATTGTCAACCAGAGCGGATACGGCTTTGCCGAAGCCGTGGACTCCGACCCCGACTATGTCAATCCCCTGCTCTTCGCCCCGCGCAGCAGCTACCGCGGACCGGCCCTGGGCGAATCGGACGGCAGCATCCGCCAGGAATTGCTGAAAGCCTATAACTTCGATTTCACCGAAAACAAGATGCTGGCCCGGCGCAGTCCGGGCGGCGGCTACGCCTCCCTCCAGCTCAACAGCGCCGAGAATTACGCCCGCTTCAACATGGTATCGCTCCTGGAGCGTCACCGCCAGAGCGGCAAGGGCACGCCGATCCGCGCCATCATCCTGGGCTGCACCCACTATCCCTTCTACCTGGAGACCCTCAACGAAACCCTGGCCGAACTCAAGGAGTATCGCGAGGACGGACGCTATCCGTACCGCGACCTGATCGCCGACGAGATCACCTTCATCGACCCGGCCGTCTATACGGCCATCGAATGTTACCAGACCCTGCGCGCGGACGGCAACCTGGCCTACCGCATCACCCCGACGAAGGTCGATGCCTACATTTCCGTGCCCAGCAGCCTGCTCGAAGACAGCTGCCTGACCCCGGAAGGCCTGCTCACCTACGACTTCAAATACGGACGGAAGACCGGCACCGAGGACCAGACGACCAAGCAGGTCCCCTTCTCCCGCAGCAACCTGGACCAGAACAACCTCAAGCGGATCGAAGAACTCCTTCCCAGCACGTACGCACTGATCGCGCCCACGCTCCGATAACATGTACCAAGAGACCATTACGCCCGAAGAAATAGAACAGATGGACCTGGCCGCCTTCCCCGGCCGCATCAACGTCATCACCGGCCCCGGCCCGGAACTCGACCACGCCATCGAACATCTCTCCAACCAACGTTTCATCGGTTTCGACACCGAGACCAAGCCCGTGTTCCAGGCGCACCAGCCCCGGCACCACACGGCGCTGCTGCAACTCTCCAGCGAGACGGAAGCCTTCCTCTTCCGCCTGCAGGAACTGGGGCTTCCGCAGGAAATCGCCGACATCATGGCCGATCCCTATATCACGAAGATCGGCGCGGCCGTGGGCGAAGACATCCACGGACTCCAGCACTACTGCCGTTTCGAACCGCACCGTTTCCTGGACCTCCAGTCTTTCGGCGGCCGGTACGGCATCAAGGAGAAGAGCGTCCGCAAGATGGCTGCGATCATCCTGGGACGGAAAGTATCGAAGGCCCAGCAGTGCTCCAACTGGGAAGCCCAGCCGCTTTCCGACGCCCAGCTGCTCTATGCCGCCACCGATGCCTGGATCTGCGTGAAAATGTATAAGGCCCTGCTCGCCTCCAAACCAACAGACCGCAGCGTATGACCCGCTTCTACCTCAAGAAAGGCCGCGAGGAATCGCTGCGCCGTTTCCATCCCTGGGTGTTCTCCGGGGCGATCGGCGGCGTCGAAGGTCCGGATCCGGCCGAAGGCGATGCCGTCGCCGTATGCTCCGCCAAAGGAGAGGTCCTGGGCTGGGGACATTACCAGATCGGATCCATCGCCGTGCGGATGCTCAGTTTCGAAGACGACATGCCCGCCGGCGGACCGGATCTCCCGTTCTGGACACAGCGCCTGCAGCGCTGCCTGGAGGCCCGCCGCGCCTTCGGCCTGGCCGCGCATCCCGCGACCAACTGCTACCGCCTCGTCCACGGCGAAGGCGACAACCTGCCCGGCCTGGTCATCGACTGGTACGCCACGCCCGGAAAGACATCGCCGCCGCCCTGCAGGCCGTCTATGGCGGACAGCTCAGCGCCGTGTACGACAAAAGTGCCGGAACTGCCCCCTTCAAGGCGGGGCTTGACCTGGGAGACGGCTATCTGTGGCAGAACGGTCCGTCCCAGGCACTTTGTCCGAGAACTGTCCTGGAAAACGGGCACAAGTTCCTGGTGGACTGGGAAAACGGACAGAAGACCGGATTCTTCCTCGACCAGCGGGAAAACCGGGCGCTCGTGGAGCGTTACGCCCGCGGACGGCGGGTGCTGAACCTGTTCTGCTACACGGGCGGGTTCAGTGTCTATGCGCTTGCCGGCGGGGCCTTGTCGGTCGATTCCGTGGACAGCTCAGCCCGCGCCATCGACCTCGTTGAACAGAACATCGCCCTGAATTTCGGTCCCGGCGCCGCCCATCGCGCCCTGTGCTGCGACGCCATCGATTTCGTAAAGGCCGCGCCGAAAGACGCCTACGACCTGATGATCGTCGATCCGCCCGCCTTTGCCAAACACCGGGGAGCGCTCAGCAACGCCCTGCGCGCCTACCAGCGCCTCAACGCCGCCGCCATCGCCGCCGTCGCGCCGGGCGGACTGGTTTTCACCTTCAGCTGCTCGCAGGTCGTGGACCGCGAGGCCTTCGCCCTGGCCGTCTTCAGCGCCGCCGCCGAGACCGGACGGCGGGTCCGCATCATCGACCGGCTCTGCCAGCCCGCCGACCACGCCGTCAACATCTACCATCCCGAAGGCGCCTACCTGAAAGGCCTGGTGCTGTATGTTGAATAACCCCTTCTGCTACACGCCTTCCCCGGCCATCGTCGAAGCGGCCCGCGACCTGACGGCCCGCATCGACGCCACCCCCGCCCTGCGGGAACTTTTCGCCGAAGGCAAAATGCTCGGTGTACTG
This sequence comes from uncultured Bacteroidia bacterium, assembly GCA_902789445.1. Lineage (GTDB taxonomy): Bacteria > Bacteroidota > Bacteroidia > Bacteroidales > UBA932 > Cacconaster. The sequence continues at coordinate 103,560 of CADAOB010000007.1, read as the reverse complement.
GAAGTCGAGCCCCCCGATCAGGTCGGGGGTGACGCCAGCGTCATGCCCGGCTCCGACCGGGCATCCCGGTTCCTGTACGCCTTTTCGGGGCTGGCAGGAGGCAGCGCATTCGTGGAGGGATTCGTCCCGCCGGTTTTCGCCTGGACCCGCGAAGACATCCAGGCTGCTTCGCCCGAAGACTCCCGCCGGCTGCAGGACTGGCTCTTCGAGCAGTACATCGTCGCGAACGGCCGCGGCGAGCGCCGTTCCATCCGGCAGATCTTCGCCGACCGCGGCCTCGTTCCGCCCGGTGGAACCGGCGACTGCGCGGCGCCCAAACTGCTGAATTACGCCCTGCAGCACGGGCTGACACCCCTGGCCATCGGGGAATTCTGGTATGGTGCCTCCCCTGCCCGCGAAGTGCGTCACGCCGGAGCTTTCTATCCGGCCTGCACCGGGAAATGCGGGCCGCTGCTCAAGTGGATGATGCAGGGGCTGGCGGTGGCGCCCAATCCCCTGGAAAGCGATGCGCACTGGTCGATCGCCGAGCCGGTGGTGCGCTACGAAGACGCCGACCTCCTCGTCGCCGAGAAACCGGCCGGGATGCTTGCCGTCCCGGGACGTCCGGTGCCCGGCGTGCCGCCCCGGCGCTCCCTGCAGGACTGGCTTTCAACCTATTGCGGACAGGCCGTGAGCGCCTGCCACCGGCTCGACATGGACACTTCGGGACTGATGGTCTTTGCCAAAACAGCCCAGGCACACGCCACCGTGCAGCAGCAATTCGAGAAACGCGAAGTGACCAAAGCCTATCTGGCGCAAGTAGGTCCAGGCCCGCGTGCGTTGGAAAGCGGTGCGCGGGGCAAAATATCCCTGCCGCTGGCACCCGACTGGTACGACCGCCCCAGGCAACTCGCCGATCCGCAGCACGGAAAACCCGCCGTCACGGAATACGAAGTGCTGCAGACCCTTTCCGACGGCAGCGCCCTGCTGCGCCTGATTCCCCATACCGGGCGGACCCACCAGCTCCGCGTCCACTGCGCCCATCCCGCCGGCCTGAACCGCCCCATCATCGGCGACCGCCTCTACGGCGGCATCCCGGCAGTCAGGCTGATGCTCCACGCCTCCTATCTCAGTTTCCGGCATCCGGAAGACGGCCACAGACTATTCTTCCAATCCGATATATATTTCCCTGAGCTCCAATCAAGCGACCAATGAACCGCAAACTTTTCATCGTCCTTATGGTCATGACCCTCGCCATGCAGCCGGGCTGCAACAAAAACGACAATCCGAAAGAATCCCTCCCCGCCGTACTCGCGCGGCTCGACTGGGGAGAAGGAACGACCTATGTCATCGGGCACAAGACCCCCGACGCCGACGCCGTCTTCTCGGCCATCGCCTATGCCGACCTGATGAAAACGCTGGGTTACAAGTGCGAAGCCCGCATCAACGGACCGGTCAACCGGGAAACCGCCTTCATCGCCGACAAATGGGGCATCGACATCCCGGCCGTCCTGCCGGCTGTCGAACCGGGCACCCGCCTGATCCTCACCGACCACGCCGACTACACGCAAAGCGTGGACGGCGCGCGGCAGGCCCGCCTCCTGCAAGTCATCGACCACCATGGCGTCGGTGACATCTCCGAGACCGCCCAGCTCTATTACAAGGCCATGCCGGTGGGCGCCACCTGCACCATCGTCTATGATTCCTACCTCGAACTGGGCGTACCCATCTCCGAAAAGACGGCCCGCGTGCTGCTGGCCGGCCTGATTTCCGACACCCGTAACCTCAAGAAAAGCACGACGACCGCGCTCGACTCGCTGGCCATGAAAGACCTGAGCCGGAAGGCCGGCCTGTCGGCGGCCGAGGTGGCCGACATCGACAAAGCGATGGTGGCGGCCGGCAAAGACCTGAGCGGCATGAGCGACCGGGAGATCTTCCTCGCCGACTACAAAGGCTACAATATTGAAGGGATCCTGCTCGGAATCGGAAATATGGACAGCAGCGGCAAGGCGGAGGAAAACGCCTTCATCGACCGGATGCTGGCCGTCATGCCGGAAGTCCTGGCAGAAAAAGAACTTGCCATGATCTTCGGCAAGGCCGAGATCGGGAAAGGCACCTATATCCTTTACTACGGGGAAGGCGCCCTGGAAATCGCGGAGAAGGCATTCGGTGCCTCCCAGCGCGAGGGCGTCATCCATTCAGACGAGAAACTCGGACGCAAGACGCACGTCGTCCCGGGAATCACCGAGGCGATCCGCTCCCTGCAGGCAGCCAGATAATCCGTTTCCCAAGGATCCGCTGCGGACGGCCTTCCACGGCCGGATCGCGGAAGTTGTCTTTGGTAATCAGCACACCGTCCGACGGGATCGGGTCCCCGTCTTCCAGGACAACGATATCCCGTCCCAGATAGACATCCATGTTTTCGGGACGGCGGATGCCCAGGACATACACCTTTTCCCCGTCCGGCACAGCCCGGCACAGTGCGCCGTATCCGAGATAATCATTGGCTTCGGGCAGTTCCGGGGCAAGGGACAGGAATGCCAGCAGGATGGCGACGGCCATGGGCTGCGCATCGGTGACTGCGGCCTGCCGCCGTAAGGCCCGGACGAATGTCCAGAGACTGCCAGCGAACGCCAGGATGCCGCAGACCGTAAACCATCCGCTATGGGCATAAGGGTGTTCCGCCAGGAACGGAATTTTCTGGTAAATCAGCGGCACGAAGGCCAGCCCCAGTCCGATCAAGGCAAACAGGCCGGCCGAAAGGGCCAGCAGAACGGCATTCCACTTCCGCCATCCGGCCCGCTGCACATAAAGCGGCAGCAGATAGACGGAGAAAGGAAAAACCGGAAGGAGATAAACCGGGAGTTTGCTGCTGGAGAGGCTGAGCATCACGATGGGGACAAAGAACGCACAGCGCAGCAGTTTTTCAGCCCGCGCCGCTTCCGACCGGGGCGCGGCCGTGTCACCGCGCCGGCACATGGAGGCGACGCACACCGGGACGGTCAGCAGCGACCACGGCAGAAGGATCGGCCAGATATTGACCAGATAAAACCAGAACGGCTCCTTGTGGTGGAAGGCGTTGACCGTCCGGTCCACCGTCTGGTGAAACAGCAGATTCTGCAAATAAGCGGAACCGCCTTCCAGCCAGGCGGCGGTAAACCAGACGGCGCAGCAGGCGCCCACGAGCAGGAAGAAGCGCCAGCCCAGGAAACGGCCGATCCGCCAATGCGGATCGCCCGGACGCTCCCGCCGGAAAGACCGGGGAACGGTCAGGACAGCCGTCAGCACGACCAGCGGCGGCATCAGGATGCCGACCGGCCCTTTGGAAAACAGCGCCAGGAAGGTAAACAGGGCGAAGGCCCAGGGCCGGTCCCGGTGCCAGGCGTACAACGCCAGGACGATAAACATCGTCATCAGCATGTCCATGCGCAGGAACATACTCAGGCCCAGCCAGGTAACAGAAGAGAAGAGCATCAGCGCCGCCGTACGGCGTACGGCGGGCGAGGCGTTCCTGCCAGACGCGTCATGTGCAGCATCCGTACCGAATACCCACCGGTCCATGACCCAGGTGACCACGGCAGCCGGTATGCAGGAAAACAGCGCCAGGACAGGCATGCTGTGGTGGCCCAGCAATACCCGGCAAAGCATCAGCAGCCAGAAATAGAGCGGCGGTTTGTCGGCATACGGGACCCCCTGGTTGCTGAAAGCGAAGAAATGGCCGTCGCGCAGCGCCTCATCCACAATGCTCAGGTAACGGAGCTCATTGGCTGGCGTAAAATCGCGCAGGACTATCCACGGAATCAGCCCCAGGAACGCCAGCGCCAACGCGCTGCCGACGGGATAACGGTCCACCAATCGCTGCAGTCTTTTCATGCTCTTTTGTTTCGTTTTGCCCTCTTGCGGGAGTCCGGCGGCAAAGTTACAGGTTTTTCATCTTTTCAGTATGCCGATCACAAAAAATCTTGCCATATCAAAAAAAAGCGCTATATTTGTAGTCCAATTGGTGCCTGGGCCGGGAGGTTAGGCACTGGTCTGCAAAACCAGGTAGAGCGGTTCAATTCCGCTAGGCACCTCGCAAATGAAAGGAGTCGTTTGAAACGGCTCCTTTCTTATTTGTGAGTCGCTTTGGGCGCTTTCTCGCTTTCTCGCTTTCTCCTGCCACGACACAGATGGTTGCGCCGTGACAAGAGGGACGACGCACACAAAAGATGGCGCACAAGCCGTTTTTATATTCTCCCTTTTTCTATTGCACTCCGGGATGCGTTTTCTGCGAACCCGAAATTCACAGAGCGCAATCATTATCCAACTATCACTGATAATCTGCTAGTTGTAGATAGATACCGCGCTCCCCGGCCCATTTTTGCCGCAGTGAGCGCAGTACAAAACGTAACTTTCTGATTATCAGCATTGTCAATTTCGGCGGCGCGCCCCGTGATTTTCGGGTTTATCGCAACGATGCTCCCGTTTCATGGAGAATCCGCAACTGAATCTTCCGCTTGCCGAATTCTTTCTGTTCCGGCCGGAACAGAAAGGCGATGGGAGGGATATTTGCGCTTGTCCGTTTTTTTCAATAACTTGCAGGATATTCGATTCCTGACAGTATGGACAATTGGCGAAAAAGAATCTTTGAGATCATCCAGCGGGCCGAGGGGGATTCCCGGATCAGCCGGATCTATGACATCGTGATGATGGTCCTGATCGTGGCCAGCATCATCCCGCTGATGTTTTTGACTTACCACCCTGCGTTCCGCATCATTGAGCTGGTGACGGTCATCGTCTTCATCATCGATTACCTCCTGCGCTGGATCACGGCCGATTACAAGTTGGGACGGGGTGCACTTTCGTTCCTCATCTACCCGTTCACTTTCATGGCCATTATCGACCTGCTCTCGATCATTCCGGTGTTCACGGTGATGAGCAACAGTTTCAAACTGCTGCGGCTCACCCGGCTGTTCCGCATCGCCCGCCTGCTGAAGTTTATCCGTTATACCGACAAACTGGATATTCTGGTCGACGTGCTCAAGCGGGAGAAGAAAGTGCTCGTTTCCGTGCTGGTCATCGCCGCGTTCTATGTTTTCATCACGGCGCTCATCATGTTCAATGTGGAGCCCCAGGTCAATCCTGACACCGGACAGGCGACATTCGCATCCTTTTTTGACGCCCTTTACTGGGCCACCGTCACGCTGACCACGGTCGGCTACGGCGACGTCTGCCCGGTCACCAGCATCGGCCGTTTCGTGAGTATGCTGTCCTCCTTGTTCGGCGTAGCCATCATCGCCCTCCCCTCCGGCGTCATCACGGCCAGTTACCTGGACGAACTCCGCAACAAGCAGGAAGAAAAGGAGAAAGGAGAAGCAGCGCAGAACTGAATCAGCCGCGCCAGCGCTTCAACTGCGGGAAATACTGTTTCATCTGCGCTACATACTGCTCCCGGGTAATGGGCTCGGGCAGATTTTTGTTGACTTCATCGACAAACTGGGCGCAGTGTTCAATCATTTCGTCCATCGTGCATTCCTGCAGGAAGCGGCCGTCCGCATAGCAGTACTTGCAGTAATCTTCGTTCTTGCCCCCGTCGGCATCCGTGCCGAAATACGCTTCACTGAGCGGCATTCCGCAGCTCTGGCAGAATTTCATTTCCATCGTATTCTTTGTTTAATTTGTTTAATGACTTCGTGACCGGATCCAGGCGAGCGCATCTTCCAGCGGCGTTTCTGTGGAGACGTCGGGATCGATGGGATCGTCGCAGAAGACTTCGCCCGTGCGGGCGACGTCGCAGGCGATGGTGACGAGCAGTTTCCAGCCGTCCGCCAGCGGGGTGGGAACGTTGGCGCTGGCGTAGCCGGCCGTCGGCTTGCCGAACACACGGACATTCTCCAGGCCACGGAAGCACAGGAGCGTCGCCTCCCCCGAACTGGCCGTCCAGTCATCCGTCAGGATGGCAACCGGCGCCGAGACAGGCGCCTTCCTGTCCGGCGAGGCCGCGACGCCGGCGGTCCGCAGCACGGACTGAAGGGTGACAGGCGCGGTTTTCCTGCGCGTCTTGAACTTCAGGATAACGCCTTCGGGAAGCAGCGGCGACACGGCGGCGATCATCGGATGCATATTTCCGCCGGAATTTTTCTGCAGATCGATGACGAAGCCCGCCGCATCGAGGTGTTCCTGCAAGAAATCCAGCACGGTGTGGATATAGAGCGAGTCGCTGACCTTGACGGCGCTGTGGGCCGGCAGGAGTACATAGGCCACACCGCCCTCCAGCATTTTCACTTCCGGCGCAATCTCCTCATAGGCGGCCGTATCCCGGACCGGCCCGACGAGCCGGGAATGCTTGCCGCCGGCGACGGGGGCCGCTTCCGCGACCGCCGCGCGCGCCTCGTCCAGCGTCGTGAAATTCTTTGCCGCGGCCAGCATCTCTTGCTTCTTCGCCTTCCACTGCGGGCTGTCGGCATAAAGGCCCGTGTCCAGGATCCGCGCACAATGGCGGACATAGCCTTCCGGCGTCTCCTGATCGGCAAAGAAGCCGCAGGAAGTGGCCGCTCCGGACAGGAGCAGGGCCAGCAGATATGCCATCATCTTTCTCATTTTCAAAATCCGTTGAAACGACTTTCAAAATTACTTAAATTTGTAGAATAAACAAAAAGGATTCCTATGGGTAAGAAACAACGCATCGAAGAGGGATATATGCCCTTCCTGGGCCACAAGACCTACTACCGGATCGTGGGTGAAGGATCGCGGGAGCGGAAACCGCTCCTGCTGCTACACGGAGGCCCCGGCAGCACGCACAATTACTTCGAAGTGCTGGACTGTATCGCCGAAACGGGGCGGCAGGTCATCTCGTACGACCAGATCGGCTGCGGCAATTCCTACCTGGACGGGCATCCGGAACTCTGGACGCAGGAGACCTGGATGGACGAGCTGATCGCGCTGCGCGAATACCTGCATCTCGACCAGTTGCACATCCTCGGCCAGTCCTGGGGCGGGATGCTGATCATCGCCTACCTGATTGAGAAGCAGCCGGCGGGCATCTGCTCGGCCATCATCTCGAGCGGTCATTCCTCCTCCAGCCTTTGGGCCAGCGAGCAGCACCGGATGATCGCTTTGATGCCGGAAGAGGAGCAGGAAGCCATCCGCCGGGCCGAAGAGAGCGGCAACTGGGACGATCCGGCCTACCTGCGGGCCAACGAACATTTCATGACGCTGCACTGCGCCAGCACGGATGCGGACAGCCCGGAATGCCTCACCCGCCCCAAACGCAGCGGCCGGGAATCGTATCTCTATGGCTGGGGACCGAACGAGTACGTGCCCACCGGCAGCCTGGCGGATTTCGAATACACCGGCAGGCTCGGCGAAATCACGCAGCCCTGCCTCATCTTCAGCGGGTCCGAGGACCTCTGCACGCCGGCCGTTGCCCGGGCGATGCACGAAGGCATCCCGGGCAGCCGCTGGGAACTGATGGAAGGCGCCCGCCACATGTGTTTCGTGGACCGGCACGACGATTACTGCCGGATCCTCGGCGAATGGCTTTCAACGCACGACGGCTAGCGTCCTGCCCGGGCATTTCATCAAATAGTCCTCAGGGATTTCAGAAATATTGTGTATCTTTGATTTTTGGTTTGAATTCAAAAGATACACAATTTATTTACTACCTATATGAAACAGATTGTCGAATGCGTCCCCAACTACAGCGAGGGACGCGATAAATCCGTGATTGACAACATTGTCGCTGCCATCGCCACGGTTGAGGGCGTAAAAGTGCTCGACGTAGATCCGGGCGAAGCGACCAACCGGACCGTGGTCACGTTCGTAGGCGAACCTGCCGCCGTCTGTGAAGCCGCCTTCCGCGGCGCCGCCAAAGCGCAGGAACTCATCGATATGCGACACCATCACGGTGCCCATCCCCGCTCCGGTGCGACGGACGTGCTTCCGCTCATCCCCGTATCGGGCATCACACTCGAGGAATGCGCTTCGCTGGCAAGAGACCTGGCGAAGCGTCTTTATGAAGAACTGGGCATCCCCTGCTACTGCTATGAAGCGGCCGCTTACAAGGAAGAGCGCCGGAACCTCGCGGTCTGCCGCGCCGGTGAATACGAGGCGCTGCCCGACAAGATCGCCGATCCGGCCCGCCGTCCTGACTTCAGCCCGGAAGCCTACAACGACACCGTAGCCCGTTCGGGCGCGACGAACGTCGGCGCCCGCAATTTCCTGGTGGCGGTGAACTACAACCTCAACACGACTTCCACCCGCCGGGCGATGGCCATCGCCTTCGACGTCCGCGAGAAAGGCCGCAAGGCCCGCGAAGGCGGCTCGCTGACCGGCAAACTGCTCAAAGATGAGAACGGCGAGCAGATCTGGATTCCCGGCACGCTGAAGGGCTGCAAGGCCATCGGCTGGTACATTGACGAATACGGTATCGCCCAGGTTTCGATGAACATCACCGACATCGACGCGACGCCGCTCCACGTGGCCTATGAGGAAGTTTCCCGCGCCGCCGCCGCCCGCGGCCTGCGCGTGACCGGTGCCGAGATCGTCGGCCTGGTTCCGAAGAAAGTCCTGCTGGAGGCCGGCAAGTTCTATCTCGCCCGCCAGCAGCGTTCGCTGGGCATCGACGAAAGCGAAATCCTGAAGATCGCCGTCAAGTCGATGTCGCTCGACGACCTCAAGCCGTTCGATCCCAGGGAGAAAGTCATCGAATTCCTGATGCAGGACGAAGCCGAGGAGGCCAAAAAGCATCGCCTCGTGCGCATGAGCGCGGAAGGCTTCGCCCGCGAGACCGCTTCCGAATCGCCCGCACCGGGCGGCGGCTCCATCTCCGCCTACATGGGCGCCCTCTCCGCGGCCCTGGGTACGATGGTGGCCAATCTCTCGGCCCACAAGCGCGGCTGGGACGATCGGTGGAAAGAATTCTCCGACGTCGCCGAGAAAGGCCAGGCACTGATGCAGGAACTGCTTGACCTGGTGGACGAAGACACCGCAGCCTTCGACCGCATCATGGCCTGCTTCGGCATGCCCAAAGGCACGGAGGAAGAGAAAGCCGCCCGTGCTGCCGCCCTCGAAGAAGCGACGCTCTACGCCGCTTCCGTGCCCTTGAAGACGATGGAGGCTTCGCTGAAGGCCCTGCCGCTGGCCCTCGAGATGGCCCGCAAGGGCAATCCGGCCTCCGCTTCCGACGCCGGCGTAGCCGCCCTGGCCGCCCGCGCCGCCTGCCGTGGCGCCGAACTCAATGTCCGCATCAACGCCTCCGGCCTGAAAGACATGGCCCCCGCCCGGCCGCTGATCGAACGCGCCGCCCAGATCCTCAAGGAAGCCGAAGCCCTGGAGGCCCAGGTCCTCGAAGTCGTCAACGGACACATCAACCAATAAGCAGCCATGACTTTCCAGGAAGATATTCTGGCCGGCATTCCGGACATCCTGCCGGAGCCGCGCCCCTACGACACGACGGTCAGCCACGCACCCCGCCGCAAAGACATCCTTTCGCCGGAAGAAAAGCGCCTGGCCCTCAGAAACGCACTGCGCTACTTCCCGCAAAAGCATCACTCCGTGCTCGCGCCGGAATTCGCCGCAGAACTCGAAGCGTACGGCCGTATCTACATGTACCGTTTCCGCCCGACGTATGAAATGTACGCCCGGCCGATCGGTGAATATCCCGCCAAGTGCCGCCAGGCCGCGGCCATCATGGCGATGATCCAGAACAACCTCGACCCGCGCGTGGCCCAGCATCCCCACGAACTGATCACCTATGGCGGCAACGGAGCCGTATTCCAGAACTGGGCCCAGTACCGGCTGACGATGCAGTACCTGGCTACGATGACCGAAGAGCAGACGCTCGCGATGTATTCGGGCTTCCCGATGGGTCTCTTCCCGTCCCACAAGGATGCACCGCGCGTGATCGTGACCAACGGCATGGTGATTCCCAACTATTCCAAGCCCGACCACTGGGAGAAATTCAATGCCCTGGGTGTTTCCCAATACGGCCAGATGACGGCCGGTTCCTACATGTACATCGGCCCGCAGGGCATCGTGCACGGCACCACCATCACGGTGATGAACGCGGCGCGGATGCAGCTCCGCAAGCGGGGCCTGGACGGCGACGACCGCGGCGGCGTGCTCTTCGTGACGGCCGGTCTCGGCGGCATGTCGGGTGCCCAGCCGAAGGCGGGCAACATCGCCGGCGTGGTGAGCGTCACGGCGGAGATCAATCCGCTCGCGGCGCAGAAGCGCTACGACCAGGGCTGGGTGGATGAACTCCACCGCGACCTGGACGAACTGATGGTCCGCATCCGCAAGGCGGTGGCTGCCAAGGAAGTGGTTTCGCTGGCCTATGTGGGCAATGTCGTGGACCTGTGGGAACGGCTCGCTGCCGAAAAGATGCACGTGGACCTGGGTTCGGACCAGACCTCGCTGCACAACCCCTGGGCGGGCGGCTACTATCCGGCCGGCTATTCTTTCGAAGAATCGCAGAAAATGATGGCCGAGGAGCCGGAACGTTTCAAGGAAGCCGTCCAGGCTTCGCTGCGCCGGCAGGTTGCAGCCATCAACAGTCTGACAGACAGCGGAATGTATTTCTTCGACTATGGCAATGCCTTCCTGCTGCAAAGCGCGCGGGCAGGCGCCGACATCCTGAAAGCAGACGGATCGTTCCGCTATCCTTCCTATGTCCAGGACATCATGGGACCGTTCTATTTCGACTACGGATTCGGTCCGTTCCGCTGGGTCTGCATGAGCCAGGATCCGGAAGACCTGGCCAAGACCGATGCGCTGGCCGTGAAGGTGCTGCGCGAATGTGCGGCCACGGCGCCCGCGTCCATCCGCGGGCAGATGCTCGACAATATCCGCTGGATCGAAGAAGCGGGGCGCAACCACCTGGTCGTGGGCTCGCAGGCGCGCATCCTCTATGCCGACTGCGAAGGCCGCACGAAGATCGCACTAGCGTTCAACGAAGCCATCCGCAAGGGGGAAATCACGGCTCCCATCGTGCTGGGCCGCGACCACCACGACGTGTCGGGCACCGACTCGCCGTTCCGCGAGACGAGCAACATCTACGACGGTTCGCAGTTCACCGCCGACATGGCTGTCCAGAACGTCATCGGCGACAGTTTCCGCGGCGCCACCTGGGTCTCGATCCACAACGGCGGCGGCGTCGGCTGGGGCGAGGTCATCAACGGCGGCTTCGGCATGGTAATCGACGGTTCCGACGACTCCGCCCGGCACATCCGGGAAATGCTTTTCTGGGACGTGAACAACGGCATCGCCCGCCGAAGCTGGGCCCGCAACGACGGCGCAATGGAAGCCATCCGCCGCGAAATGGACCGCACCCCCGGCCTGCGCGTCACCCTCCCCAACCTTGCCAACGACGAACTTATCAAATCTGTATTATAATGCATTATATATCCTCTGAACATCTCACGCTGGAGCGAGTCCAGCAGATCATCGAGACGGGCGAACAGCTGGCCCTCTCGGATGAAGCCGTGGCAGCCATCGAAAAGTGCCGCCACTATCTCGACACCAAGATGGAAGACATCGGCCGTCCGGTCTATGGGATCACCACCGGCTTCGGCTCCCTATACAATGTGACGATTCCCGCCGAAGACCTGTCGCAGCTCCAGCACAACCTCGTGATGTCCCACGCCTGCGGCACCGGCGAAGAAGTCCGTCCGGCCATCGTCAAACTGATGTTGCTGCTCAAGGCCCAGTCGCTTTCCTACGGCCATTCCGGCGCCCAGCTGGTCACCGTGCAGCGGCTCATCGACATGTACAACAACGACATCATTCCGGTCGTTTACCAGCAGGGCTCGCTCGGCGCCTCCGGCGACCTGGCACCCCTGGCGCATCTGAGCCTGCCGCTCATCGGCCTGGGCGAAGTCCGCTACAAGGGACAGGTCCGTCCATCCGCCGAAGTGTGGAAAGAAATGGGATGGGAACCCATCCGCCTGCAGTCGAAAGAAGGCCTGGCGCTGCTCAACGGCACCCAGTTCATGAGCGCACACGCCGTCTGGTCGCTCATCCAGGCCAAACGGCTGTCCAAATGGGCCGACCTGATCGGCGCCATGTCGCTGGAAGCCTACGACGGCCGCATCGAGCCGTTCCTGCCGCTCAGCCACCAGATCCGTCCCCACAAGGGCCAGATCGCCACGGCCGCCCGCTTCCTCGAAGTCCTCGAAGGCAGCCAGCTCATCCGCCGTCCCAAGGAGCATGTGCAGGATCCGTATTCGTTCCGCTGCATCCCGCAGGTGCACGGCGCCGCAAAAGACAATCTCCGCTATGTGCAGTCGGTCATCGAAAACGAAATCAACGCCGCCACCGACAACCCCAACGTCTTCCCCGACGAGGATATGGTCATCTCCGCCGGCAATTTCCACGGCGAACCCATCGCCATCCCGATGGACACGATGGCCATCGCCCTCTCGGAACTGGCCAGCATCTCGGAACGCCGCACCTACCTGCTGATCCACGGCTACCGCGGCCTGCCGCGCTACCTGGCCCCGAATCCGGGCCTCAACAGCGGCTTCATGATCCCGCAGTACACCGCGGCTTCCATCGTCAGCCAGAACAAGGGCCTCTGCTGGCCGGCTTCCTGCGACTCGGTGCCCTCGTCCAACGGACAGGAGGACCACGTGAGCATGGGGGCCAATTCCGCCACCAAGCTCGTGCGCGTGGTGGACAATGTGGAGACCGTGCTGGCCATCGAGCTGATGAACGCCGCCCAGGCGCTGGAGTTCCGCCGCCCGGCCCGTACCTCGCTGCTGCTGGAGAAGATCCACGCCGACTACCGGAAAGTCGTACCTTTCCTCGAAGTGGACACCTACCTGCATCCGCTGATCATCCGTTCGGCCCAGTTTATCCGCGAAAAACAGTATCTGTAAGATGAGACGGCTGTTCACCCACATCGGAACGCTTGCAGGCATCGTGCCTGCAGGCGTCCTGCGCAAAGAAGGCCCGGCGATGGACGAGGTCGGGACGATCGACAACGCCTGGCTGCGGGTCGAAGACGGCCGGATTCTCGACTACGGACGCGACGGCGCCGGCGCGAGCGACTATATGACGCGCGATTGGGCCGAGGAAGTCATCGACTGCGGCGGCGGCCTGCTGATGCCGGCTTTCTGCGACAGCCACACCCACATCGTCTATGCCGGCTGCCGGGACGGGGAATTCCTCGACAAGATCCGGGGGCTTTCCTACGAAGAGATCGCGGCCCGGGGCGGCGGCATCCTCAACTCCGCCGACCTGCTGCACCAGACCTCCGAAGACGAACTCTTCCGGCAGTCCATGGCGCGCGTGGACGAGATGATTGCCCAGGGTACCGGCGCCATCGAGATCAAGAGCGGCTACGGCCTCAACCCCGTGGACGAACTCAAGATGCTGCGCGTCATCGACCGCATCAAGGCGGCCTCCCCCGCCCTGATCCGCACCACCTTCCTGGGGGCCCACGCCGTAGGGCGCGGCTACACGCACGAGGACTACGTGGAGACGGTCTGCCGGATGATGCCGGATGCCGCCCGCTACGCCGATTTCGTGGATATCTTCTGCGAAGAAGGCTTCTTCACCGTATCCGATGCCGAAAAGGTACTGGGCGCCGGCCTGCGTGCCGGCCTGCGTCCGAAGATTCACGCCAACCAGCTGGCTGTCAGCGGCGGCGTGCAAGTGGGTGTCAAATACGGCGCCCTGTCGGTCGATCACCTGGAGCACAGCGGAGCCGCGGAGATCGAGGCACTGCGGGGTTCTGTGACGATGCCGACCTTCCTGCCGGGCTCCGCTTTTTTCCTGCGGATCCCCGACGGCCCGGCCCGCGACTACATCGCCGCCGGCCTGGGCGTCGCCCTGGCTTCCGACTACAATCCGGGATCCTCACCGGCCGGCGACATGCGCTGGATCTGGGCGCTCGGCTGCATCCGGATGCGGCTGACCCCCGCCCAGGCCTTCAACGCCGTGACGCTCAACAGCGCTTACGCCATGGGTGTCAGCGACCAGTGCGGCTCGATCACCCCCGGCAAACGCGCCGACCTGATCCTCACCCGCCCGGGCTGGAACCTGACGAAGATCCCCTATCTTCACCATTCCCCGTTCATCCAGCAGGTCTATCTGCAGGGGAAAGCCGTCTGAAAAGCATGAGAGGCCGTTTCTCCGTCGTTTTCGCGCTCCTGCTGATGCTGATGTTGACTGCGGCATCGTGCGGCATCCTTCCGCCGCGCGGTGCCACGGTCATCACCGGCCACGAAGAGATGATGGCCATCCTCCAGGAACATTTCCCGGACCTCTACACCCTCCACGAGCAGGAGCGCATCGAAGTGGACGAAATCTACTTCTACACCACCCGCCGCGGCGAGCCCAAATACAAAGTCTCCTTCCGCTACATGCCGCCGCACGCCCATTGAGGCTGACAGGGCAGCCCCGTCAATCACGCCGTCCCTAAGCACGTTCCGGATAATGTAAGTTTTATGAAATTCATAAAATTTATTTATGATTTTCGTAAAATTGGCACTATATTTGTCTTTCGATCGCGCAAACAACAAACGACGCAGTTATGAAGAACAGAACACAACAGAACATCCAATGGCTCTCCATCGCCATCCTGTTCATGGCGACCGTCTATGTCGCATTCATTTATTTCCAGATGATCCATCAACTGTGGCTGAATCAATCCGAGAACCATATCGTATGGAATCCGGATAAACGGGTCTGGCAGATCTTCATCATTGCCGCCAGGTTCCTCAGCGTAACCCTTCTCTATGTCTTCTGCTGGATTTTCCTGGTGCGCACGAACCGCTCTTTGCGCAACGGCGTGATCTTCCCCAGATCCAACATCGCCCTTATCCAATGGACGGCGCTGGTCACCGTACTGCTGACTTTCGCCCGCTCAAACTATTCTGATGTACTTCAAGGTGGGACAAACTCCGTGCTTGACAGCAATACCCTCTTCATTCCCCTCGCCGTCCTCCTCTTCGCAGGACTCTACAAAATGGCCTACCTCACCGCAAAAGACAGCAGCCTCGCGATATGATCATCGTAAACCTGGACAAGATGCTCTGGGAGCGTCATATGAAACTCTCGGAGCTATCCGAAAAGATCGGCATTTCCATGACCAACCTTTCCCTGCTCAAGACGGGGAAAGGCCGGGCCATCCGCTTCACCACTCTCAATAAAATCTGCAAAGTGCTGGACTGCCACCCCGGCGACATCCTCGACTACCAGCCCGACCCCGAAGGCACCCCGCCGGAAGAAGACATCTACGCGGAATAGCACGACTATGCTAAACGCCAGCGAGCCCGCGACAGATGACCCTGACGGGCGTCTGGCGAGGGGTCGGCGGGCTCAAGGGGGGCTCAGACGGGTGCGAGCCCGCGACGGATAGTCCTGACGGGCGTCTGGCGAGGGTTCGGCGGGCTCACGGGGTGGTACGACGGTTTGCCATCCTCGTTTTGACGGTCTGGTGAGGATGGCGTGGCAAAAAAACGCGTGCCATCCTCAAAAAGAAGCTAATTTGAGGATGGCAAGCGTGACTCACGGGGTGCGAGACGGCCGCGGCCGGCGGGCCAGCTACTTGTACAGGAAACGCTTGATCGACATCTTCGGGGTCTTCTCGAAGGGCTGGGCCTGGAGTTCGACCTTGTAGATCTGGCTGTAGGCGGGAAGCTGGCGGTTGGCGCCCAGACGGATGTTCTCGGGGATGTTGCTCTTGGCTTCCGCATCCAGGAGGGCCTTGGCGATGGCCTGCTCGTCGGTGAAGACCAGGGCGACCAGTTTGCCGCCGCGGTCGACCACGACGCTTTCGATGACGTAGGGCTGGTTGTTGACGATAGCCTCGATCTCTTCCGGATAGATGTTCTGGCCCGAAGGACCCAGGATCATGTTCTTCGACCGGCCGCGGATGAAGATGTTGCCTTCGGCGTCGATCACGCCCAGGTCGCCCGTCTTGAGCCAGCCGTCTTCGGTAAAGGCGTTGGCCGTGGCCTCGGGATTCTTGTAGTAGCCGATCATGATATTCTCGCCTCGGGCCTGGATCTCGCCTACCACGTGCTGCGGATCTTCCGAATCGATGCGGACTTCAGCCACATCGACGCATTTGCCGCAGGAACCGGCCACATATTTGGTCCAATGCTCGTAGGCCAGCAGCGGGCAGGCCTCGGTCATGCCGTAACCCACCAGGTACGGGAACTTGATGCGCTTGAACAGGCGTTCCACCTCGGGATTGAGGGCGGCGCCGCCCATGATGAACTCCTGCACATTGCCGCCGAAAGCCTGCACGAGGCCGTCTTTCACCTTCTTGTAGATGAGGTTGTTGACAAGCGGAACCTTGCTCAGGAACTTGACGACGGGCTTGTCGAGCGTCGGCTTGACCTTCGACTTGTAGATCTTCTCCATGACCAGCGGCACCGTAATCAGAAGATACGGTTTCACGTCGGCGAAAGCCTTCAGCAGGGCCGCCGGCGTAGGCGCCTTGCCCAGCCAGTAAATGGACGTGCCGTTGCAGAGCGGATAGATGAATTCGATGACCAGGCCGTACATGTGGGCCATCGGGAGCATCGACACCATCTTGTCGCCGGCCGGAACGTTGCGCTGGCTGTAATCGACATTTGCCGAGAAATTGCGGTAGGTCAGCATCACGCCTTTCGGATCGCCCGTCGAACCGGAGGTGTAGTTGATGGTCGAAAGGTCATCCCAGTTGTCGGTCGGGAAAACCACGTCGTCGGGGCCGAAGCCGTCGGGATGTTTCGCGGCGAAAAGCGCATCCATCTGGCCGTAGGTTTCCCGGATGCTGTCGTCGGCGGTCCAGAGCGGCTGCCAGGTATCCACATCGACGGCCAGCCGCAGGAGCGGCATCTTCGCGATGTCGAGTTGCTTCCATTTGGCCTCATTGGTGAAGAGCATCAGGCTCTCCGAGTGGTTGACCAGGTGGTTGACGCTTTCAGGCGTGAAGTCGGCCAGGATCGGGACGATCACGGTCTCGTAGGTATTGACGGCCAGGTAGGCCATGCCCCAGCGGGCGCCGTTCTGGGCGCAGATGGCGATCTTGTCGCCCTTCTTGAAGCCGAGTTTTTCGAAGACGAGATGGAACTTCTCGATCTGGGTGGCCATCTGGGCATAGTTGAATGTCTCGCCGCCGATATTGTTGAGGGCAGGCTTGTCCCAGAACTTGCGGGTGGCTGCCTGCAGCCGTTCGAGATAGTGCGGGTAAGTGCTCATCGCAGTGGTATGGGTTTTAGCAGGGGTTGTCAGGCTTCGAAGTCCGATTTGATCGGCGGCATCATCATGGGGTTCATCGGAAGCCGGATCTCGCCGAACTGGCTTTCGTACTTGCGGATGTTTTCACTCAGGGCGCCCAGCAGGCGCTTGGCGTGTTCGGGCGTCATGATGACGCGGCTGGTCACCTGCATCTTGGGCAGCCCGGGCATATTCTGGGCAAAGTCGAGGATGAACTCGCTGGAGGAGTGCGTGATGATGGCCAGGTTGGCATAGCGTCCCTGTGCCACTTCGGGCTTGATCTCGATGTCGATCTTCTTGCCGCCGGGATTGTTGTTGTTGTTATCCATAAGGCAGGTTATTTGGCGAAGGCGACCGCGCGGGTCTCGCGGATTACGGTGATCTTGATCTGGCCCGGATAGGTCATCTCGTCCTGGATCTTGCGGGCGATCTCAGTGGAGAGTTCCTCGCACTGCTGGTCCGTCACGCTCTCAGCGCCGACGATCACGCGCAGTTCGCGGCCGGCCTGGATAGCGTAGGTCTTGGTCACGCCCGGATGCGAGAGGGCGATGCCTTCCATATCCTTGAGGCGCTTGATGTACGACTCGATGACCTCGCGGCGGGCACCCGGACGGGCACCGGAGATGGCGTCGGCCACCAGCACGAGCGGCGCGATGAGCGAGGTCATCTCGATTTCCTCGTGGTGGGCGCCGATCGCGTTGCAGATCTCGGGTTTTTCCTTGTATTTCTCCGCGACCTTCATACCCAGCAGGGCGTGCGGCAGTTCAGGATCTTCCTCGCAGACCTTGCCGATGTCGTGGAGCAGGCCGGCGCGTTTGGCCGCCTTGGCGTTCAGGCCCAGTTCGGAGGCCATGGTGGCGCAGATGTTGGCCACTTCGCGCGAGTGCTGCAGCAGGTTCTGGCCATAGGAGCTGCGGTACTTCATGCGGCCGATCAGCCGGATGAGTTCGACGTGCAGCCCGTGGATGCCCAGGTCGATGCAGGTGCGCTTGCCGGTTTCCATGATCTCGTCGTCGAGCTGCTTGCTCACCTTCTCGACCACTTCTTCGATGCGGGCGGGATGGATACGGCCGTCGGCCACCAGCTGGTGCAGGGCCAGGCGGGCCACTTCGCGGCGCACGGGATCGAAGGAAGACAGGAGGATGGCCTCGGGCGTGTCATCCACGACGATCTCCACGCCGGTGGCGGCTTCCAGGGCGCGGATGTTGCGGCCCTCGCGGCCGATGATGCGGCCCTTGATCTCGTCGTTGTCGATGTTGAAGACCGTGACGGCGTTTTCGATGGCCGTCTCCGGCGCCGTGCGCTGGATGGTATTGATCACGATGCGCTTGGCTTCCTTGGCGGCGTTCAGGCGGGCCTCGTCCATCACCTCGTTGACGTAGGACATGGCCTGCGTGCGGGCCTCGGCCTTCATGTTCTCGACAAGCTGGTTCTTGGCCTCGACGGCGGTCATGCCGGCCACTTCTTCGAGTTTTTCGATGACCTTGCCGCGGAGTTTTTCATACTCTTCCTGCTTCTTGCCGACAATCTCCATCTGGGCCTTGAGGTTCTCGCGGATCGATTCGGCCTCTTTCTGCTTGCGGCCCAGTTCGGCATTCTGCTGGTTGAGGGTGAGTTCACGCTGCTTGAGCTTGTTTTCGAGCTGGAGCGCCTGTGCGTTGCGGTCGTTGATGTAGGCTTCGTGCTCGCTCTTGAGCTGGAGGAATTTTTCCTTGGCCTGGAAAATCTTCTCTTTCTTGATGGCCTCTCCTTCCGCTTCGGCTGTCTTGAGGATTTCCTCTTTCTTGCCTTTCAGTATGACGTTGCGCACGAGCAGGGTGCCCAGGACACCCAGTCCCGCCGCAATGATCGCTGTAATGATGTAAGCTAACATAATGGTGTAAATATATTGAGTGAAATGTTGTCACGCAATAACTTACTCTTGAAAGAAAAAAGCCGTTAGTCCTGGTCAGACGAAAATCTTGATGACAAGATTTGAGCTCCGGTTTTGTCGCAGACTTCCAACGTCCTATAAAATAGAATCCCCCGAAGGGTCACCCAGGCCTGTCTTTGACGTCCGAGTAGGCTCGGTTTTGTTTAAAGTGTTGATTTTGGCATAGAGCAAAACTAACGGCTCAAATATTCTCCTAAATGCTCGTCCAGCTGTTCCAGCCGTCGGAGCGTCATGTCGGTTTCCTTGTTGGTTCTGGCTTCCAGTTCCAGGAGCTTGGTCTCCTCCGAAAGGAGGATCATGCTCAGCACTTCGCTCAGTTCGTGGTTCCGGAAATCGAAGCGCAGGGCGTCGATTTCCTGGTTGATGCGGTCAGCGGCTGCGCGGATGACCTCTTCCCGCTCGGCATCGACCAGATGCTGAGTCTCCTTCCCCGCAATCTTGAGTGTAATCCGCTGCTTCATGCCTTATGTTATTCGCCGAGCAAACTCACGCAAGCATCTATCTCCTTGATCAGCCTGGCGACTTTCCGCCGGGCCTGCATCCTGTCACCGGATGTCCCCAGAAATGCTTCTTTCAATCGCAAGTTTTCTATCTGTTTTTCTAAATCTTTAATTCGCTTGTCCTTTTTTTCGTTTTCCGTTTCGCAACGGGCCAGGCGCGCCTTCAGTTCAGCATTGTCCCGGTCAAGTGCCTCGCTGCGGGCGATGAGCGTCTCGACCTTTGTTTTCAAGCGTGTGGCCAGATCCTGTCCCATTACAAAATATCCGGTCAAAGTTAGGAATTATTTTACAAATTTCCAATTGGTCGCCACGGAAGGGACGATTTCTTTTTTGTCGGCGATGTAGTCGCCGATCAGCGAACGGATATCCTTCATTTTGTCCACGATCTTCAGCGAGGCCGGATCCACGCCGGCACCGTTGCGCAGCAAGTCGCCACCGCCGCTGGCCCGGTACGAAGTCATGGCTACTTTATAGGTCTTCGCGGGATCGAAGGGGGTCCCGTCGCACATCGACAGGATGCGGACCCGCTCCCCTTTCGCGGCACTGCGGCTGACTTCATACACGATGCCGTCGGCCGAATCCCAGTTGTAGGACGGGCCGGTGCGGTTGACCCAGTTGTCGTAGGAATATTCCAGGTAATCCTTGATCTGTGCGCCGGTGAGTTCCACGGTGTAGAGCTGGTTCTCGAACTTGTAGATCGACACCAGGTCCTGGAACTCGATCACGCCTTTGGGCACGACGCCGCTGTTGGTCAGCGGGGCGGCGAAGGAGACGTCGGCGCCGGTCGAAGCCAGCTGGACGGTCTGGATCAGGTTGATGTAGCTGGACGGGCCGTCCAGGGCGTCCGCCAGGAAGATGTCTTCGGCCAGCTGCCCGATGGGCCGGTTGGCGAATTCCTTGACAGCATTGAAATCGGCCTTGAAGCTTGCCACATAGGCCGGATCGACCGGATACTTGTCCATCGGCACGAGCTTGTAATCGACCGATTTGGAGACGACCTTGCCGTTCTTGACCGTCAGGGTGACGTCGGCCTGGCCCACGACGGCGGCCTTCGTCCCGGCGTCCAGCAGCACGACGCTGCCATCGGGATTCTCGACCTCACGGGCCAGCGGCCGGTGGTCGTGTCCGTTGAGCACGATGTCCACCCCGTGCAGCGTCGAGGCCAGGTACAGCGCCTCGTTCTCCCGGTGCGCCTGTTCGGCGCCGGTGCCGGAGTGCACGGCCAGGACGACCAGCTGCGGTTTTTCCTTGTCGATCACGTAATCCACCAGATCCTGCGCGATGTCGGAGATGACCTGGAAATCGATGCCGTGCCAGACCGAGTCGGAGAGCCAGCTTTTCATATTGCCGTTGGTCATGCCGATGATGGCCACCTTCACGCCGCCGCGTTCCACGATGCAGTAAGGCTGGAAATACGAATCCTGCACCGCCTTGTTCTTCGGGTCTTCGTCCATGTCGGCCTTGCCGTTCTCATCGCGGTCGAAAGCGGCGTTGGCGGCCAGGTAAGGCATCGTCAGCTCACGGCGGATGCGGTCGTAAACGTCATGGCCGGTCTCGATGTCGTGGTTGCCCACCACGATGGCATCGTAGTCCAGGTAGGAAGCGATGCGCGGGTACACGTGCGGCACGTCGGTGGCGACGTAGTTGAAATAATAGGCCGCATTGTCACCCTGGAGGTTGTCGCCCACGTCGATCAGGACGGGCTGCACGCCGGCGGCGCGCAGTTCCTTCAGGTAGGAGGAGACATTGGCCAGCGAGGTCTTGGCCGCCAGGTTGTCCACGTACGATGAGTCGAAATAGGCGCCGTGGACGTCGGTGGTGGAACAGACCGTGACCTTGTACTCGCCGTCGGCGAGCGCTCCCTTCGAAGAAATGAGGGAGATCAGGCAGCCGATGCCGAAGCCGATGCCGAAGAGGGCGATCAGGATGGCTGCGATATTCAAAACATTCTTTTTCATGCAATCTATGGTTTTAGTACTTGATTTCAAAGGAATCGGCGTCGTGACTCACCGGAAAGCGCTCCCGATAGTGCTGGAGCGGCGCCATCAGCAGTTCGGCCGTATAGAAACGCAGGCCGCCCAGGCGACGGACCTGCGCGATGCTGTGGCCCACATAGTCCAGGATCATGGACTTGCCGTCGTAGTCACAGAGGCTGTCGCTGCCGATCCGGTTGCAGAAGACGGCATAGGCCGCATTCTCGACCGCCCGGGCCCGCAGCAGCATCTGGGCCGCATCGATGCGGGATGCCGGCCAGTTGGCAATGTTCACCAGCAGGTCGTAGCCGTTGCCCGCATTGCGGCTCCAGACCGGAAAACGCAGGTCGTAGCAGACATTGAGCTCGATGTTCCAGCCGCGCCAGGCCACGGTGCAGCGGCGGTCGCCCGGGCTGAAGGCCGGATTTTCGCCCGAAGGCGTGAACAGATGCCGCTTGTCATAGTGACAGACGGAGCCTTCCGGGGTGAAGAACCAGCAGCGGTTGACGCGCCGCTCCCCCGCCGGCGTTTCCAGGCGCGTCGGGACGGAGGCGATGACGCCCACGCCACAGGTCTGCGCGATGTCGCGGAGCCAGGACGCGGAGAAGCCGTCCACGGGTTCGGCAACGGCAGGATTCATCGAGAAACCGGTCGAGAAGGTCTCGGGAAGCACCAGCAGGTCGGGACGGAACTTCTCGCAGAAACGCCGCACGGGGGCGTCGATGCGGGCGACCGTCTCCCGGGCGTCCTCCCACACGATGTCGTGCTGGCAAAGGGCGATCTCAAGATTGGGCGACATACGCTTGCCTGTTTTTGATCTTATTGATGATAAGCGCAATGGCACCGTCGCCGGTCACATTGCCGGCCGTGCCGAAGCTGTCCATCGCAATGTAGAGGGCGATCATCAGGCCCTGCATGTTGGCATCGAATCCGAGCATCGACGCCAGCAGGCCGAGCGCCGCCATGATGGCACCGCCGGGCACGCCGGGAGCCGCGATCATCGTGATGCCCAGCATCAGGACAAAGCCCGCATAGGTGCCGAAACTGATATCCATGCCCATGCTCAGGGAAATCGCATAGGCACAGGCCACGATCTTCAGGATGCTGCACGACATGTGGATCGTGGCGCAGAGCGGAACCACGAAGTCGGCCACGTCGGGATCGACCCCGTTCTTGATCGTCTGCGCGCGCGTGACCGGGATGGTGGCGGCCGAGGACTGCGTTCCGAGCGCCGTCACATAGGCCGGAAGCATCGTGACGAGCGCCTTGAACGGATTCTTGCCCGCAATGGCGCCGGCGATGCAGAACTGGAGTACCAGCACGGTAACGTGCATCACGAAGATGATCAGGATGATCTTCAGGAACATGCCCAGCACGGGCCCCACGTTGCCTTCGGCGCCCATTTCCAGAAAGATACCGAAGATGAAGATCGGGAGAATCGGAATGATCACCTTGCGGATGACCAGAAAGACCATGTCACGCAGTTCCAGCATCACGCCGCGCAGGTTGTCGCCCCGGATGCCGATCAGCGAAAGGCCGAGTACGAAGGCCAGCACCAGCGAGGTGGTGACGCTCATCAGCGGAGGCATCTCGATGGTGAAATAGGGTTTCAGGTCGTTGGCGTCCATGTCGATGCCGCCCAGGGAAGTCACGGAACCGCCCAGGAGCGAGGGATAGGTCAGCCGGCAGGTCGCATAGGAGAACAGGCCGGAGAGAATGGTCGAAAAATAGGCGATGGCGGCCGTGATCAGCAGGAGTCTGCCGGCTCCTTTGCCCAGTTCGAAAATGCCGGGCGCAATCAGGCCGAGGATGATGATCGGGATGAACAGCCCGAGGAAATTGCTGAAAATGCTGTTGAAAGTGATGAAGCAGCGCGTGAGGGCATCCGGGAAGAAGAAAGAGCAGATGATACCCAGTGCAATGGCGATCAGCACTTTGGGAAGCAGGCCCCAGTCTTTGAATTTTTTCATAACCTCAGTCTTTCAAGGATTTGACAGCCGTCTCCAGACGGGAAAGCGCCTCCGTGAGCATCGCGCGCGGCGCACCGACATTCATGCGCATGTGCCCTTCGCCGCCGGGGCCGAACGCCTCGCCGTCGTTGAGCGCCAGGCGGGCCCGGTTCACGAACAGGTCGATCAGGGCGTCGTGGTCCAGGCCGAGGCCGCGGCAGTCGAGCCACACCAGGAACGAAGCCTGCGGACGGACGGCCGTGATGCCGGGAATCCGGCGGGCCAGATAGTCCGAGACATAATCGACATTCTCCTGGACATAGTCGAGCATCGCGCGCCGCCAGGGGCCGCACTGCGTGAAGGCCGCCTCGGTGGCGACGGTGGAAAGGAACATCGGTGCATTGAGTTCATTGGCCTCCAGGTAGCCGAAGAACGGCTCCCGCAGCGCCGGGTTGGAAACCACGCAGAACGAACTCACGATGCCGGCGATGTTGAAGGTCTTGCTCGGAGCGGCAAAGGTGATGGATATGTCGGCCGCCGTCTGCGAAACCGTCGGGAACGGGTGGTGGACGTTGTCGCCGAGCGCCATGTCGGCGTGGATCTCGTCGGAGACCACCAGCACGCCGGCGCGCCGGCAGATCTCAGCCAGGCGGGCCAGGTCTTCCGCCGGCCAGACGATGCCGGCCGGGTTGTGCGGATTCGAGAGGATCAGCACTTTGGGCCGTTCTTCCCGGCAGACCGTCTCCAGATTGTCAAGGTCCATCCGGTAGGTCCGGGACGCTTCGTCGAAGCGGAGCGGATTATAGACGACCTGCCGGCCATTGGCCCGGGGCACATTGAGGAAAGGCATATAGACCGGCGGCTGCACCACCACCTTGTCGCCGGGCCGGGTGAAGCACTGCAGCACGAAGGCGATGCCCCGGACGATGCCCGGAATGAAACAAAGCGTATCGCGACTGATGGTCCAGCCGTGCGTCTCCTTTTCCCAGGAGAGAATGGACTGCCAGTAGCTTTCCGGCGCGACGGCATAGCCGTAGATCTGATGGTCCAGCCGCTTTTCAAGTGCAGCCCGCACCGGGGCCGGCGTCTCGAAATACATGTCGGCAATCCACAGCGGCAGAAGGTCTTCCCGCCCGTAGTATTTCTGCAGGCAGTCGGTCATGATGGCCCCGGAACCCCGGCGGTCAATCACGGTATCGAAACAATATCCCATTTTACAAATTGACAAAATAACTGGTAAAGATAACAATATAAAGGTAAAATTGCTTATTTTTACCGATTATTTTTTCCAAACGGAAAACCGATATGGGTAAAATCTACGACCGACTCGCCGAAGACTACCGCGTCCGGGAAGGGCTCAAAGCCTGCATCAGCTGCGGGACCTGCACCGCCATCTGCCCTGCCGCGGAGTTCTATCGCTATAATCCGAAAAAGATCGTCACCATCGTCCAGTCCCGCGACGACGAAGCCATCATCGAACTCCTCAAGGGCGACCAGATCTGGTACTGCGGCGAATGTCTTTCCTGTGTGACGCGCTGCCCGCGCAAGAATGCGCCCGGCCTGGTGGTGATGGCCCTGCGCGCACTGTCCATCGAACTGGGCTATTTCGCGGAAAGCGAGAAAGGCCGGCAGCAGCTGCCCCTGATGCACGCCATGCAGCGAAATGTCCTCAAGTATGGCTACTGCGTCTATCCCGAGACCTTCGCCTACGAGAAGCATCCCGAATACGGGACGGTGGGCAAATGGGTCAAGGACAACCAGAAAGCGGTCTATGAGCGCCTCGGCGCCCACCTGGGCCAAATCGGCCCGGGCGCCCTGCGCAAGATTCCCCAGGAATCGCTCGACGAGCTGAAAGCCATCTTCGAGGTGACCGGCGCCACCCGCTGGATGGAGATCGTCGAGGAGAAATCGCAGGAGAAGGCCCGCGAGATGGGCCTGTCGATGGACGAATACGAGGCACAGGCCTTCAACCAGACCAGCAGCTGCCACCTCAACAACGACGAAGACTGACCGATTATGATTTACCAAGGAAAAAAACGCATCTGGTCCGAATACCAGAAAGAGATACCCACCGACCACTGGTTCTACGTGCGCAGCTGCATCCGGCAGAGTTTCTTCCCGGCCTCCGAAAAGACCTTCCTGGAGATTCTCCGCGACCGGCTGGGCAAAGACGTCTATGAAACCCCGCACCACACCACCTGCGGCGGCATCGCCTACCACAGCGAAGCCATCCCGCAGGAGACGGTGATGACCATCATCGCCCGGCAGTTCGCCCTGATGACCGAAGCGGGCTACGAGAACTACGTCTGCAGCTGCATCACCAGTTTCGGACTCTACTCCGAGGTCATCGAAGACTGGCGGGAATTCCCCGAGCTGCTGGCCAAGATCCGCGAGAACCTGTGGAAGGCCACCCGGCGGGAATTCAAGATTCCCACCTACCTCGCCCACGCCAGCGACCTGATCTACAAGTTCCGGAACCAGATCGCCGAACAGGCGAAGTTCCGCCTGGTGAACAAAGCCACCGGCGAGCCGCTCCGCGTGGTCGAACACATCGGCTGCCACTATTCCAAGATGTTTCCGTCCAAGGGTGTGGGCGGCGCCGAATATCCTTATGTGCTGGCGGGCATGGTGGAATCCTGGGGCGGCGAGGTCATCGACTACCCCGAACGGCGGCACTGCTGCGGTTTCGGCTTCCGCCAGTATCTGGTGCGCGCCAACCGCGGCTACTCCCTTTCGAACACCCACAAGAAATTCGAAAGCATGGAGCCCTTCAAGCCCGACATGATCATCACCAACTGCCCGGGCTGCCCCTACTTCCTCGACCGCTGGCAGTATGTCATCGCCGAGCAGACGGGCAAGACCTACGGCCAGAACGGCTACGGCATCCCCGTCTTCACCTATGAGGAAGTGGCCGGCCTGGTGCTGGGCTACGACCCGTGGGATCTCGGCCTGCAGACCCACCAGGTCGCCGTCGAGCCGCTCCTCGACAAGATGGGCATCCCCTACAAGCCCGAAGACAAATACAAGGGACCCCGCGGCGAACTCCTGCAGCGGCCGGATTTCCCGATGAACATCAAATGCTGCTAGTATGAGCCAGAACGTCGTCGTCATCGGCGGAGGACCCGCCGGACTCGAAGCCTCCCGCAGCCTGCGGGACCTGGGCTACACGCCCATCCTGATTGAAAAAGAGCCCGTCCTGGGCGGCCATCTCACCCGCTGGGACCGCCTCTTCCCCGACGGGGTCGAGGCCCGCAGCTTCCTCGACCCGATGGTCGCGGACCTGGACGGCATCAAATATTTCACCGACACCGAAGTCTCCTCGATCAACCGGCTCAAGGACACCTGGGTGGTCAAGCTCTCCAACGGCCTTTCGGCCCAGGTGCGGGCCATCCTGCTGACCACGGGCTTCGACCTGTTCAAGGCGGAGAAAAAGGAAGAATACGGCTACGGCATCTACGAGCGCGTGATCACCAACGCCGATCTGGAAGACTGGTTCAAGAGCGGCGCCGGCCCGCAGTTCGACAATGTCAATGTCATCGGTTTCGTCCACTGCGTAGGCTCGCGCGACGAGAAGGCCGGCAACCGCCAGTGCTCGAAAGTCTGCTGTGTGACAGCCGTCAAACAGGCCTGCGAGATCAAGGAGAAGTTCCCCGAGGCCACGGTCTATTGCTTCTACATGGACCTGCGCATGTTCGGCCGCAGATACGAAGACCTCTACCTGAAAGCCCAGAAAGACTATGGCATCCGCTTTGTCCGCGGCCGTGTCTCCGAGGTGTCGGAAGACCTCGACGGGCACCTCTTCGTCAAGGCCGAAGACACCCTCTTCGGAAAGCCGATGAAGATCAAGATGGACATGCTGGTCCTGATGGCCGGCATGGCCCCTTCCGCCAGCACCCAGCCGCTGGCCCGGATGGTCAATATCCAGACGGGAGAAGATGGTTTCTTCCTGCCGCAGAGCATCATCGGCAAGCCTTGTACCTCTTCGCGCGAAGGCATTTTCTTCGCCGGCGCGGCGACGGGCCCCAAGACCCTGCCCGAAACGCTCAGCGAAGCGGCCTCCGCCGCCCTGGCCATCGACCGTTTCCTCAAAACTCCGCAGAAGCGATGATCGATTTCGGATACGGACTGACCCCGAGCGCCACGCTCAAGATCGAGAACGTGGACAATCCCCTGTTCGCGGAACTCCACCGCCGGGAGCCCGATGTATCCAAGTGCATCGCGTGCGGCTCCTGCGCCGCCAGTTGTTCGGCCGGGGTCTTCACGCAGATGAACCTGCGGAAAGTCATCCTGTCGCTGCAGCGCGGGCGTGAAAAGGAAACCCTGCCGATGCTGCAGCACTGCATGCTCTGCGGGAAATGCCTGCTCGTCTGCCCGCGCGGGATCAACACCCGCCACCTGATCCTGAGCATCGGCAAAGTTTACAAACTGGAGGACAAACAATGAGAGAACGCATCCTGGCCGCCTACGATCCTTTCGTCCTGCCGTTCGTCTTCGGCATGACCTTCGTGCTGGGCTACTGCCTGATCGCCCTGGTGAAAGTCCTTGTGCAACTTACCCCCGCCGACCGGCGCAAGTTCGCGCTCTCACTCATCACGCCCGCCACGATCGTCAAGAACATCCGCGACCTGTTCTGCGACTGCCTCCTGCATGTGAAGCTCTGGAAGCGCAATCCGGTCCTTGGATACATGCACTCGAGCATCGCCTTCGGCTGGTTCATGATCATCCTGATCGGCCACATCGAGACCGTGCTCTACATCCCCGAGCGGCTCCACAAACTCTACTACCCCATCTTCTTCCGCTATTTCATGGAAGAGCAGAACGAGACCCTCCAGGGTTCCTTCTTCTTCTTCCTGATGGACTTCTTCCTGCTGATCATCCTCAGCGGCATCACCATCGCCATCATCAAGCGTTTCCGGTCGAAGATCGTGGGCATGCGGCGCACCACCAAACTCACCCTCACCGACCGAATCGGGCTCTACAGCCTCTGGGCCATCTTCCCGCTGCGCTGGATCGCCGAAGGATTCACGGCGGGCGTGGCCGGCGGCAGCTTCATGACGGTTCCGATCAACTGGCTGCTACACAGCTTCATGAGCAAGCCGGAGAACATCACGGTGGCCTGGTGGCTGTATTCGCTGGCCCTGGGCACCTTCATGACGGTGCTGCCGTTCACCCGATATATGCACATTCCAGCGGAGATGCTGCTAATCCCGATGCGCAACGCCGGACTGCCTGTACGCCATACGCGGAAAGGATTTGCGCTGACGATGCTCTACTCCTGCCCGAGCTGCGGCGTGTGCATCGACGCCTGCCCGATGGGGGTCCAGAAGAAGAATGTGAAAGACGCCACCGTCTATCTGGTCCGGAACCTGAAACGGCGCAACAACCGGCGTTCGCTCGAGAACGCGGAAAAATGCCTGATGTGCGGCAAGTGCGCCGCGCTCTGCCAGGTCCAGATGGATGCCTGCGGCCTGCGCCTGGCCTACCGGACCACCCACGAGCAGCGGTCGAACCATTTGCCCGCCGATTTCGGCTACTTGGCGGCCGTCGAGCCGGACGTCTCGGCCGCTGGCGAGACGGGCGTCACTGCGGCCGCAGAGGCGGGTGCCGGGTCTTCCGGGACCTCCGTCGGGACGCAGAAGGTCCTCTACTATGCCGGCTGCATGAGTTCGCTGACGCCGATCATTTCCCGTTCCGTGCAGAAAGTACTCACATCTGCCGGCGTGGACTACGAGCTGATGGACAAGGACGGCAGCATCTGCTGCGGCCGCCCGCTGATGCTCGCCGGCCGCCAAGAGGAAGCCCGGCAGCTGATCGAGGCAAACCGCAGGCTCATCGAAGCGAGCGGCGCCCGCATCCTGCTGGTAAGCTGCGCCATCTGCTACCGCATCTTCAAGGAGAAATACGACCTGAGCGGCATCACGGTGATGCACTACACGGAATACTTCAACCAGCTTTTGAAAGAAGGACGGCTGCATGTCAGCAACGGCCACCAGACCCTGGTCTATCACGACCCCTGCGACCTGGGCCGCGGCTGCGGCATCTACGATGCGCCGCGGGAAGCCCTGCGCACCGTCGGCCAACTGGTCCCGGCCCTCAAGGAGCGGAAGGAAAGCATCTGCTGCGGCGGATCGGTCGGCTCGCTGACCCTTCGCTACGAAGACCGCGAACCCATCACCCGGGGCGCCATCGACAACCTGACGGCCAACAACCCCGAACAGATCATCACGGCCTGTCCCCTCTGCCTGAAGACCTTCGGCCGCTTCTCCCCTGTTCCCGTCAAAGACTTCGCCGAAGTCCTCGCGGAGCATCTGACGCCCGCACAGCCGACGCAAGCATAGCCGACGCCCGCAGCGCGGAGCCCCCCCCCCCGCGGAGCATCTGACATAGCAATTGCTCCCGATGTCCCCAAAAATGGGACACCGGGAGCAATTTCCCCATTTTTTGCGCCCGCCGTCCCATCCCAAGGGACATCGGGCGCATTCCTGTTCAGCAAACGGAAATCAAAGGACCTTAAGGACCTTGACATCAACGGTAGCGCTTGCCGCCGCCGGCTTCGCCTTCGGCGGCAGTGCCGACAGTTTCGCCTTCGACTGGCAGTGCCGACAGTTTCGCCTTCGGCGGCAGTGCCGACAGTTTCGCCAAACTGGCGCACCGAAAGTGCCCGCAGACAGCCGCTGGACGCTGCTGACCGTGCGCCAACCCCCGATATCGGCCATCGGAGCACGGGATCCAAAAACACACACCTGATTATCAACGACTTGAAAAATCCCCTGTGCGCCAGTTTGGCGAAACCCGCTCCCCCTCTGTCCCCTGCCCTCCTGTCCTATTGATCTGCTGACATGCTGACGACATGCCATACCGCTTACATGTCGTACTTTCGCCGCCCTTTCACACAGCCCGCCGCGACACAGACAGAAACCCCGCGTTGTCTGTGTCACGGCAGCAAAAACCGCTTTTCGGGCTCAAACCGCTCCACGACACAGACGGGACACACAAATCGTCAGTGTCGTGACAACCAGGACATCGCCCGAGGGCCGAAGCCACCGAAGTGACCAAGTAAAAACCAAAAGATCCTGCCCGGCCATGAAAGCATCAGCTTTCCATGGCCGGACGAGGATAGCGCCGTTCCGCGTCAACGGCGGGTCGTGTTGTCGATCAACTCAGGTGGTGCAAGCGGCGGCATGATTCGCACCGGACCGAAGGACTTGGTCGTCACCGACGAAGGCGTTGCGCCGTCGCGAAGCGGATCTGTCGGATCATCATTTGCGAGCATCACACGGGACATCGGGCGCATTTCTGTTCAGCAGACGGAAATCAAAGGACCTTGACAAGAGCGACGATTGTCTCGACGACCGCTTCCCCTACTGCTGGAGCCACGGCTGCCTCAACCCGGTAAGTACCGGCCTTCGTAAACTGGAACTCGTCGTCAGCCTGATTATTAACCACCTTGTTACCATCAGGGTCGGTAATCGTCCAGACTGTTCCTGAGTAAGGTGAATCGTTGTTTTTAAGTTTGAACGGGAAATAGCTGCCTACCTCATAGCGGCTGTCGGCATTGATGAAAGGAACAGGCACCAGCGGCCACTCACTGATCGTTGAATCAGGATTCGAGGTACTCAGTAATTTCCAGGCGCCGCCATCTTCATAGTAACATACAACCACATCGCCCAACGAGATATCGTCAATTTTGACATATCCGAAGTATCCACCTCCAAAATGGCTCGCTTCCATCGAAAAAGACCGAATACTGCCATCGATATCTTCTTCCACGCCATCCTTTTTGCGCAGAACAAACTTGATGCTCCCATTATAATCTTCGCTTCCTCTATTGAAGATCATATAATAAACTATATATCCGTTTTCTGTCTGTACAAGACGAACGCCGGGGTATTCAGCATCTCGATATTTCGCTTCCAGGATTACAGGATATGTCGACTCGGGCGCAGGATAAAAGTCGATCAACGCGCGCAAATTCGTATTGAAATCATAACCGGCTTCCGTCGGCTGCGTAAAGAGAGAATAATAACCGTTGCAAAATCCTCCCCAGCCGAAATTGAAGTGGAACACTTCTTCACCACTGCTTGTGGCATAGCCGTCCAAAACATAAGCATGTGAAGCATCATTCTGCCCTTCGCTGGAAGGAGCGTATCCACAATAAAGGACAGGATGGCTTGTAACCTGAGTCTTGAGAAGTTCAGTCCAGCCACGGGACGAATAATCAGCGGCACTTACGACTTGTGCAGCCTTATTGTACCCCATAAAATCGCCGAAAGCTTTAACGACCCTGCTGTCCGAAGCGCTCGTTCCCCCATGTATGTCAGAATTGAACTCAGCGCCAAGCATCACTCCGCAGTCGTAGATCAACTGGGACAGATTATCCTTTACTTCATCAGATGCATTCATGCAAGCAGTTACCGTGCTTAATGACTTAAGCGCAGTCCAGTCATACTCCGTAGACAGCGTATATCCAGGAATAGTATATCCCCATGGACCAGTATTATCATCTGCATAGTATGAATAATTATACGCTTCAAGCGTTCCTGTCCCATACGTGGGAGAACCGAACCAAGTAAGAATTTCAGCCATCGCCAAAGGCAGGCATCCGGTAACGGATTGATCCGCCTGCCCCGTTACTCTGGGCGCTTTCAAATTAAAGGGCTCGCTCTGTGACCACTCATTTGTCCTCGAGGCAATAAATTCATCTGAAACAAGCTCTGTCGAAATAGCCGATTTCGTATCGACTAAACTGGACCATCGACTGCGGGCTTCAGCTGACTGCGACTTTACGGCGCGGACATATTCTTTCATATTTTCCATCCACCATTTCACATTTTCAGGCATCCCTTCAGTAACGAAACGGCCGGTTTTCGAGAAACCGAGGACAGGCTGGACATTATCGTCACCCGCAATGATCACGAATCCGCCGCCGTCGCGCGAAAAGACATAGAAAGCCGGATGGATTGCCTTGGTGGCCGCATCCTCTCCATTCCAGACAAGCCGGACAGCATCACTTTGGGATTTGGTGGCGGGTTGGGCGGCAAACAATCTTCTGGCGATATCGAGGGCGGTACTTTCAGATACCGGCGCCGCATGCAGGGAGAAGATTCCCAAAAGGAAGGAAGCGGCAAGAAATGCAATGATTCGTTTCATGGTTTAATCCTCCAGTTTGATGACATATCCATTCTGTGTTTCCTGGTCATATAGCCAAACCCGTTCGGGCGTCTTCTTGATCACCTTCATGGTTCCAGACCCGGATGCAATCGCACCCGTAGCACCGAGCGCCGTCACGCTGACGGTGGGAGTGGAATTGAGCGGAAGATCCCGCTGCGAAATCTGAAACGACAGCGCATATCCGGCATCCCAGTCCTGGAAACGGATATCGCGCGAGCCCGGATCACCGTCCGTATTCCTATAAGCATATTGACTGACTCCCTCGGTATATGTGCATTCCTTGGATCCCGCACCTACGGCATTTACACCCGCATAGGCGGCGAAATCTTCAGATTCAGCGAGAAACGCACTTCTATACTGCGGAGCATACGTAAACGCAGGCATTGAGCGGATCACGGAACGCTCTATGATGTTGGCACTTCCGCCTTTTGCACTCTTGATCATGGCACCGCCGTCGCTGTCGATGAATTCAACGAAGAAACCGTCGGCAAGGGTCCCTGCAGGTACGCTCAGATAAAAGGCTACCCCTTCATCAGAATTAAGTTGTACGGCTTGCGACATGGCAATCTGTACGAACTGGCTTCCCTCATTGACTTCTCCTGTCAGGCTCACGGTGGGCGTACCATCGAGTCCCGCAATACGCAAGGTGCCGTTCAACAATTCATTTCCGCGCGTGTAAAGGTTGATCATTCTAATGCCGGCATCCCCTTTAAGCGTAAATTTCACAGCACCCAGAACATTGTGAAAGCGCAGATCATCCACATTGTCAGACATCGCCCAGGAAACATTTGCACCTGCGCCGAAACTGTTCGTGGCAAACAATTGATAAGGTAGTATCCGTGCTTCGAAAGCCAGTGGACTCTGGGAAAAACTGGGGACGAGGTCCGAAGGATAGAACGCATAGTACGGCCCTTCTCCGATAGTGGCGAGACCCTCAAACGAACCGGATGCCGTTCCTGCACCGGAAGTCAGTCTAAAAACCGATCCCGATGGATCACCGCCGGCCGTGAATACCCGGATTTCATCCCCCTCGTTCCAGACTACGGTTTTCCCATTTTCCAGACTGGTCTTGGTGTCAACATCAAGTTGCTCGAGCGTTGCCCGGAACACCATCGTTTTCTTCGCTGCCGGCTTTTCATTGTCTTCCGCAATGTCGGAGACAATCGGCTCGATGCAGGCAGTGGACAATAATCCCAGCATCAACGCAACGAATCCAAGAAATAAGGTCTTTTTCATGATTCCTCCTCCCATTCTCCTTGTTTTTGCGAGAAATCCGAGCCGGATGAAAACAAGACCGGCGCCTGCAGTCTGATGACATCGGACTGCGGTCTGACGTAAGGTGATCTTTGCGACATGTTGAATGGTATTTGATTGTTCCCTGCCAAAATTACAAAAAAATCCGTAATTTTGAAAATCTTAGTCAAATCGGATACACAATGAAAAGTTTCAAACCGACAGAATACGTGCTGGAGACGGTGGCCACGGGACGCCGTTTCGAGGACAGCGGATGGATGCTGACCGATCCGCAGTGCAGCGAGCCTTCGCTGATCCGGGCCATCTATGAGAAAAAGCAGATTGAATTCGGGCCGGAGGCCTGGGGGATCTACACCTTCGCCGACTGGATGCCGGTGCGGCGGATGCTGAAGGGGTCGGCACCGACGGTGACCTATCACAGTGAAAAGCTGGGGGCCCGGCTCGGCCTGCCGAACCTGTGGATCGCCTTTTCGGGCTGGTGGCCGGAGAAAGGCGCCGCGATGAGCACGGCCTCTTTCAAGGAAACGGAGGCATACAGCGTCTGTGCCCATATCCCCGACGGGGAAAAACGGGCCCTGGTGGTCTCCTCGGCCGGCAATACGGCCCGCGCCTTCGCCAAGGTCTGCTCCGAAAACAACATCCCGCTGCTGCTCAGCGTACCGGAAGAAAAC
The DNA here is from genome assembly GCA_902789445.1 of uncultured Bacteroidia bacterium. Taxonomy (GTDB): domain Bacteria; phylum Bacteroidota; class Bacteroidia; order Bacteroidales; family UBA932; genus Cacconaster. The sequence continues at coordinate 68,937 of CADAOB010000007.1, read as the reverse complement.
ATCGGCGCTCTCTGGTTCGAGAAACCCCTGAACGACTGCGTGAAGCTCATCTGCCCGCCCAAGGGAAGCGACTATTTCGACGCCATCGCCCTGGGCGACGCGGCCTGCACCTCGAAGAAGTTCTTCGCCGAAGGCGGCGCCAAGAACATCGCGCGCCGTGACGGCATGGCCACCACGGTCCTTTCCGCTGCCCGGGCCATCGGCCGGATTCCCGACGCCTATTTCCAGGCCATCGGCTCCGGCACCGGCACCATCGCAGCCTGGGAAGCCAATCTGCGCCTGATCGGGGACGGCCGCTTCGGCAGCCACAAGATGAAACTCTTCCCGTCACAGAACGTACCGTTCCTGCCGATGCACGATGCCTGGAAAGCCGGCAGCCGCCCGCTCCTGCCGATGGACGACGAGGCCGCCCGCAAACAGGCTCTCCAGATCGATGCGAAAGTGCTCTCGAACCGCCGGCCGCCGTACAGCCTGCGCGGCGGCGTCTTCGACGCCCTCAGCGATGCGGGCGGCGACATCGAGAAAGCCGACAACGACGATATCCGGGCGATGCAGCAGCTCTTCCTGGAGACCGAAGGCATCGACATCCATCCGGCGGCAGCCGTGGCCCTGCAAGGCATGATCAATGCCTTCGAGGCCGGAAAACTCGCCAAAGACGCCGTGGCGATGCTCAACGTGACCGGCGGCGGCGAAGCCCGCTTCAAGGCGGAGCACGCCTGCCACTGTCTGCAGCCCAGCCTCATCGGCAAGGCCGACGATCCGGGCATCGTCGAAAAGATTGAAAACCTGTTCAAATAATCTTCACGAGCAACACCTATGAAACGCTTCTTCCTCTATGCGTGTGCGGTCCTCGCCCTGGCGATGGCTGCTTGCAGTACACAGAAAGACGACGGGACTCCGGATGCCAAGGCGGCCGCGGCATTGACGGCCCGCGTCATCCCCGATGCAGCCCGGCATTTCGTCTTCGAAACCCTGCCGGCTGATACCTGTGATTTTTTCACGCTCCGCAGCGAAGGCCGCCGGATCGTGGTGGGCGGCAACAACGCCAACTCGATGGCCGTGGGCCTCAACTATTATCTGAAATATTACTGCCACACCAACATCGGCTGGTTCGCCTGGGACAAGGGCCCGATGCCCAAGACGCTTCCCCGGCTCGAGGCCCCCGTGCGGATGGATGCCCGCGTTCCGCAGCGTTTCTTCCTGAACTACTGCACGTATGGCTATACGATGCCCTGGTGGAACTGGGAGGAATGGGAGCACTTCATCGACTGGATGGCTCTCAACGGCATCAACCTGCCGCTGGCCATCACCGGTCAGGAATCGGTCTGGTACCAGGTCTGGACGGAGCTGGGGCTTACGGATGAAGAAGTCCGCAGCTATTTCACCGGTCCCGCCCACCTGCCCTGGCACCGGATGCTGAACATCGACCGCTGGGGCGGGCCGCTGCCCAAATCCTGGCTGGAAGGACAGGAAGCCCTGCAGAAGAAAATCGTGGCCCGCGAACGGGAGCTCAACATGAAACCCGTCCTCCCGGCCTTCGCCGGGCACGTCCCGCCGGAGCTGGCCCGCATCTATCCCGATGCGAAGATCGAGCGGATGAGCGACTGGGCCGGCTTCGCACTGGAAGACTACCCCTGGTTCCTCGACCCGGAAGACAAACTCTTCCCCGAAATCCAGAAGCGTTTCCTCGAGAAGGAAGTGGAAATCTACGGAACCGACCACATCTACGGCATCGACGTATTCAACGAGATGATCCCGCGCAGCTGGGAGCCCGACTACCTGGCCGGCGTGAGCAAGGGTGTGTACGAATCCCTCGCGGCCGCCGATCCCGAAGCCACCTGGCTCCAGATGACCTGGCTCTTCTACAACGAACGCAAATACTGGTTCGAAGGCGACAGCGACGAGCGGGTGAAAGCCTACCTGACCTCCTACCCGGCCGAAAAGTCCATCCTGCTGGACTACTACTGCGAACGGATGGAAGTCTGGCGCAAGACCCAGAGCTACTACGGCATCCCGTTCATCTGGTGCTACCTGGGCAACTTCGGCGGCAACACCTACCTGGCCGGCAACATCCAGGAGATCTCGAAACTGATCGAGGGCACCTTCGCCGAGGCCGGTCGCAATTTCAAGGGAATCGGGTCCACGCTGGAAGGCTTCGACTGCAATCCATTCATGTACCAGTTCATCTTCGAAAAGGCCTGGAACTTCCCGCAGCACCGCAATCTGGATGAGTACGCCGACTGCCTGGCCTGGAGCCGCACGGGCGTGGACAGCGAAGAAGCCCGCGATGCGTGGAAAGAGCTGTTCGAGGAAATTTACATCCATCGTTCCGTCCCCGGCCACAGTCCGCTGATGAACCTGCGGCCCTCTTTCGGGCGCTCGAGCTCCTACCACTCCAGCTCCAGCACCCGCTTTACCTATGAGAATGAAAAACTGCGCGAGGTCATCCGGCACCTGCTCGCCGCTGGCGGACACGGGCCTTCGTATGAATTCGACCTCGTGAACCTCACGCGGCAGTACCTGAGCAACGATTTCGAAATCAAATTCGCCGCCTACAAGGAAGCCTACGAAGCCGGTGACCGGGCTGCGATGGCTGAGCGGCAAGCCGAAATGATGGCGGTTTTCGACACGATGGAAACCCTGCTTTCCTCCCAGGATTACTTCCTGGTCGGCAAATGGATCGCCGACGCCCGCGCCTGGGGCGCGACGCCGGAAGAAGCCGACTATTTCGAGACAAACGCCCGCAACCTGATTACCAGCTGGGGCGACCGCGGCAACCTGCTGACCGACTACGCCGACCGTTCCTGGGCCGGCCTGACCGGCACCTACTACAAAGGCCGCTGGGAGATGTTTTTCCGCGCCGTAGAAGAAGCGCTGGCCGCCGGCGAGAAATTCGAAGGCGCCCGTGCCGACGCCCTGCTGGAGCAGCTCAAGGACTTCGAATACCGCTGGTGGGCCGAACGTCCCGGCCAGTTCGCCGCCACCCCGACCGGTGACCCGGTCGCGCTGGTGCAGCAGATTATGGAGTAAGGACTTCGCAGACCACGAAGTTGCTGCCGCCGATGAAGATCAGATCTTTGTCGGCGGCTTTGCTGTCGGCCAGCTTCAAGGCGTCGGATACTGAGAAACACACTTCACCGGAGAGGCCGCGGTCGTGCATCTCGTTGGCCAGATCGACGGCCGGCAGCGCGCGGGGGCTTGACGCCTGCGTCCAGATGTAATGGACATTGCGCGGCAGGAGCGGGGCGATGGCATCGACATCCTTTTCCTTCGCCAGGCCGAAGACAAAGAAGACATTTTCGTAGTCGCAGGAGATCCTGTCGATCTGTTCGGACACCCAGCGCAGACCGTGGGCGTTGTGGCCGGTGTCGCAGATGATCTGCGCCTTCCCGGCGACCGGGTCGGCTGCGCGGAGCGTCTCCCAGCGGCCGTGCAGGCCGGTCCGGCGGGCCGTCTGGCAGACGCCGCTGCGGAAGGCCGCCAGATCCAGGCCAAGCATCGGCTGCAGGACGCCGACGGCGGCCGAGAGCGTGCAGAGGTTGCGCTGCTGATAGTCACCCGGCAGATCCAGGTCGTTCACTTTCAGTTCCAGGCACGGCGGCGCCTCGACCGCGAACGTCAAGGGACTGCCGCAGGCAGCCGCCTTCGCCTCGAAGACCGGCCGCGTTTCGGGGAGGTACTCCCCGACCACCGCCGGGACGCCCGGCTTGATGATGCCGGCTTTCTCCCCGGCGATAGCCTCGAGCGTAAAGCCCAGATGTTCGCAATGTTCCAGGCCGATGTTGGTGATGATGCTCAGAATGGGCGTAATGACATTGGTCGAATCGAGCCGGCCGCCCAGGCCGGTTTCGATGACGGCGATATCCACCGCCTCGGCTGCGAAAAAGTCGAAAGCCATCGCGGTCGTAATCTCGAAAAACGACGGTCTTTCCGTCTCGAAGAAACCTTGCCAGCGGTCGAGAAAAGCCTCGACCGCCGCTTTCGGAATCATCCGGAAGCGGTCGCCTTCGATGATCTTCATCCGCTCCCGGAAATCGATCAGGTGCGGCGACGTATAAAGGCCGACCTTGAGGCCACAGGCCGCCAGGCCGGCGGCCAGCATGTGACTCGTGGAACCCTTGCCGTTGGTTCCGGCAATGTGGATGCTGCGGAAGTGCCGGTGCGGATGCCCGAGCGCTTCGTCGAACGCGGTCATCGTCTCAATCCCCGGCTTATAAGCCACCTTCCCCACCTTCTGGTAGGACGGAAACTGATTGAACAGCCAGTCTATCTTTTCTTCGTAAGACTTCATAAGTATATCCTTTTTCCAGATCCGCTTTGCTCCGCAGTATATGCCTTTGAAAACCACCCTCCCAAGCAGGCTTGGGCCCCTCCCCCTGAGGCGTGGGCGCCAATGTTTTCAAAGGCATATACTGTCTCCGCTCAAGCGGATATGCACAACGTAGTATTACGCTGAAAATTGTTCGCGCAGGGCGGCGTTGCGGGCATCGGCGTCGGGGCCGCAGGCGCTGAAGTAGAACTTGATCTTCGGCTCCGTGCCGGAAGGACGGACCGTGACCTTGCAGCCGTCCTGGCTGAAGAACTGCAGGACATTCGACTTCGGCAGGCCGGTCTTCTCCGGTTCGTTGTAGTCCACGACCTTCACCACCGGCGAGCCCGCCAGTTCCTTCGGCGGGTTGGCCCGGAAATCCACCATCATCTGCTGGATCTGCTCGATGCCGTCCTTGCCCTTCTTCGTCACCGAAAGCAGACTCTCCTTGAAATAGCCGTATTCGGCATAAATCTCCTGCAGGTAGCCGTAGAGACTCTGGCCGCGGTCGGCCAGCCAGGCGGCACACTCGCAGATCATGCAGCAGGTAACCACCGAGTCCTTGTCGCGGACGAAACTGCCCACGTTGAAACCGTTGCTTTCCTCGCCGCCGCAGATGAACGTCTTGATGCCTTCATAGCGATGCTGCATTTCAGCGATATATTTGAATCCGGTGAGCACATCGTAGTGTTCGACCCCGTATTTGTCACAAATCTTCTTCAGCAGGTCGGTCGTGACGATAGTCTTGACGAAGAACTGGTTTCCGTCTAGCTTGCCCAACTCATGCCAGCGCGTGAGAATATAACTGGTGACAATCGTGGCGATCTGGTTGCCGGTCAGCAGGATGAGTTTTCCTTTATCGTCGCGGACGGCGCAGCCTACGCGGTCGGCGTCCGGATCGGTGCCCAGCGCGATGTCGGCACCCACGGCGTCGGCCCGTTCCATCACCATCCGCATGGCCGTCGGCTCTTCCGGATTGGGCGACACGACCGTCGGGAAATTGCCGTCGCTCACATCCTGGTCGTCCACATGGTAGATCTGCGTGAAACCGGCCTGCTTGAGCCCGGCGGGCACCAGGCGGACGCCCGTGCCATGGAGCGGCGTATAGGCAATCTTGATGTCGTGGTGGCGGGCGACGCTTTCAGGCGAAAGCAGCAGCGACAGCTGGCTGTCGAGGAAGGCCTTGTCCACTTCGGCACCGATGCCCTGCGGGAAGGCCGTCTCATCGATTTTCACCTGTTCCATCGAGGTGATCTTGCCCACTTCGGCGATGATATTCTTGTCATGCGGCGCGATGATCTGGGCGCCGTCCTCCCAGAATACCTTGTAGCCGTTGTATTCCTTGGGATTGTGCGAGGCCGTAATCATGATGCCCGCCTTGCATTTGAGGTAGCGGATGGCGAAACTCAGTTCCGGCGTCGGCCGGATATTGTCGAAGATATAGACATGGATGTCATTGGCCATCAGCACGCCGGCCGAGACCTTGGCGAACAGCTGGCTGTTGTTCCGGCTGTCGTAGGAGATGACGGCCGAGATCTCTTCCCCGACAAAATTCTTCTTGAGATAGTTGGCAAGCCCCTGCGTGGCCATGGCCACGGTATAGCGGTTCATGCGGTTGGTGCCAGCCCCCATCACGCCGCGCAGTCCGCCCGTTCCGAACTCGAGCGTGCGGTAGAATGCATCCTCCAGCACTTTCGGATCGCCTTTTATCATTTCCAATACTTCCCGTTGGGTTTCAACATCGTACCCGTTGCTCAGCCAGGTTTTGGCCACTTCAAGATAATTTGCCATGGTTTTTTTAGTTTAACTTTCAAAGATAGGAAAAAAGATGCAAAAATGTTATCTTTGTAGAGATATGCCGGATGAAAAATTCATACAGTTCGTACAAGAGCACGCGGATGACGATCCGGGGCGGCTGCTGCTGTCGGCCGGGCGTTGGCCAGGCATCGATGTGCGGCGGGCGGCGCGGATCATCGAAGCGCGCCGGAAGATCCGGGACAAACTGCCGTCCTGGCACGCGCATCCGGAACTCGACTACCCGGACAGCCTCCCGCTGGAACAGTGCAGCAGTGAGGCGACGGCCCGCTACAAACAGCCCTTCGTCCCGGATGGCGGCCGCATCGCCGACCTGACGGGCGGGCTGGGCGTGGACTGCTGGTTCCTCAGCCGCAAGGCGGGCGAAGCCCATTACTGCGAACGGAATGAAGCCCTCTGCGAAACCGCCCGGCACATTTTCGACATCCTGGAAGACAGGCCCGGTTTCCGCATCGAGAGCCACCCGGGAGACGGACTGCAATGGCTGCGACAGGCGGCCGGACACTTCGACCTGATCTACCTCGATCCCGCCCGGCGAAGCAAGACGGCCAAACGGGTGTACGACATCAGCGACTGCGAACCGGACCTGCTCGCCGTCAAGGGCGACCTGCTTGCCAAAACGAACCGGGTCCTGGCCAAGATCTCCCCGATGGCCGACATCGCCCGGACACTTGTCCAGTTCCCGGAGGCCCGGGAACTGCATGTCGTGGCCACCGGCGGCGAAGTCAAGGAACTGCTGCTTCTGCTGGAGGCCGGAGACCCCGGCCGGACGGCACCGCAGATCATCGTCGCCGACGACGGCCGCCGCTTCGCATTCGCGCCCGCCGACGAGCCGGCGGCGGAAGTCCGCTATGCGAACGCTCTGGGACGCTACCTTTTCCAACCTTCCAAAGCCCTGCGCAAGGCCGGCGCCTTCCGGCTGCTGTCCGCCCGTTTCGGCCTGGCCAAACTGGCCCCGAGCACCCATTTGTATACCAGCGACGCGCCCGTCGAAGGATTCCCGGGCAAAACCTTCGAAGTGGAAGAAGTGCTTGGCTGGAGCAAGGATGCGCAGCGCCAGCTGCAGCACCGCTTTGAACGGCTGGAGATGACCGCCCTCAATTTTCCGCTCGACACCGAGGCCCTGCGCAAACGGCTGGGCATCGCCGGCGGCGGCAGCCGCCACCTGCTGGCCACCACCCTTTCCGACAAAAGTAAAATCTTGATAATCTGCAAACAATGAGAGAGAACTACACCGAAATCGAAGAATTGTACGACCTGCGTCAGCTGCTTTCCCAGAACGAAACCATCCGTCACTGCGCCTTTCAGGCCGTCAATTTTGAAAAATGCGGTTTCCCGCTGGAAAACTACCGTTTCGAGGACTGCCTCTTCATGGGCTGCCACTTCCCGGTGCGGATGTACTATGCCATGGACGAGAACTGTATCGTGCTGCCCCGCGTGAAGATGCCGTTCAAGGTGTTTCCCAAGCGGCTTTACGATGCCAAATCCCTCTACCTGCACTACAAACCGGGTTATCACGAGACCTGGTACACCTGCTACGACACCATCAATTACGAGCGCTACATGGCCATGGGCAAGCAGACCGATGACATCAAGGAAACGCTTTGCCGCGTCCTCCACGACCATTCCATCGGCAACGCGCTGGAACAGTTCATCAAGGACTACGACGAGAAGGACATCGTCGCGGTCATGGGCGGCCACGCCGTCAAGCGCACCGACCCGAACTACCGGCAGATCGTCACCATCAGCAAACGCCTGACCGAGATCGGGAAACTGATGGTCAGCGGCGGCGGCCCCGGCGCGATGGAAGCTGTCCACCTGGGCGCCTGGCTGGCGGGGCGCAGCGACGCGGAAGTGGAAGACGCGCTCGCCACGATCGGTGTCTCCCCCACTTTTCGGGATCCGGGCTGGCTGACGCACGCCTTCGAGGTGATGGAGAAATACCCGCACGACCCGCAGTTCCACAGCCTGGGCATCCCCACCTGGTTCTACGGCCACGAGCCCGCCACGCCCTTCGCCACGGAAATCGCCAAGTTCTTCGACAACAGCGTCCGCGAAAACTACATCATCTCCATCCCGAAGGGCGGCATCATCTACACCCCGGGCAGCGCCGGCACCTTCCAGGAAATCTTCCAGGACGCCGCCCAGAACCACTACGAAACGCTGGGCTACGCCAGCCCGATGATCTTCCTGGGAAAGAAATACTATACGGAAGAGACCCCCATCTACTCGCTCCTGGCGGATCTCCACGAGCGGGGCAAGTACCAGAACCTGATCCTCAAGATTACGGACGAACCCGAAGACGTCATCCGTTATCTGATGGACTTCCATCGTCCGTACCACCAATGGTCCGGGCAATCTTTTGAATATTGAGGCTGCGGGCGGAGGCGTCGATGATGTCCTTGTAGATGCCGCCTTTCTTATAGACCTCGTCCGGATGGCCCGACTCTTCGACCCGTCCGGTCTTGAGGGCATAGACCATCTCGCTGTCGATGATCTGGGAGATGCTGTGCGAGATGATGATCACGGTGCGGTCTTTCTTGATGGCATCGATCGAATTCTTGATCTGCTCGGTGGCGATGGCGTCCAGGCTGGCGGTCGGTTCGTCGAGGAAGATGATGGGCGGATTCTTGAGGAACATCCGCGCGATGGCCACGCGCTGCTGCTGGCCGCCTGACAGGTCGGTCGCCTTGTTGGCGAACTGCTTGGGCAAGGCCATGATCTGGTCGTAAAGATGGGATTTCTTCGCGGCCTCGACCACCTGTTCGTGCGTGGCGCCCGGATTGCCGTAGAGGATATTCTCCTCGATGGTTCCGTCGAAGATGTGGTTTTTCTGGAGAACCAGACCGATATGGTCGCGCAGGTACTTCGTGTCGTAATCGCGCAGGTCCACGCCGTCGAGCAGGATCTGCCCGGTCTGCGGCTCATAGAACTTGTCGAGCAGGTTGACGATCGTGCTCTTGCCGGCGCCGGAAAGGCCTACGAGGGCCGTGATCTTGCCCGGTTCGATGGTCATGTTCACGTCGTAAAGCGCCTGGTTGCCATTGGGATAGGTAAAATTGACGCCGCGCAGCTCGAACTTTCCGCGGATCTTTTCGGGTTTGTAGTCGCCGCTGGGCTCGACTTCCTTCTCGGAATTGAGGATGCCGAAGAAGCCCTCCGCATAGATGAGCGCGTCGTTCACGTCGTCGAAAATGCGCTGCAGCTGCGTAATCGGCGCGATGACATTGCTGAAGAGCATCACGTGGTACATGATCTTACCGATGGTCATGCCCGGGTACTCCTTCAGCACCAGATAGGCCGTCAGGATGATGACCAGCACCGTACCCACCTGTTTGACGAAACTCTTCAGGCCGTTGTAGTAGAAAGCCACCTTGCGGGTCTTCATCTGGTTTTCCGTCACCTGGTTCTGGATGTCCAGCTGCTTGCCGGCCTCGATCTGCTCGCGGTTGAAGCTCTTGATGACATTGATCGAATCGATGATATTCTTGATGCCCTGGCTCTTGGTCTCCAGATGGGAACGCATCTCACGCCGCCAGCCCTTGAGCCGCCTCGCCTGCCGGTAAGTGATCCAGAAGTACACCGGCACGATGGCCAATGCGACCAGGCCCACATACACATTGGCCGCGAACATCAGGATCAGGGCCAGCAGGGCGCTGGTGAACAGCGGCAGCAGGTCGATGAAGAAGTTCTGCACCGTACGGGAAAGGCTGCTCACGCCCTGGTCGATACGGGCCTGCAGCTTGCCGGTCGCATTCTCATCGGTGTTGAAATAGGCCATCCGGAAGGTGAGCACCTTCTCGATGACGCTCTGCGAGAGGTCGCGGGAAACGAAGATCCGCATCCGTTCGCCGTAGTAGTTCTGCGCGAAGGTGATCAGCGCCGAGAGAATCTCCTTGCTCAGCAGGACGATGGAGATGATGGTCATGATGCGGGCTGCCTGCGCCCAGGTGAAATCGGTGCCTATCAAGGCGTTGATGGCATCGACCGTCCGGTCGAGCACGATGGCGTTGACCTGCGCCATCAGGGACCCCACCAGCGTCAGCACCAGCGTAATGGCCACCAGCCAGCGGTACGGCCTTACAAAAGGTCGTATGTTCTTGAAGAGTTGGATGAGATTCATAAGGCAAAAAGAGGAAAGACAAAAGTAGGTATTTTTTTAATTTTTACTATCTTTAACAAATTTTTTTCGACTATGATGTATTGGATTCTGTTCATAGGCGTTACTGTGCTCAGCTATGCGGTGCAGGCGTCTTTTCAAAAGAAATTCCAGCAGGCGTCGGAATGCCCGCTGCTGAACGGGATGGCCGGCCGTGAAGTAGCCGTCCGGATGCTGGCCGACCACGGTATCCGCGACGTGAAGGTGACCTCCACGCCGGGCCAGCTCACCGACAATTTCAATCCCACGAACAAGACGGTCAATCTCAGCCAGGCCGTGTATGCCCAGACCAACGTGGCGGCGGCGGCCGTGGCGGCACACGAGTGCGGCCACGCCGTGCAGCACGCGCAGGGCTACTTCCCGGTCAAGGTCCGTTCGGCCCTGGTTCCGGTGGTCTCGATCACCTCGCGGATCGTCCCCTTCGTCCTGCTGGGCGGTATGTTGCTGATCAACATCTTTCCGCAGATCATGTGGCTGGGGATCATCCTCTTCGGATTTTCGACGCTCTTCAGCCTGGTGACCCTGCCCGTGGAGATCGACGCCAGCCGCCGGGCGCTGGCCTGGCTGAACCGCACGGAGATCGTCGATCTTTCCAATCAGGACGAGGCCCGCGGCGCACTCAAGGCCGCTGCCTATACCTATGTCGTGGCGGCACTCAGTTCGCTGGCCACGCTCATCTATTATCTTTCCATCTTTTCCGGACGAAGAAACTGACACACAATATGAAACGTATCCTGCTCGCCGCCCTGGCGGCCCTGCTGTTCTTTCCCCTGCACGGCCAGACCGCCCTCAGCGGAAAACGATTCACGGAAGCCCAACTGTTGAATGCTTTCCCCGAAGGCCTTGTCAAAGCGGCTCCCTATCCCATGGATTATAACGATGGCTCATTGGTCTATTCTGTCGGCCGCGACCGTTTCAGCTGGTCGTCCAAAACCGGCATCAGCACGCCCGTTCCGCCGAAACCGCGCCTGAAAGCAGCCAACATCGAGAATCTCGTACCCGGCTGGGTCAATCCCACCTGGTCGCCCGATTCGACGAAGATCGCCTTTACCCTGAACAACGACCTGTATTCCATCGACGTGCATTCGCGGCAGGTCGTCCGCCATACCTACGACGGCAGTGACCTGATCCTCAACGGTTATGCCTCCTGGGTCTATTACGAGGAGATCTTCGGCCGGCCGTCGATGTACCGCGCCTTCTGGTGGTCGCCCGACAGCAAGGTGATCGCTTACTACCGTTTCGACAATTCGAAGGTGCCGATGTTCCCCATCTATTCGGCGAAGGGCAAGCACGGCCGTCTCAACGAAACGCGCTATCCCAAGACGGGCGATCCGAATCCGGAGGTGAAGTTGGGCTTTGTCTCCGTGGCGGGCGGCGAGACGGTCTGGGCCGACTTCGACCCGACCGTGGACCAGTATTTCGGCACGCCGTTCTGGAGCGGCGACGGCACGAAGCTGATGGTCAGCTGGATGGACCGGGCGCAGGACAATTTCCAGCTCTACAGCGTCACGCCGCAGACCGGCAGCAAGGTCCTGGTTTACAAAGAGCACCAGGACAGCTGGATCGACTGGATGGACGGTATGCTCTTCTCGAAGGACGGCATCTACATCGTCCGCGATTTCACGGGCTGGCAGCAGATCTATTTCCTCTCCTATGACGGCGCGAAGTTCGAGCAGCTGACAGCCGGCAAAAACTGGAGTGTGAACCTGCTCCAGGTGGACAAGAAACAGCTCTTCTTCACCGCGAAGCGGGAGGCTACCACGCGCGTGGACATCTATCGGCTCGACCTCCGTTCAAAGGTGGTGCAGCGGATTTCGTACGGACCCTACAATTTTGCCGGCGTGACGGTATCGGAAGACGGCAAGCATGTGGCGGCCCTGGTCTCCAACTACCGGACGCCCACGCAGCTGGTCGATATCACGGTTCCTGCCAAGGGCGACGTGGATCCGGCCAAGCATGTCAAACTCATCTACGATTCAAAAGGAGAGAAATTCGACCAATATGCCATCGCGCTTCCGGAACTGGTCTATGTCACCACCCGCGACGGCCTGAAGATCCCGGCGGCCGTCACCTGGCCGGTCGATTTCGACAAGAACAAGCGGTATCCGGTGAAAGTCAACATCTACGGTGGACCCGACAATCCGCAGGTCCGCGAAGGCTGGCGCGGCATCACGATGAACAACCAGTGGTGGGCCAACCACGGTGTGATCCAGGTGACGCTCGACAACCGGGCCGGCGGTCACTACGGCAAGAAGGGCGTCGAGGCGGTGTACCGCTATCTGGGTGTCCTGGAACTCCAGGATTTCTGCGACGGCATCGACCATTTCCGCAAGATGCCGTTCGTGGATGAGAACAAGATCGGCGTGGAGGGCTTCTCTTTCGGCGGCACGATGACTACGCTCTGCGTGACCGAAGGCAATGAGCACTTCCAGTATGGCATCGCCGGCGGCGGCGTCTATGACTGGGGACTCTATGACACGCACTACGGCGAGCGTTACATGGACCGTCCGCAGGACAACCCCGACGGCTACGCCAAGTCCCGCGTCATCGACCGCGTGGGCAAGTACCGGGGGGATGCGACCAACATGTTGCGTATCACCCACGGTACCGGCGACGACAACGTCCATTTCCAGAACACGCTCCAGCTGATCGACCAGCTCGAGAGAGACCACAAGGACTTCGAACTGATGATCTACCCCGACGGCATGCACGGCTACCGCGGCGACCAGGGCATGCACTCCTCCCTCCAGGACTACAAATTCTGGTATCGCTATCTCCTGGAACAACCGCTCCCGGAGATCCTCTTCGAGTATTTCAAGAAGAAATAACGAAGATTCTGCCGGTTTCCCGGCCCCGACCGGGCATCTTTCTGGGGTAGGTCCGACGGAATGGCCGAGACCTACCCCGTAAAATGGCCTCACATTGCATAGCTCGGGGTAGGTCCCCGCCGAACGGATTGACCTACCCCAAAACATCCGGCGACCTACCCAAATGACCACCTCCTGCCTAGCATCGTCCGTCAGTCTCAGTCGTCAGTCTCGGCCGTCAGTCTCAGTCGTCAGGCTCGGCCGTCAGTCTCAGTCGTCAGGCTCCGCAGCTCCGGGGTTTTACTGCGCTCGCAAAAAAAAAGCTCGCTTGGCAAAACCCCATCCGCTGCTGTGCCTTTCGCCATCCTCATTTTGGGCCATTTTTGAGGATGGAACGCCGTTTTTCGCCTTCCCATCCTCAATTTGCCCCGTTTTTGAGGATGGGACAACCCCGTCTGCGCCATGCGCGCCTGACCACTTTCCGTCGGCCGTCATGCCCGGCCCCGACCGCTTTCCGCCTGCCGTCATGCCCGGCCCCGACCGGGCATCCTGTCGTCGTCTGAGGCAATCGTCGCTGCAATGTACACACTTGAGGATCAGGATGTTATAAAAAGTGATCCCCCTGCTTTTGAGGGGGATCATATTGTGTAAATCGCTGACTATCAACTGCGTCCGTTGCAGCCACGGGCTCAGCTGCGTCCGTTGCAGCCGCGGGTCAACTGCGTCCGTTAACTGCGTCCGTTGCAGCCGCAGAAATGCGCAAACAATCGATATGCACGACCTGGCCGGGCATAACGAAAGGCGGGTTCTGCCGGCGCCATCATCACCGGGTCCGTACGAGGCAAAAACTATTTCTGTCTGACCCGCTGCTGGGAAGCGCCGTACTGGGAGATGCGGATTTCGCCTTTGAGGACTTCGACGATGTATTTCTCCAGCTGATCGACGTCCGCGGTGCCGGTGTCATGACCCAGGCCCTTGAGCAGCTCGTAGCCGTCACCGGCGTCGCGCAGCAGATAGGTCGTGCCGCCGACCGTGTATTCCCGTTTGGGATCGATGGGCTCGTAATTGCCCGTCTCAGGGTCGAGGACGCGGACGTTGAAGACCCGGCGGGGGCCGGCGTCGATGCGCACGAAAGCCTTGTTGACATCATAGACCACCGGACTCTCGACCGAGGGGTCGAATTCGTAGGTCAGGCCCGACACGTGGAGGAAGCCGCCGAAATCAGTCGGCCAGGCGCCCACGCCGAATTCCAGCGCATCGAGGATCTGCTGGCCGCTGAGCGTGGCCGTGCAGGTGGTGTTGCCGAAGGGGAATACATTGAAGATGTCATCGTAGCGGATGTCGCCTTCCGGCAGGTCCTTGCGGATCGACCCGCCGCCCAGCATCGCGATGTCGGTGCCCAGTGTGACGCGGAAAGCGTCGGCGCACAGGTCGCCGAGCGAAGTCTCGTACTTGCGTACCAGCCAGTCCCCGTTTTCATCCTTGGCCGGGAGCATCATCTCCGAATGGCCGATCTTGCGGGCGCCCAGGGCCGCATAGGCCTGCTTCTTCTGCTCGATGACAGCCTGTACCCGCGGATCCTTCTTCGCGTAGTCCTTCACGGATACCAGCCGGGTCGAGAGCTTGCCTTCCGGTGAGATGGTCAGTACGCCGATGTTTTCGAAATGCGCGCCTGTCTGGGTATAAAGCACGTCCTTTCCTTCCTTGTTCTTGAGCGTGCGGGCAGGCACCAGGCTGTGGGAGTGGCCGTCGATGATGGCGTCGATGCCCCGGGTGTTGGCCGCAAGGGTCTGCGAGTTGATGGGATCGTAGCTGATGTCGTCACCCAGGTGCGTGAGGGCGATCACATAGTCGGCACCCTGCTGGCGGGCGTCATCGACGAAGTTCTGGAAGTTGTCGTAGTAGTTGTCGGCCGAGAGCGAATAGACATAGTTCCCTTTGTCGTCCTGGAAATAGGCAGGCGTCGAAGAATTGAAACTGTAGGGCGTAGCCCCGCCCACGAAAGCCACTTTCGTGCCGCCGAAGTCCTTGATGGCATAGGGCCGGTACATCCGCCTGTCCGTTTTCAGGTCAATCAGGTTGCAGCAGACCGCGGTGGCCGTCAGCGTATTCATCAGCTCGACCATCCGGGGGATGGCATAGTCGAATTCGTGGTTGCCGAGCGTCACGAAGTCGTAGCCCACGGCATTCATGATATCGATGATATAGCCGCCCTTCGACGCGGCACCGAGGGAGCCGCCCTGGACGAAGTCGCCGGCGGAGACCAGCGCCACATACGGCGTCTTCTGCAGCGTCTCGGCCTTGAGCGCCGCCATTTCGGCATAGCCGTCCACGGCGCAGTGGACGTCGTTGTCGTAGAGGATGACGATGTCGGAAGCCGCCTTGCCGGCCCGGGAGCCGGATCCGGCGGGCGCCGTCTTCGGGCTGCAGGCCGCGGCGGCCAGCAGCACGAGCAGGGGAAGGAGGAGCCGTTTCATGTCTTGCTTTGAAATTGGTTCTGATTTCTTACAAAAATAATAAAAAAAACGCAAACCCCAATGGGCTTGCGCTTTTTTCTGATTCAGGCACTTACGCTTACTTGCGGGCGGTGTAGGCGACCATTTCGAGGAGCTTGTTGGAATAGCCCCACTCGTTGTCGTACCAGGAGATCACCTTCACGAAGGTGTCAGTCAGGTACACGCCGGCGTTCGCGTCGAAGATCGAGGTGCGCGGATCGCTGATGAAGTCGCTCGAGACCACGGCGTCCTCGGTGTAGCCCAGGATACCCTTGAGCTCGCCTTCGGAAGCTTCCTTCATGGCCTTGCAGATGTCTTCCTTCGTGGCGGGTTTGGCCAGGTTGACGGTCAGGTCGACGACGGAGACGTCGAGGGTCGGGACGCGCATCGAGATGCCGGTGAGTTTGCCGTTGAGTTCCGGGATCACCTTGCCCACAGCTTTGGCGGCACCCGTGGTGGACGGGATGATGTTGCCACCGGCGGCACGGCCGCCGCGCCAGTCTTTGGCGGAAGGACCGTCGACGGTCTTCTGGGTGGCGGTGGTGGCGTGGACCGTCGTCATCAGGCCGTTGACGACACCGAATTTGTCGTTGAGGACCTTGGTCAGCGGAGCCAGGCAGTTGGTGGTGCAGGAAGCGTTGGAAATGATGTCCTGTCCCTTGTACGTGGTGTGGTTCACACCATAGACGAACATCGGGGTGTCGTCCTTGGACGGAGCGCTCATGATCACGCGTTTGGCACCGGCTTTGAGGTGAGCCTCGGCCTTCTCGCGGGTCAGGAACAGACCGGTGGACTCCACGACGTACTCAGCGCCGACTTCGTTCCAGCGGAGGTTGGCGGGATCTTTTTCGGAGGTCACGCGGATGCAGTTGCCGTTGACGATCAGGTTGCCGTCCTTGACTTCCACCGTACCGTCGAATTTTCCGTGGACGGAGTCATATTTGAGCATGTAAGCCATATACTCCACGTCGATGAGGTCATTGATGCCGACGACCACGATGTCGTCTCTCTTCTGGGCGGCCCTGAAGACCAAACGGCCGATACGTCCGAAGCCGTTGATACCTACTTTGATTTTTTCCATTGTTGTTCTTATTGTTTGAATACTACGTTCATTTCAGGCTCGCAAATGTAGTAATATTTTTTGTTAATATTCTTATCTTTGTGATTTGAACTGAAAAAAAATGGATAAAACACTCGAGATACTGGTCACCAACGACGACGGCTATCAAGCCCGTGGCATTCATGTCCTTGCGGACATGCTCAGGGACTACGGAAACGTGACGGTCGTCGCCCCGCAGGAGCCGCAGTCGGGCAAATCGGTCTCGCTGACGCTCGACAAACCCATCATGATCGACATCCTGGCAAAGGAGAAGGCGGAGGCAGGACGGGGATCCCTGCGCGTTTACAAGCTCGGCGGCACACCGGCCGACTGCGCCAAACTCGGCATCAACCTGTATCTGCATGAGGGCCGCCTGCCGGACCTGCTGGTCTCGGGTATCAACCACGGTTCCAACGCTTCGGCCGCCGCGATCTACAGCGGAACCCTGGGCGCAGCCGAGGAAGGAACGCTCTACGACATCCCGTCCGTCGGCCTTTCCATCAATACCCATGCGCCGGATCCCGACTTTGAAGGTACGGTCTTCTATGGGCGCAAGGTCATCGAATGGGTGCTCGCCGACGGGATCAAACGGGGCATCTACCTGAATGTCAACATCCCGGACATCCCCAAAGACCAGATCCGCGGCATCCGGATGGCCCGTCAGGGCGCCGGCCGCTGGGTCCGGGAGTTCGACCATCGGATCACCCTCCGCGGACGGCACTATTTCTGGATGGTGGGCGACTTTGAAGACGAGGAGCCCCTGGGCGCTCCGGACGCCGACCACCACCTGGTGGACAGCGGTTATGTGTCGATCGTGCCGCACAAGGTGGATACCACGGACTACGAAGAGCTGGAACGCCTGCGCGACAACTGGAAACTTGACAAATAGACGAAGATGAAATATTACATCATAGCCGGCGAAGCTTCGGGCGAGCTGCACGCATCGAATCTGATGCGCGCGCTGCGGGCCGCCGATCCCGATTGCGACATCCGCTACCGGGGCGGCGACGCGGCTGTGATGGGTCTGACCGACGTGATCCGCCACACCCGCCAGGTGCTTGCGCGGATCGCCGCCTGCAAGGAAGACATGCGGTCCTGGCACTCCGACGCGGTCATCCTGGTCGACAATCCGGGCTTCAATTTCAGGATGGCCCGCTTCGCCCGCCGGCAGGGCTTCAAGGTCTTCTGGTACATTGCGCCCAAAGTCTGGGCGCACGGCGCCGGCCGGGTCAAGAAGCTCCGCCGCGACGTGGATGTGCTTTACTGCATCTTCCCCTTCGAGCTGGACTGGTTCCGGCAGCACGGAATCCAGCCCCGCTACTTCGGCAATCCGCTGCTGGACAGCATCGCGCAGTGGCCTTTCCGCCCGCTGGAAACCGCGGATGCAGCCGTGCCCCGCATCGCGCTGCTGCCCGGAAGCCGGAGTGCCGAACTGAAATTCCTGATGCCGCGGCTCGCTGCGCTGGAACGCCTGCTGGCGGCCGATCCGCGCCTGTCGGCTTACAGGCTGACGCTCGCCGCCGCGCCTTCGATGACGCCCGGCGATTACCGGAAATACCTCCCGGCCGACTCCCGGATCGAGATCCTGCCGGGCCGCACATACGATATTCTCGCGGCTTCGCAGGCGGCCGTCATCTGCTCCTGAACCGCTTCGCTCGAAGCCGCCCTCATCGGCACCCCGCAGGTGGTCTGCTATGGATTCGACCGCTTTACCTGGCTGGCCGCCAGACTGCTGGTGCGCGTTCCGCATGTCAGCCTGGCCAACCTGACGCTGGACCGGCGCATCTTCCCGGAACTGCTCCAGGACGCCGCATCCCCCGAAGCCATCTTCCGCGAACTGGAGAAGATCCTGCTGGACGGTGAAACGGCCGCCCGCATGAAGGCGGGTTATGAAGAATTGAAACTTGCGCTCGGTGGCGAAGGTGCCTCCGCGCGCACAGCAAAAGATATGTATGATGAAACTGCACGTATTTAAATATCAGGGAGCCGGCAACGACTTCGTGATCCTCGACAACCGGGACGGGGCGATCGCCCTGACGCCGGAACAGGTCCACCGGCTCTGCGACCGGCGCTTCGGTGTCGGAGCAGACGGCCTGATGACGCTCTGCGCGAGCGACCGGGCCGATTTCGAGATGCATTACTACAACGCCGACGGCCCGGAAGGGACGATGTGCGGCAACGGCGGGCGCTGCCTGGTGGCCTTCGCCTCGCTGATGGGCCTGACACACTTCGATTTCGTGGCCTGCGACGGCCCGCACAGCGCCCAGTTGCTCTCGCAGCAGGGCGACTGCAGCATCGTCCGGCTCAAAATGCGCGACGCCGAACCGCCCGTCAAATATCCGGACGGCTGGCTGATGGAGACCGGATCCACCCATTTCATCCAGTGGGTGAAAGATTTAAAAGATTTTCCCGTGGACACGGAAGGCAAGCGCCTGCGCTGGGACAAACGTTTCCCGCGCGGGGCGAACGTCAATTTCGTCGAACCCTTCGGAGACCACCTGGCCATCCGGACCTACGAACGGGGCGTGGAGGCAGAGACCTGGGCCTGCGGCACCGGTGCGACCGCTTCGGCGCTGGCCAGCTGGCTGCACGGGGAAAAATGTTTCACCGCAAATGATGAAAATGGCGCAGAACGTATTAAATTTGTCCTTCGGGCCCTGGGGGGAGAACTGGCGGTCGATTTCCTGGCGGAGAAGGACGGATCCTTCCACGACGTCTGGCTGACCGGCCCCGCCACCCGGGTGTTTGAAACCGATATCGAGCTATGTTGAAATTCAAATTCAAGAAACTGGGAATCAAGCGGAAGGTGCTTGTCGGCTGTATCGTGCTGGCAGTCATCCTGTTTTTCTCGAGCGTGATCTCCGTCTTCGAGTTCTCCCGGATGAACCGTTACGTCTCGGGCGTGATTGCCGACAACATCCGCAGCATCAACGCCGCCCGCGAGCTGCTCTCCGTCTCGGAACAGTACAACATCAGCCTGATGAACGGACTGGTGCTCGACGGGGCGAACCGCCCGGACGACATGCCGATCGCCCGCGAGGAGGAACTCGTCGCCACCTTCGAGAACCTGAGCAAGAGCTTCGTCACCCCCGAGGAACAGGCCGGCGCCGACTCGGTGCTCTACGCCTATGCCGCCTACATGCAGGTTGTGGCCGAAGCCGACAAGATGTGGGAATACGGCTACGAAGAGCGGCAGCACTGGTTCTTCAACCGCCTGCAGCCGGTCTATCACAAGTTCCGCGGCTATATGATGCAGCTGACTTCCGCCTGCCAGGATGCGCTGATCGAGAGTTCGCAGGATATCCGCGAGGGCACCTACCGCAGCCTGATGCCGGGCGTGGTCTCGGTGCTGGTGGGCCTGATCATGGTCCTGCTTTTCAATTATTACCTGAATTATTACCTGATCAATCCGCTGCTCAAGGTCACCGGCGGCATCAAGGGATACCGCTATCACGGCCGCGGCTATGACATCAAGCTCGACAACGACGACGAGCTGGAGGAACTCAACGAGGCCGTGGGTGACATTGTCGAACAGAATCAGGCGTTTAAGCGGGAACTGGAACGATGAACCTGGGCGTCATATCGCGTAATGTGGGCATCGCGCTGATCTGCTGCGCGGTGTTCATGTTCCTGTCCGCCCTGGTGGCGGCGCTCGACGGTTTCGACTCTTCTTTCTCGCCGCTTTTCCTGAGCGCCGTCCTGACGATGATGGTGGGCGTCTTCCCCCTGATCTTCGTCCGGCGCAACAAAGACATCAACACCCGGGAAGGTCTGGCCATCCTGCTGATCGCCTGGTTCCTCTGCTGCATCTTCTCAATGCTGCCCTATGTGCTCTGGGGCGGAGAATTCTCGCTGGTCAACGCCTGGTTTGAAAGTGCTTCCGGCATCACGACCACCGGCGCCACCATCCTGAAGGACATCGAAGCCCTGCCCAAGGGGCTGCTTTTCTGGCGCTCGTCCACCCACTACATCGGCGGCCTGGGCGTAGTGGTCTTCATCATGATGATCCTCCCCTCCTTCGGCACGGTGCGCTTCAAGATGAGCAAGATGGACGTCGAAGACATTTCGCGGAGCAACTACCAGTACAAATCCAACAAGTTCATCCGCGTGGTGGTCTCGGTCTATGCCGGAATCACTGTCTGCTCGTTCTTCTCGCTGCTGCTGGCCGGCATGCCGCTCTTCGATGCCGCCAACCACGCACTCAGCGTCACGGCAACGGGCGGATTCAGCATCAAGAACGCGTCGATCGCAGCATACGATTCGCCGCTCATCGAGATCCTGCTGATCATTTTCATGATTATAGCCAGCCTGCACTTCGGCCTGATCTACGCCTCGTTCGCCACACGGACCTTCAAGGTCTTCAAGAATCCCATCACGAAATTCTACCTGGCGACCATCCTCATTGCGAGCCTGCTGGTGACAATCAATCTGATGACCAGCGGCACGATCCCGAACCTGTGGCAGGCGCTCCGGCACAGTTTCTTCACGGTGGTTTCGACCATCTCGACCACCGGCTTCGGTTCGACCGACACCAACGTGTGGCCCGTCTTCTCGATCCTGATCCTGATGTACGCCGCCATCCAGTGCGGCTGCTCGGGTTCCACGACCTCGGGCCTGCGCTCCGACCGTGTGTACCTGACGGTCAAGGCGGCCCGGGCGCAGCTGGTCAAGATCGCCTGGCCCAACGCCGTGGTGCAGGTCAAGTCGGGCGGGCAGACCATCGACCGCGACATGATCACGAGCGTTTCCCTCTACGTGCTGCTCTACCTGATCATCACGCTCGTGATGGCCGTCGTCTATGCGGCTTTCGGCCTGGACCTGCTTACGTCGGTCAGCGCTTCCGTGTCGATGATGAGCAATGTCGGGCCCTGCTTCGGCAGCTTCGGCTCGTCGATGAGCAATTTCTCGACGGCGCCCGAACTGGCCAAGGTCCTGATGGGCATCCAGATGATCATCGGACGTCTGGGCATCTATTCGATCCTGCTGGTCTTCGTCCTCTATAGAAAGCGTGCCTGATGGGGGTCGCCGATTTCTTCTCCGAACGGCTGCGGAGCCATCTGGGCTATCCGCCCACGCCCTGCCAGGCGCGGCTCTTCGACACCCTCGCCGACTTTACGGTCCAATATGAGACCTGCGACCTGCTGCTGGTGAGCGGTTACGCCGGTACGGGCAAGACTTCGGCCATTGCCGCATTCGTCCGCACCTTGAAAGAGCTGAAATACAGATATGTGCTGCTGGCCCCCACCGGCCGGGCCGCCAAAGTGCTTTCCGGCTTCACCGGCGAAAAGGCCTACACCATCCACAAGCACATCTATCGCCAGAAAGGCGTGCACGACGGCGTCGGAGAATTCCAGCTCAATTTCAACAAGGCCAAGGATACGTTTTTCATCGTCGATGAGGCTTCGCTGATCTCCATCGAGACGGGAACGGGCGGCAGCAGCGTGTTCGGTTCCGGCGACCTGCTCGACGACCTGGTCCGCTTCGTCCGCAGCGGCGTGGACGACAAACTCATCATCATCGGCGACCGGGGGCAGCTCCCGCCCGTGGGCCTGGACCACAGCCCGGCCCTCGACCTGTCGTGGCTCGGCCGCTATGGGACGGTGATGGCCACGGAGCTTACGACGGTTGTCCGCCAGGCGGCCGAATCGGGCATCCTGACCAATGCGACCATCGTCCGCAAGCTCATCGAAGCGGGCGATGTCCGGACCCCGAAACTCCGGCTGGCCGGATTCGACGACGTGGAACGGGTAAGCGGCAGCGAACTGATCGAGAAGATCGGCGACGCCGTGGGCCGCTACGGGCTCGACGACATCGTGGTGCTCTGCCGCTCGAACAAACGGGCCAACCGCTACAATGCCGGTATCCGCAACGCCGTCCTCAACCGGGAGGA
This sequence comes from uncultured Bacteroidia bacterium, assembly GCA_902789445.1. Lineage (GTDB taxonomy): Bacteria > Bacteroidota > Bacteroidia > Bacteroidales > UBA932 > Cacconaster. The sequence continues at coordinate 46,363 of CADAOB010000007.1, read as the reverse complement.
GCAGCTCACGCGCGACGACAAGCTCATGGTGGTCAAGAACTGCTACCAGTTCCTCGACGACATTCCCGAGATGGATTTCATCGCCAACGGCGATGTGGCGCAGCTGGTCAGGGTCTCTCACCACGAGGAACGCTACGGCCTGCACTTTGCCGACGCCACCCTGGCATTCCCCGACTACAATGACGTGGAGGTCAAGGCCAAGATCATCCTCGACACGCTCGACTCCGAACAGCCGTCGCTCTCCGCCGAACAACAGCGGGCGCTCTACGAAGGTGTCAACGCCGACTATGCCGATGTGCGCGGCGCCCGCAAGCGCTACGAGAAGGTCCGCGAAGACCCCTATTTCAATGCCCTGCAGATCAAATATGCCACGGCCATCACCGGCCACAAGTCGCAGGGCGGCCAGTGGCGCTGCGTCTTCATCGACAACCCTTTCTGGAAAGAGCTCACCCTCGACGACCTCAAATGGCTCTACACCGCCATCACCCGCGGCGTCGAAAAGGTCTATTTCGTCAACTTCAAGGACGAATTCTTCGCGTAAGCCCGCTGCTGCTGCGCCCGCCGCTGACGGACGCAAAACCCGCACCGCCGCAGCGCCCGCCTATCGTCATGCCCGGCTCCGACCGGGCGTATCGATCGGTTGCACATTTTTGCGCTGCAACGGACGCAGTTGATAGTCAGCGATTTACACAATATGATCCCCCTCGAAAGCAGGGGGATCACTTTTTGTAACAGTCTGATCTTCAAGTGTGTACATTGCAGCGACGATCGTCTCAGACGAAGATAGCGAATGGCGAAACCCCGGAGCTGCAGAACTGTTATTTCAGGAGTTCCGGCCGGAGGCGTTTCGTGCGGGCGAGCGCCTGCTCGTCCTGCCAGGCGGCGATTTTCTTCGGATCGCCGGACAGGAGGATGTCGGGGACCTTCCAGCCGTTGAACTCGGCGGGGCGGGTATAGACCGGCGGGGCAAGCAGGCCGTCCTGGAACGAATCGGAGAGCGCCGAAGTCTCGTCGCCGAGGGCGCCAGGGAGCAGCCGCACCACCGCGTCGGTGATGATGGCAGCCGGCAGCTCGCCGCCGCTGAGAACGTAATCCCCTACCGTGATCTCCCGCGTGACCAGATGCTCGCGGATGCGATGGTCCACACCCTTGTAGTGGCCGCAGAGAATCATCAGGTTCTCCTTGCAAGAAAGCTCGTTGGCCAACTGCTGCGTGAAAGGTTCGCCGTCGGGCGAGGTGAAGATGATCTCGTCGTAGTTCCGTTCGGACTTGAGCTTCTCCATCAGGGTGTACACCGGCTCAATCATCATCACCATGCCGGCGTCACCGCCGAAACTGTAGTCGTCGACCTGGCGCCAGCGACCTTTCCCATAGTCACGGATGTTGTGGACATGGATTTCGACGAGCCCCTTGTCGCGGGCCCGTTTGACGATGGAGTAGCCGAGCGGGCTTTCCAGCAGCTCCGGCACGACAGTCAGGATATCGATTCTCATAAGCGCTGCAAAATTAGCGAATATTTCCAAAAAAAGACTATATTTGCAAGTTACAACTAAAACATGTAAAGTCATGAGTGAAGATCTTAACCCGGTTGTCCCCGCTGAGGAACAGCCCGTAGAAATCAAGGAAGAAGCCATCGTCGAGGAAGCCGCCGCCCAGACGAGCGACCAGCCGAACGCCGAATCCGTACCGGAGACCGCGCCGGAAAACACCAGAACGGATTTTTCGAACATGGGTCTCAAGGAGATTGTCGATACCTTCAAGGAATTGATCGACGGCGAGAACATGCAGCAGCTCTACAAGCACGCCGAAGCCCTCAAAGCCGCATTCTACAAGAACCTGCGCAAAGAGAAGATCGCTTCGGGCGTCGAGCAGCCCGCCGAAACGCCTGCCGCCGCCCCGGCGGAAGGCCAGGAAGCGGATGCCGAGCCGCAGGCTGAAGAGACGGAGACCGTCTCCTTCAACCCTTTCGCCGAGATCGAACGCGGGTTCAAGGATCTTTACAGCCAATACAAGGTCAAACGCGCCGCTTTCACGCAGGAGATCGAGAAACAGAAAGAAGAGAACTATCAGGTCAAGACCGCCCTCATCGACGAACTCAAGGCGCTGGTCGAAGCCAGCGAGGACCTCAAGGAGACCTTCCCGAAATTCCGCGATATCCAGGCCCGCTGGCGTGCCGCAGGCCCTGTGCCGCAGGCCAAGATGAAAGACCTCTATGACACCTATCAGCACTTCGTCGAGAAATTCTACGACTATGTGAAGATCAACAAGGAGTTCCGCGACCTCGATTTCAAGAAGAACCTCGAGGCGAAGGAACGCCTCTGCGCGAAAGCCGAGGCCCTTGCCGACGAAGAGGACGCCGTGGGCGCATTCCGCACCCTGCAGAAACTGCACGAACAGTGGAAGGAACTGGGCCCCGTGAGCAAGGAATTCCGCGACTCGATCTGGGAACGCTTCCGCGCCGCCACCTCCGTGATCAACAAGAAGCACCAGGCCTATTTCGAGAGCCAGAAAGGCAGCCAGAAAGAGAATTTCGAAGCCAAGACAGCCCTTTGCGAGAAGGTCGAGGAAATCGCCAAGACCGAAGTGACCGACTCCACCCAGTGGAACAAACTCACCAAGGAGATCGAAGCCATCCAGAAAGAGTGGAAGACCATCGGCTTCGCCTCCAAGAAGGAAAACCAGAAAGTTTACGACCGCTTCCGCGCCGCCTGCGACGAATTCTTCGCCCGCAAACGCGATTACTACGCCGGCTTCAAGAGCCAGATGCAGGACAACTTCGCCCGCAAGATCGAACTCTGCGAGAAGGCCGAAGCCCTCAAGGACAGCACCGACTGGAAGAAGACCTCCGAGGATTTCATTGAACTCCAGCGGCAGTGGAAAGAGATCGGTCCCGTCTCCCGCAAGAAATCCGACCAGGTATGGAAACGCTTCCGCGCCGCCTGCGACGCCTTCTTCGACAGCCGCGACAAACATGCCGGCGGCCAGAACGCCGAGCAGGCCGAGAACCTGGAGAAGAAGCGCCAGCTGATCGACGAGATCCGCGCTTTCGCCGCCGAAGGCAAGGAAGACGCCCGGGAAGCCCTGCGCGCCTTCCAGGAGCGCTGGAACGCCATCGGCTTCGTCCCCTTCAAGGAGAAGACCCGCATCCAGGATGCCTACCGCAAGGCCATCAGCGAGGTATTCGGTGAATTCCGCGAAGGCGCCGGCCGTTTCGCCGGCAAGGCGGAGCGCGCCGTCCGCAGCGAACGCGACCGGCTTGTCCAGAAGTTCATGAAGAAAGAGCAGGAAATCGCCACCTGGGAAAACAACATGGGCTTCTTCTCCCAGTCGAAGAACGCCGAGGCGCTGCTCGAAGAGCTGAACAAGAAGATCGACATCGCACGGCAGGAACTCGCCAGCCTCGAAGAAGAGATCAAGGAATTCGACCGTCAACACGAGCAGGAGTAAGCCCGACCCCGCAAGCATGAACGAAAAGAGAAGCAGCGTCGTCGGGTTCGCCCTGATCGGCATCATTATGCTGGTGTTCACCTGGTATAACACCAAGCAGGTAGAGAAAAGACAACAAGAGGCCATGGTCCGCGATTCGCTGGCAACGGCGGCCGCCCTGGAACGGGGCGAGCTGCAGGAGCCGGCAGCCGCAGCAGCCGACACGGCAGCGGTCGATGCCGAAGCGATTCCGGACGAGGAAGCCTACCGGCACGCGTATCTGCAGGAAGCCAGCCGGGCCGAAACCGATTATTTCACCCTGGAAAACGACAAGCTCCGCGTCCGCATCAGCTCGTTGGGCGCCCAGCCCTATGAAGTCCAGGTCAAGGATTATTATACGTACGACAGCAGCGACCTGATCCTGATCCGGCCGGACAAGAGCCTGTTCGACCTGGAGATGAACACCGACCAGTGGCTCAACACCAGCGACCTGCATTTCCGCCTGGCGGAAAGCACGGACAGCACCCTGACCCTGCGCCTCCAGTTTGAGGACAACGCGTGGATGGATGCCGTTTATTCCCTGGCCAGCGACAGCTACATGCTCGGCTACCAGCTCCATTTCGTGGGGATGGACCAGGTGCTCGACCGCCGCACCGGCCAGCTGAACCTGAAATGGGTCGTTGACGTACCCCGGCTTGAAAAAGGCTACCAGAACGAGCGCAACTACTCGGGCGTGGCCTATAAGTATATGGCCAACAACGAGGTAAAGTCACTCGGAAAGCGCCGTGACAGCTCGGAAGAGAGTTTCAACTCCACCCTGCGCTGGGTCGGTTTCCAGCAGCAGTTCTTCTCGGCCATCCTCGTGGCTGAGAACGGATTCCCTGCCGGGAAACTGGTCAACCAGTTCTATCCGGAAAACCAGGAGGACGGCAGCCTGATGCAGTCGGGCGCCAACCTCTCGGTGGCACTGGATACGCGCAGCACCGATTTCACGGTCCCCTTCCGGTTCTATTTCGGACCGAACCATTTCTATACGCTCAAAGGCTATGATGAAGGATTCGAGAAGATCATCCCGCTGGGCGGCCGCGTGATCGGCACCATCAGCCGCTTTGTCATCATCCCCACCTTCAACTGGCTGAGCAAGTTCATCCGCAGCTACGGCCTGATCATCCTGCTGCTGACCATCCTGATCAAGCTCGTGATCTCGCCGCTCACCTGGCAGTCGTACACCTCCTCCGCCAAGATGCGGGTGCTCAAGCCCGAGATCGACAAGATCAACGAGAAGTACCCCCGCCAGGAAGATGCGATGAAGAAGCAGCAGGCCACGATGGACCTCTACCGAAGGGCCGGCGTAAGCATGTGGGGCGGGTGTCTCCCGATCCTGCTCCAGTTCCCGATCCTGTGGGCGATGTTCCGCTTCTTCCCGGCTTCCATCGAGCTCCGGCAGCAGGGTTTCCTCTGGTGCCACGACCTGAGCGCCTATGACTCGATCCTCGACTTCGGGTTCAAGATCCCGCTCTACGGCGACCACATCTCGCTTTTCGCCCTGCTGATGGGCGTCTCGATGTGGGGTTACTCGAAGATGACGATGTCGCAGCAGCCGAGCACCCAGACTATGCCGGGCATGGAGTTCATGCAGGTTTGGCTCATGCCGATCATGATGATCTTCATCTGCAACAACCTTTCCGCCGGTCTGAGCTACTACTACCTGCTGTCGAACATCATCACCATCGGCCAGAACTGGGCCATCCGCAAATGGTTCGTCGATGAAGACAAGATCTACGCGAAACTGCAGAAGAAGGCCAATTCCAAGGAACCGCCGAAGAAATCGAAGTTCCAGCAGCGCCTCGAAGCAGCTTACAAGGCCCAGCAGGAACAGCAGAAACAACAATACAAGAAGAAATAGGAAATGTCCATTACTTCTGCCATCCAGCAAATCAAAAGCGAGCTGCCATCAACCGTCCAGTTGGTGGCAGTTTCCAAATTCAAGCCCGCTTCCGATATTCTGGAAGCCTACCGGGCTGGCCAGCGGGCTTTCGGGGAGAACCGCCCGCAGGAACTCGCGGCCAAAGCCGCAGAACTCCCCGCCGACATCCAGTGGCATTTTATCGGTCACCTGCAGACCAACAAGGTCAAGCTGGTGGTCCCGCACGCCACGCTGATCCATTCCGTCGATTCGGAGCGCCTGCTCGCGGAAATCGACAAAGTATCCCGCAATCTCGGGAAAACCAGCGATATCCTGCTGGAAGTCCATATTGCCGAAGAGACGACCAAACAGGGTCTTTCCCCCGAAGAGGCCGAGGCGCTGGCCGGCAGGATGGCCGCCTACCCCAATGTCCGACTGCGCGGCGTGATGGGCATGGCCACCTTCACCGACGACATGGCCCAGGTCCGGCGGGAATTCCGCACCCTGAAAGCCCTTTCGGAACGCCTGTCCGGGATCCCCTACTGCGACCAGGTTTCGATGGGCATGTCGGAAGACTGGCCCGTCGCCGTCGAGGAAGGCACGACAATTGTTAGGATCGGTACGGCCATATTTGGCAAAAGAAACCAGACAAGATGAAACGAATCAGCTTTATTCTCCTGACGGTCCTGGTGGCCGTCTCCTGCCGGAAGGCAAGTCCGGAAGAGCGAATTGCGAAAATCGCAAGCTATTTTGACAAAACAGAACTCTCCTATCCAGAAGACCTGCAGCGCTTCGAGGGCCAGAAACGGATCGACTATCTCACGCTGACCCTGGCCAAGGAGCTTGGTGCGGATGATGTCTGGACGCTGGAACACGCCGGCGCCAATTCCCTGGCCGCCGAATTCCCCGGCCGCGAAAACCGCATCACGCGCTACGCCTATCTTTCCGCTTCGCTCGACGATCCCGAGGCATGCGCCGCCGTCCTTAACACGCTCAAGGCCTTCAAAGATATGCGGATCAAGCACAAGGGCACCATTCACGCCCTCTTCTACAGCACCGCAAGAGACTCGGCCGGTGTCAACGGCCTGGGCGCCATTTTCCGCGAAGATGTACAGACCGGCGACCAGATCACTTTCGATATGGAACTTTCGACCCGCGACACCCTGCCGGACCGGACTTTCATCATCGAAGACAAGGCTTTCTTTGCCGACCAGCTCATCGAAGTCGTACCACCGTACCTGGAGCAGCTCGGTTCGTTTGATTTCAAGAAAGGCCGTTATCCCAACCGGCACTGGCAGGTCAGCGCCCCGACCTACCGCTACAGTTTCGACCCGGCCGCTCTCCGGAAAGAATCGGCCGCCATCACTACATTTGCGCTCCTGCTCAACTAAGGAGAAAAACCGGACTTAGAACGGGTATCCGATGCCGAAGTGGAAAGCACTCTTTCCGCGCACCCAGTCGTTGATGCCCATGAATTCCTGCTCGCTCGGATCATAGAGTTGCAGGCCCAGGTCGAATCGGACAAGGATCAAGCCGAAATCGAGCCTGGCGCCCAAACCCGTACTGACTGCGGTGCTGCGGGCCAGGTCGCGGAAAGAGAACAGGCCGCGCGGGTCGCGGGACTGCCCGTTCACGTCGGAGCCGCCGATGTTCCACACATTACCGGCATCCAGGAAAATCGCGCCCTGCAGCGAGGAAACGATCGGGAAGCGGAATTCCAGATTGGCCTCCAGGCGCATGTCGCCCGACTGGTTGACAATCTTGAAACTGGTATCGCGCGGCGCCATGCCGGGGCCCACGGCCCGGGCACGCCAGCCGCGGAGGCTGCCCGCACCGCCGGCATAAAACAGCTTCTCGAAAGGCAGTGAAATCGAATTGCCGTAAGCATATCCCAGTCCGGCCAGGCCGCGGATGGCCAGTGCATACTGGTCTTCGGCACCGAGCCGGATGGTCTCGACTGCCTGAACCTCCCCCCGTACGTACTGGGAATACGGGATGCCGAAAACCGGCTGGTCGGGATGGGTCGGATCGTGCTCCTTCATCGCGCGGCTCAGCAGGGAGGCCATATTGCCAGAAACATCCAGTTGCAGACGGGTATAGAAATACGAAACTTTCGGGTTGACCGTCGTATTGGTCGTATAGTAGAACATCGCGCCGGCGCCCAGGTCGAGGTGGCTGCGGAAGGAGTTCCGCAGATACGGGTCCGTCAGGCTGCTATAGAAATCCTCGTCGATATGGGAGGTGCGGACCGCGCTGAGCTGGATCGGATAGACCTGATAATAATAGTGTTTGTTGATGTTCCAGCTGAAACCGTAGGTACCCGTGACGATGTCGCGGTTGTATTCGGGACGGTCCTGGTGGCTGTAGGAGAAGTTGATGTCCATCTGCGGCAGGTTGATGCGGGACATCTTCCACACGAAGGCCGGATACCAGGGGATGCGCAGGCCGGTCGAGACGGCGAACTCGTTGGCCCGGATCGGGTCGTGGAGCATGAACTGGAAATTGCCGCGGAAACCCAGGGTCAGCATTTCGCCGCCGCCGAACACGTTCTTGTGGCTGTATGAGAGCGAAGGCGCGATGCCGAACAGTCCGGTGGAGTTGAAGGACCCCTCCAGATTGGCCTTGACGGCCTGGAGCCGGGCCTGCTGCAGCAGGATCCGGCAGTCCACGCCCGCGGTGTCGGTCTCGGACTGGCGGAGCAGCATGTTGACGCTGCTGAACATCGGGATGCTGGCGAAACGGTCGTAAGTCCGGTTGATGGTCTGTTCGCTGTAGGGCTGGCCGGGCTCCAGCTGGTTCAGGTTGTGGAGAAATCCCTGACGTACCTTCATGCCGGGGGCAGGGACCAGGGCCACGTTGCTGATGTGGTATTTCCGATGCGGCCGGGCGGCGTCTTCGTTTTCGTTGCGGGTGTAGTTTTCGATGGCGACGATCAGGTCGGCGGAGTCGCGGACCGTGGACGTGTCGGCATAGAAGAAGAAATAGTTCTTCGAAAAGCCCCAGTAGCCGTTGTTCCGGAAATGCTGGGCGACCCGTTCGCTCTCCTTCTCCAGACTGACTTCGGAGAGCGGATCGCCGGGATGGATGGTGTAACGGGCTGAATCGGCGGCCAGAAGGCCGGCCAGGGCCGTGTCGCGGATCTGGAAACTGATGTCCCGGATCGGGAATCGCTTGCCGAGGGTCACGTCGTATTTCACCTTGGCCCGCTTTTTCTTGATGGACGGGCGCGGCTCGACGCGGGAATTGTACCAGCCTTCGTATTCGAGGTGGTCTTCCATGCTCCGGGCGGAATCGTCCAGCAGGCCCGGATCGTAGATGACGGGCGGCACGCCGACTTTCTGGCAGAGCCGGTCCCACCAGCCGCCCCGTCCGTTCTGCCAGTTATAGATGTACACGAGCGGGTTGACGATTCCCAGGAAGGAACTGGTGGCTTTCTGTTTGATGTATGGCTGGAGCGAACCGCCGTTGTAGGGGTCTCCCTTGCGCTGGCCATCCACGATGACGACTTTGTTTTCGGCCAGCCGGGCTTCGTTTTCGGCCAGGACGCGTGTCGTGGAACAGGCTGTCAGCAGGAGACTGCCGGCTGCAAGCATGATTCCGATCCAGACCGCTACGCGCTTCATATCCTGCAAATATACAAAAATCTGTTTATCGACGGCGGAACTCGCTGCAGGCGATCGCCGTTGCGACGGCCACATTCAGGGACTCGCTGGTATGGGCGCCAGTAGGGAACGGCGGAATGAAGAGTTTGCGGGTGACGGTGGCCGCCACCTCCGGGGAAATGCCGTTGGCCTCGGAGCCCATCAGCAGGACGCCCCCGCGGGTCAAATCGGCCTCATAGATGTTGTCTCCTTCGAGAAAAGTTCCGTACACCGGAACCGCCGTCATACCCGGCCCAGCCGGGCATCCCAAAACCCGCGCCAGTCTGCAATAATGCACGCGGACCCCGAAGATGGCGCCCATGGTCGCCTGGACGACTTTCGGGTTGAAAACCTCCACGGTGTCTTCGGAAGCCAGGACCTGCCGGATGCCGAACCAGTCGGCGATCCGGAGGATCGTTCCCAGATTGCCGGGGTCGCGGATGCCGTCGAGGGCCAGAACCAGTTCATCGGGGGATAAGGTGGGAGCGGCCATCGCCGGAGCCGGCTGGCGGACGACCGCCAGGGCCGGCGACGGATGCGTGAGCTGGCTGATGCGGCTCATGGCTTCCGCGCCGATGTCTTCCGTGCGATAAAGTCCGACGATCTCAAAGCCGGAGCGCAGGGCTTCTTCGACCAGTTTCTCTCCTTCGACCACGAAGAGGCCCCGCTCGTCGCGGAACTTTTTCTGGCCCAGTGCCCGGATATCCTTTATCTCATTTTTTGAAAGCATCAGCGGTTCTTGTACATGTCGTCGTAGTAGCGCTGGTAGTCTCCGCTGGTGACATTATCCATCCAGGCCTGGTTGTCGAGATACCAGCGGACGGTCTTTTCGATGCCTTCTTCAAATTGCAGCGAAGGTTCCCAGCCCAGTTCTTTCTGGAGTTTGGTCGAGTCGATGGCGTAGCGCAGGTCGTGGCCGGCCCGGTCGGTCACATAGGTGATCAGGTCGAGGTCGGCGCCCTCCGGGCGGCCCAGCAAGCGGTCCACGGTGGCGATCAGGACTTTGATCAGATCGATGTTCTTCCACTCGTTGAAGCCGCCGATGTTGTAGGTCTCGGCGGTTTTCCCCTGGTGGAAGATCAGGTCGATGGCCCGGGCATGGTCTTCGACATAGAGCCAGTCGCGGACATTTTCGCCCTTTCCGTAAACGGGCAGCGGCTTGCGATGCCGGATATTGTTGATGAACAGCGGGATCAGCTTTTCGGGGAACTGGTACGGGCCGTAGTTGTTCGAGCAGTTGGTCACCACGGTCGGCATCCCGTAGGTATCGTGATAGGCGCGCACGAAATGGTCGGACGAGGCTTTGGCGGCGCTGTAGGGGCTGTGCGGCTGGTATTTGAGGTCTTCGGTGAAGAAGTTCTTGCCATAGGCCAGATGGTGTTTCCCGCTGGAAGCTTTCGTCGTGAACGGCGGCTCCACCCCTTGAGGGTCCGTAATTTCCAGGGCGCCATAGACTTCGTCGGTCGAAATATGATAAAAGCGGCAGGCGATGGTCGGGTTTTCCGCGGCAGGGGTATCCCCTTCACATCCGCTACGGCCTTCTGCACCGGCCTCCCCGCAAAAACTCCGTGAAGGGGATACCCCTGCTGCGGAAACATCTTCTCGCCCGCTACGGCCTTCTGCACCAGCCTCCCCGCAAAAACTCCGTGAAGGGGATACCCCTGCCGCGGAAGCCTCTTCAGCGGGCAGCCGGTAGTTGAAAGGCTGCCAGAAGCGGCGGGCGGCCTCGAGCATGGTGAGGGTTCCCATCACGTTCGTGCGGGCGAAGGTGAACGGATCCTTGATTGAGCGGTCCACATGGCTTTCAGCCGCCAGATGGATGATGCCGTCAACCCTTTCGTCCTGCATCAATTTGTAAACCGCATCAAAGTCGCAGATGTCCATTTTCACGAACTTGTAGTTCGGCCGGTCTTCGATGTCCTTGAGATTGGCCAGGTTACCGGCGTAGGTCAGTTTGTCGAGATTGATGATGCGGTAATCTGGATATTTGTTCACGAAGTGGCGTACCACATGGTTTCCGATGAAACCCGCGCCGCCCGTGATCAGGATAGTACGTTTCATATCGTCAAAATAGATTAATTGCTGAAAAAGAAATAAAAGGCCGCCCATTGCATCGGAATGTCCTTCGCATGGCCGATGGTGCGGTACGAAGCGTCCTGCACGGTGCCGTCGCTCTTGACATGGCCGACAGTGCGGTAGGAGCTGTCCTGGATCGTACCGTCCGACTTGATGTGCGCCACCGTCCGGTAGTTGCCGTCGGTCACACGCTGCGCTGCAGCCGTTCCGGCCGAAGCGATGAGCAGGGCGAAAAGCGCCAAAACGTAAAAGAATCTGGGCATAAGGCAAATCGTTGTCAGACAAAGATACGAGTTTTTTTGCGATATTTGCAGAAGAGATTGCATCCAGCCATGAAAAAGATTCTCGTACTTTGCATCGCACTCGCCAGCGCCGTGCTCCTGCGCGCACAGGACGTCGAACTATATCTCACGGAACACGAACTCCCCGACCTGGTCAAATGCCTGCCGCCGCCACCCGACACCATCGGGGAAGCCTTCACCCACGACATCATGCGCTATATGTGGGGCAAGACGCAGCGGCTTGACAGCGCGCGCCTGGCCCAGGCCAAGCGCGATGCCATCTGGAATCTCGACACCACCCGGGTCATCTACAGCGAACCCTTCGGCCTGGCCATCGATTCGCTTGCGACACCCGAAATCTTCAAACTTTTCAAGAACGGCGTCTCGACCATCGAGCAGATCCGTTTCCGGCCCAAGGCCCACTATTTCCGGATGCGGCCCTATGCGCGTTTCAAGGAAAGTTCCATCTTTCCCCAGGATGATGCCTGGCTCGCCACCGAGGGCTCCTACCCGTCTGGCCACACCATCCGCGCCTGGAGCGCGGCCCTGATCCTGTCGGAAATCAATCCCAACGCCGCCGAGGCCTTGTTCAAACGGGCGCACGAAAGCGGGGAAAGCCGCGTGATCGCCGGATGCCACTGGCAGAGCGATGTAGATGCCAGCGCCTCCGCCGCCTGCATCGGATATGCGGCATTGCAGGCCAACCCGGACTACCGCGCCCAGGCCGCGCGGGCCCGGGCTGAGTTCCGCCGGATATCGGGCCTCCCCTCCCTCAAGCCGGAATTCGTGTGCGACTTTGCCGACTGGACGCCTGCCGGGGAGGAAGTCACCGGCTCTACGCAGGGCTTTGCCATGTACGACAAGTACGCCTTCGTCCTGCACGACAAGGGACGCCTCTGTATCTTCGACATGAAGAAGCGGAAGATGGTGGCCAATTACCTGATGGAAGGCAATTCCTCCCACTGCAACAACGCCTGCTTCGGCGTGGAGAAAGCCTCGCGCCGCGCGCAGTTCCCGCTGCTGTACGTCGCCTCCTGCGGCGGCGAAAACTGCTGCTATGTGACCGATGTCACGCTGAAAGGAAGCCGTGTCGTCCAGAAGATCTTTTTCGACGGCAGCGGCTACGCAGGGACGATCGACTGGTGCCTCGATGCCGGGAACGGCTTCATCTATACCTACGGCGGACGTAACGGCGACTATAAGTTGCTCAAGAAGTTCCGCCTCCCCCGCCTTGCCGACTCCGACGCAAGTAGCGAGATTCACCTGACCGATGCCGATGTCCTTGACGAAGTCCGACTCGACAGCGGCATCAACATCTGGCAGGGCAGCATCGTCCGCGGCCGCTACGCCTATCTGCCCGATGGCTATCCGCCGCACGAATGCTTCCTTCATGTCGTCGATCTGGAGCAGAAGCGCATCGTCCTGAGCCGCAACCTGACCGACCTTGCCGACGAGCCCGAAGGCATCTGCCTGAAAGACGGCTACGCCTACGTCGTCTTCCACACCTCGCGCGAGCCCCGCCACGCGAAGCTCTGGCGCTTCAGCTTGCAGTAGGCTGCAGGTGGAAAACGAAAAGCCGCCGGCCCTGTTGAACAGGGTCGGCGGCATCGGCCGTGCAACCGATCACTTCGGCCATCTTCTGGGGTTTCATCTTTTTGGCTATCCGAAATCTTAGGTTGAGAGAATCTAATATGTAAGAATCCTCTGAAGGTGGGGTAAGGTTGAAATCCCTTATCCCACCTTCATCGTGTGGTTGCAATCTATGGTTGGAGGCACGACGGTCGAGGCTGGGGCCCGGTCGCCGGCACTTTCGGTGAAAAGGAAAGGATGGTTGTTGCCATAATTAAAAGAAATTGTATTTTTGCAATTACATATTTCACTGATAAATCGTAATTTGTATGGACAAGCTGAAACGTTCTATTGTATTGTTGATTCTCTCTATCGTTTTGGCGATAGCTTTCGCAATTCTCTTTGTCAGTGTCAACATAGACAATAGATTTCTCCGGCTTGCTGTTTTGGCAGCATTCATATTTCAGCTTATTCAAGTATTCTACATGTATTCTGATGTCCGAAAAAACAAGAAAGGAAAGGACAAGTAAATTCGTATTGACCTTGACTGCAGGAGGCGACATCTACACCACCAGCAAGCTACTGGGCCACACCAGCGTCCATACTACTGAAATCTATGCGGAGGTAGTGAATGAGAAGAAGGTGGCGGCGGTCTGCTTGCTGGATGTTGTTTTCAGTTAAAAAGTGCATCCATATAAGCAGTATTTCGGCCTTGTGTAGGTAAATGATGGAAACCAGATTTTAGTTGAACAGATCCTCCGCTACTACCTCTGAATCCACTACATCCTTGTTCACACCGTCAGCCACGCCGAAGGTTGTCACAAAGGTTATGTCCAGCCCGTCAGGGGTCTTTTCCACTTGTTTGAACAACTGCTTCCTCTCTCGCACGTCCTCCGCGTAGGATTTTTTGATGATGAAAGGACCGACGGAGAACTTCATCTCACAAAGGTTGATGATGTGGTCACCACGGGCAATGAGCAGGTCAATCTGCGCTTTCCTGCCCGGTGCATTCTTGCCCGGAACATAGCGCCACGAGGACGCCGATGTGGAAATGCCGGAGATACCCAGGCTCTTACGGATTTGAGGAAGGTGGGTAAGACAGATCAGTTCAAACGCATATCCCTGCCAGGACTCCACAGAATGGGAATTGTAATTGTGTGTCCACCACTCCTCATCCTTGCTGTCAATGGCATTTACAAACTTGTAATAGAACAACGTATAGAAGTCCACAAGCCTATACAAGGTACCCCTGGACTTGTTCCTGAATTGCTGGAAGGAGATAATGAAATCGCAGCGCTCCAGGTTCTTCAGGACGGTCGTCAGGCGGTCCCCGTCAAGACTGGATCCTTTCTTGATTTCAGAGTAGGTCAATCCGTCATGGTTGCTATTGAGCAAGGCGACGACTTCCAGATACTTGTCCACCTTGTTGAAAACGGCATTGAAAAGCTCGTCGAATTCAGTCTTCAATTCTGCATTCCGCCGGAAAAACAGACGGTCAATATTAGCCAGCAGTGTCTGTTTAGGATCAAGCAGACTCAGATAGAAAGGTACGCCACCCATAATCTGATACAGCTGAAGAATCTGGTAACGACTCCAACGGAAACCCCTGCTCCGCAGATACTCCTCCGTTTCTTTCAAATTGAAGGGCCGGATATAGATGTTGTTCGTGATTCTTGCGTGCAGACCACCGATATTCTCCACGAATTTGTCCACCATCCAGGACGATGCCGAACCGCTTGCAATCAGCACGATGTCGCTGCGGCGTGATCCCCAGCTGTTCCAGAAAGACTCAAACGCCTCCACAAACTCCGACTGCGGCGTGTCAATCCAAGGCATCTCGTCGATGAAGATGACCTTGCGCTTATCCTCCGGAAGACTCTCGATATATTCTTCCAGTGCATCAAAGGCATCCTCCCAGGAAGAGAGTTTAGGCTGGAGTTTGAGACCGGCTGCTTTCTTCAGCGCTTTGGCGAACCCGCGCAGTTGCTTTACCTTAGTGAGTTTAAACCCACCGACGAAGGAGAAATCGTATTTTTTCTCGAAGAACGTGTCCACAAGGAACGTCTTGCCTACACGCCTGCGGCCATATACAATTACGAGCTCTGAACGGTCACTCTCGTAGCACCGTTTCAGTTCAGCCATCTCCGCCTCCCGGGCGATTATCTTGGGTGCCTTCATATCAGTGCATTTTAATTCAGTGCGAAGATAGCAATTATTCCTTTACTAGCTACAAAAAGTGCGACCTTTTTGCGTTTTATCTTCAAAGATTTCGGAGATAAAGTACGTTTAGCTCACACTTTTTCGAAGTCATTCTGTAAACTTAACCCACAGCCGATGCCCTCGTAGCCGCCTTTTTGGAACATTATCGCCTGCCTCTACCAGGCCGCCCGCAGGACCCACCACCAACAGCCCACTGATATAAGAAAATTACGACCGGCATCTCACTGATGCCAGGATAATGTGTTAAGGTTACGATGAATCTGGCAAATTTTCCTGTTTTCCCTGATGAAGCTAATTGCCCGTTCAGTGTAATCGGTCGTCATTCTGTCCTGGTCCAGGTGTAACCGACAATCTCATTGCCTTCATAAGTCGGAAGGTCCGGGAAATTGAAAATCGTGCCCTGTTGAGGATGGAAGGGTCACATATCATTTGAATATGGCAGCCCGTAGTATTCATCAAAACCGTTCTGGAGGGGGAGGAACTGCTCGTAACTCCCGAGATGCCACTTCCCATAGATAGCGGTGGCATAATCCTTTTGCTTGAGCACCTCCGCTATCGTCATCTCATCTTCATGCACTCCGGTCTTTGTTTCCGGACCCGGAGCCCCGGCAAAACCTATTCGGTTGGGGTAGCATCCGGTAAGCAGTCCGGCTCTTGAAGCGCCGCTGACCGGCTGAGCGGCAAGGAAATGGGTGAACTTCACACCCTCACCGGCAA
This sequence comes from uncultured Bacteroidia bacterium, assembly GCA_902789445.1. GTDB lineage: Bacteria > Bacteroidota > Bacteroidia > Bacteroidales > UBA932 > Cacconaster. The sequence goes on along the minus strand of CADAOB010000007.1, from coordinate 30,527 downwards.
GCTTGTCGATATTCGGCGTAGAGTAACCGTAAGCCCCGTTGCAGGAGAAATCACCGTACCCGACATCATCCAGATTCATCAGGACGATGTTCACGTAATCAGTCTGCTTTTCCGTGCATCCGCTCAGAGGAAGCCCTGCTGCGGCAGCAAACAGAAACAGTCTTCTATACATACCAAGTCATGGATGTGCCTGCCCCTACCTGAAATCTTTGAAAAGGGCGTTGACCTGGTCGTTGATGATGCGCGGATCGACGGGGTTCTTCTTGTACCTGCGGGGCTGCGAGCCGAACCACACCACGTTGCCGGTCTGGTTGTCGAAAATCAAGGCATATACGCTGTTGAGGCACGACTCGGCATCGTCGCTGAGGTCGATGCTCTTGTTCAGGACGGCGTCCAGCAACTTCGTGGCGGTATCGATAGCCTTTTCCAGAGCAAGTTCCTTAGCGTTCTTCAGATAGCCGAAGTCCGCAACCACGAGTCCGTAGCGGCAGCCGCTTTTCCCAACCGCATCGCGGAGTTCACCGGGTATCACAAGGTCCCTGGCGGCGGTGGCGTTCATGTTGCCGAAGCGGTGCATCCAATCGTTCAGGGCGGAACGTTCCTCCTTGTTGTAAGCCATCGCTACCGACTTCTGTATGGGCAAGCCTACGGAATTGACGGCCTTGCTCAAAAGTTCCTGGTTAACCCGGGAAACTTCGTCGAGATACTCGGTAGCCCAGTCGTCGATGGCGTCGGTGATATACGAATAAGGCTGGACGAAGGCAATGGGCTGGATGGCGGAAGCCTTTTCGGAATAGAAGCGGGAGCTCGCGCACGAAGCGAAAAGCAGCGTCGAAGCTGCGAGCATGAGGATGATGGATTTTTTCATTTTAGACTGTTATTAAATTTATTTTCAAAGATATGCTTTTTTAGGCTATTATGCAATAGTACATGAAACAGTAAAACACCTATGCGAACAAGAGACAATAAACAAATGGAGAAGATCCACCTTGACAATTTCCACATCGCCGGATTCAGTTACTGGGACGGCAGCGAGGCTTTTGAACACCTTCACATAGGAACCAAGTTGGATCTCGTCAGAGAAGAAGACAACCGTTTCGACCCCTATGCTGTAGCTATCTACTTCGAGGACTACAAACTCGGTTTCATCCCACGCGGCTCCAATCACGACATCTCCAAATACCTTGATATGGGCCTCGTCGATATCTACGATGTGCGTATCACCCGCATAACTCCTGATGCTCATCCTGAGAATCAAGTGGAAGTGATAATAAAGATCAAAAGGCAACGTTGATCACTTGTCTCTCAGCGTCTACTTTATATATCTGGTTTCTAATGACTCATTGACCTGTTCCTCATTATAGGAACAGGTCAATGATTAATCGCCTTTGGTTTATCTGACCAGCAAGTAATTGGCTCACTTAAACAAAAGAACAATGACAGCCGTGATTGATGCAACGAACCAGAATCCAGACACAATCATGAACCCGAATATCCAGTTCCAGGCCCTCTGAGAAAACCAGACCCCTTCACCGTATTCTTTCGTCCTTTCCATCTCAATCTTGTGGTTTTCAAAGGCCTTCTTCTCTTCCGCAACCGACTCGGAGAAGGACTTCTTCAAGGCCGCACGATGACCCTTCAGAAGTTCCTCTTCCTCTTTGATGAATTCCCCGTGTTCGGCCCTTATGGATTCAATGGACTTATCGCTGAGCTGTGCGGTGAACTTGAACCTCTTGTCCTTTGAGAGATTGTCTGCCATTGCATTCAAGGCCGGTTCGATTTTGATGGCGCTCCTTTCCAGAGCCCCTGTTACACTCTCTATTCTCGTGATCAGCTTTTCCGCTTCCTTCATCGACCTTGTCAGGGGGATTCCAACCACTACCTTCGATTCAAGGGGAGAGGATAAATACCTATTTCCAACCAGATATTGCAATGTAAGGATGTTCCCTTCTCATGAGGGCATCAAAAAATCCAACCTCATATTGCGGTTAGCCATCTTTTTCACTTTTTGGGGGCTGTAAGCCAAGAAAATTCTTAACATCTGGCCAAACTGGCACACGAACCCGTGATCCGAGTCGTTGGCAACAGAGGCTTAAGACGTTGCTGCGGATAATAATCCGCAAAATTTGCGGTTAATTTTACCTGGGACCAGACCCGCATCGGCCCTAAACTCGCGAAGGTGAACAAGGCCGCCGGTTTTCTTGAAGGGCGGCTGTCGGTCATTGGATTCGATGTCCAGCAACAGGCAGGCGTCGAGGCTTTGACGCACGATATTGTCGCATCATCCGAGATTGAAGGCGTTGCCTTGAACTCCGACCAGGTACGTTCTTCGGTGGCAAGAAGGATGGGTGTCCATATTACGAACGAGACGGAGCCTTCGCACTATGTCGACGGAGTCGTTGAGATGATGTTGGATGCGGTAGGGAACTATGCGAAGCCTCTGACTGATGACCGGCTTTTCGGATGGCATAACTGCCTATTCCCAACGGGCAGAAGCGGTATGGAGGTCATCAATGTCGGGAAGTACAGGGTCGATGATATGGACGTCATTTCGGGCACTTTGGAGCGGGAGAAAGTCCATTATCACGCACCGGCCGCAGAACTTGTTCCCGGCGAGATGGAGAAGTTTCTTGGCTGGTTCAATGCCGATTCTACGCCAAAGGATTACGTTAAATCGGCTGTCGCGCATTTCTGGTTTGTGAGCATTCACCCTTTTGATGACGGGAATGGCCGAATCAGCCGGGCTATCTCAGATATGGCATTCTCGAGTGCTGCCAGAAAGGGAGTGGGGACATCACAGCCTGGATTGACTGGTATCTCGATTGCATGATTCGCGCTATTGAGAGTGCAGAGGAGATGCTGTCGTCCATCCTGAACAAAGCTGTTTTCTGGCAGAGACACGCGCAAGATGTAATCACGGACCGACAAAAGCAGGTGCTGAACACCTATCTCGACGGATATGCCGGGAAACTGATGGTAAAGAATTGGGCGAAGATTGCATCCGTATCCGTCGATACGGCCGAGAGAGACATTAAAGCACTCGTTGCTTCCGGTATTCTCGAGCCGCAACCCGGGCGCTTCAGAGATGTCGCCTATGGGATCCGGGTATCTGAAGATACGCTACTGATTCCGGGGCCTGCAGATGAGGACGATTAGGCATTCTGTCTTCAGACTGGAAGGTTTTTTTTCTCATTGTTCTGCTCGGTTTTTCCATATATACGCCGGGCAGACGGAATTCTTTCACCGCCGNCGGAAAAAAATCAGCGGGAGACGTCGATGCGGGTGTAGTCGTGGGCGGCGACGTGGAAGTGGACGGTGCGGCCGGTGGTGGCGGGCAGGCCGAAGTAGGCGGAAGCTTCGGCGGGGATGAAGACATCGACATCGACCGGATGGCCGGCGAAGTTGGCGACGATGGCCATGACGCTTCCGGCGTAACCCCGCATCCAGGCGAACTGGCGGGACGGGTCGAAATGGGCGGAGACCGGATTGGCATACATCAGGTCGAAAGTACCGCCTTTCGAGAAAATGGCGTCGGCCGTGGCGATGCGCAGCAGGCGGCAGTATTCCTTATAGACGACGGTCTCATCGACCGTCAAATGTCCCGCAAGGTAGCGGGCGCCGGAGGGGATGCAGCAGTAATCGTAGATCGACGTGCGGCCGTCCACTTGGCTGAAACCCTCGGCTTCCATGCCTCTTTCCCCGAATTCCTGTCCGAAATAGAGCATGAACGAAGAGGTGTTGAACAGGAGCGAAACGGCCAGGGCAGCCATGCCGGCCTTGCCGCTGCCGGCGAAGAAATCGGAAGCGAGCCGCTGTTCATCGTGGTTTTCCAGGAAATTGAGCATCCGGGGCTGCAGGTCACCCAGGGCCTGCCACTCCTGCGTCAGGCAGGAAGCGGGGCGTTCGCCCCGGACGATGCCGCGCAGGGCGTCGTAGAAACCGGACTTGTCGTAGAGCAGGTCGAAGCCGGCGTCAGCATAGCGCCGGTAGTTCTCCTTGCCATAGACTTCGGCGATGAAGAACAGGTCGGGACGCTCGGCCCGCAGGGCCCGGAAGGCCCAGTCGAAGAAAGCGGGCGGAACGAGTTCGACCATGTCGCAGCGGAAGCCGTCAACGCCTTTTCCCGCCCAGAACTTGAGCACTTGCAGCATCTTGCTCCAGGTGCTGCGGTTGTTGTAGTTGAGCTTGACGGTATCGTACCAGTCGTTCTCCGACGGCCAGGCATGGAACACGTCGTTGCCGGTGGCCAGGGCCGGATTCTCGACATAGCGGCTGTGGAGCGACTCGGGCAGGTGCAGCGGTCCGTCGAGGGGATAGAAATTCTCGGCCGTGAAATAGCTGCGGTACTCCCGATACACGTGGTTGGGCACGAAATCGATGATAACCTTCATCCCGGCCTTGTGGGTCCGCGCGACCAGCGCCTCGAATTCGGCCATCCGGTTGTCGAGATTCACGGCCAGGGCCGGATCGACATCGAAATAGTTGCGGATGGCATAGGGGGATCCGGCCTCCCCCTTGACCAGCGACGGGTCGTTGTCGGGGATGGTGCGGAAATGGGTCCGGGTGGCGTGGGAGATCACGCCGGTGTACCACACGGCACCGATCGAGAGCTTGCGGAATTTGGCAAGCACTTCATCGGTGACGTCGTTGAATTTGCCCGACCCGTTCTGTGCATAAGAGCCTCCGGGTACGCAGGCGCGGTTCCCGAAGGCTCTCAATAACAGTTGATAGATAATCATCTACCGCTCCCAGTTCAGGATCTTGTAGAAGTCGTACTCCTCGGGGTTGGGGAGGTACTGGCGGGCGGCCTCGTAGTCGTGCGGGGTGATGTAGTTAAGCAGGTGCTTGTACACGATCTGCGCCTCGTCGCCTTCGATGTTCACCAGGCGCGGCGGAATCTTGCCCGTCTCGGGATCCTGGAGTTCTTCCAGATAGAGCGGACGGATCGTGCCTTCCTGGTCGACGAACACCATGCAGCCGGTCTCGCCGCGTTCGAAGAGTTCATATACGCCGGCGCCCAGCTGCGAGCAGTAGAACAGGTCGTAGGCGATGGGCTGCTGGCAGCGGATGTCGTAGCCGATCTCCACCGGACGGGTCTTGATCTTCAGGCCGAGCTCCTTGAGTTTGATCTCCAGCATATCGTTGAACAGCTGTGCCTTGGAAATCTTGCCCAGTTCCGGGTGGCCGTGGTCGTCGTAGGTGAACTTGATGCCGGTGGCCTCGAGTTGCTCGTCGCTGAGCATGTGGAACACACCCTCGGAGACGATGATGCCGCCATAGGCGATGCCGCGGAGTTTGCGCTTGATGATGGCGCTGACCGAAAGCTTGACGATCTTGTCGACGGTGATCTCGGTCTTGTTGAACATCTCGGGGATGATGATCATCGGGTAGTGGCAGGAAGCGCCGATACCCATGGCCAGGTGGCCGGCGGAGCGACCCATCGCCGAGACGATGAACCAGTTGCCGGACGTGCGGGCGTCCTCATACACCGTGGTGGCGATACGGGCGCCTTCCGCCTTGGCGGAGTTGTAGCCGAAGGTCGGGGCGTTCATCGGCAGCGGAAGGTCGTTGTCGATGGTCTTGGGCACGTGGATGTTCTGCACGGGGTATTTCTTCTCCCGCAGGAACTTGGAAATGCGGTTGGCCGTCGAGGCGGTGTCGTCGCCGCCGATGGTCACCAGCAGCCGGATATTGTTTTCCTGGAAGAACTTGAGGTTGAAATAGCGGTCGAAGTCTTCCTGGGTCGGTTTGTAGCGGCTCATCTGCAGGTAAGAACCGCCGCGGTTGAAAATGGAGTCCGCCAGGGCGAAATTGAATTCAATGAAGTTGGGGGATGCGGAGAAAAGGCCCGAATAGCCGCCATGAAGACCCAGGACGCGATATCCTTCGGCCATGAAAGCTTTTGCGATGGTACCTTCTACCGTGTTGATGCCGGGGGCCGGTCCCCCGCCTGCCAAAATGATAATGGATTCTCTCATAGTATGGTAATTGTTTCTATCCGTTTTTTGACCCCGCAAAGATATTATTTTTTGAATAATAATCGTTATTTTTGTAGTTTATTGCTGGAGTATGGCCAAAATAGGAAAAGCAGCGGCAAAAGAGCGCATCGACTTCCTGAAGAAGGAGCTCGAACGGCAGAATTACAACTATTACGTGCTCAATCAGCCCGCCATCACGGACTTCGAATTCGACCTGCTGATGGGCGAGCTGCAGGGGCTGGAGAAACTGTATCCGGAATTCGCCACGGAGGACAGTCCCACGCGCCATGTCGGCAGCGACCTGTCCGGCGCTGGCAGCGATTTCGTGCAAGTTCCCCACCGGTACCCGATGCTCTCGCTGGGCAACACCTACGCCCGGGAGGAGCTCTACGAATTTGACAACCGCATCCGCAAGGCCGTCTCCACGCCCTACAGCTTCTCCTGCGAACTGAAATTCGACGGGACCGCCATCTGCTTGACCTACCGCGACGGCCGCCTGCTGCGCGCCCTCACGCGCGGCGACGGGACCAAGGGCGACGACGTGACCCGGAACGTGGTGAACATTCCCGCCATCCCGCGCCAGCTGCACGGAGAGGGAATCCCGGAAGAATTCGAGATCCGCGGCGAAATCTATATGCCCTACGCCGCCTTCGACCGCCTCAACGCCGCGCGCACGGAAGCGGAGCTGGAGCCGTTCGCCAATCCCCGCAACGCCGCCTCCGGCAGCCTGAAACTCCAGAATCCGGCCGAAATGCGCACGCGCGGCCTGGACTGCGTGCTCTATCATCTGCTGGGAGAAAACCTGCCTTTCAAGACCCATATCGAAGCCCTCGAAGCCGCGCGCAGCTGGGGGCTTCCCATTTCTGAATACAGCCGCCATGCCGGCACCATCGAAGAAGCGGTGGCTTATATTGACGAATGGGATACCCGCCGGAAGACCCTCCCCTTCGCCACCGACGGCATCGTCATCAAGGTCAACGAACTCGAACTGCAGCGGCAGCTGGGCTTCACGGCCAAGTCGCCCCGCTGGGCGACGGCCTGGAAATTCAAGCCCGAACAGGCGCTCACGCCCCTTCTGTCGATCGATTACCAGGTAGGCCGCACCGGCGCCGTCACGCCCGTGGCCAATCTCGAACCCGTCCAACTTTCGGGGACGGTCGTCAAGCGCGCCTCGCTCCACAACAAGGACCAGATGGACCTGCTGGACATCCACATCGGCGACTACGTCTATGTGGAGAAAGGCGGGGAAATCATTCCGAAGATCACCGGCGTAGAGCTGTCGAAACGGCCTGCGGACGCCCGCCGGCCCGAATTCCCGGCCTGCTGCCCCGACTGCGGCACGCCGCTGGTGCGCGATGAGGACGAAGCGCGGCACTACTGCCCCAACCGCGAATCCTGCCCCGTGCAGATCAAGGGCCGTTTCATCCATTTCGCCGGCCGCAAGGCCATGGATATCCTGGCCGGCGAGGCCACCATCGAAGCGCTTTACAACAAGGGATACATCCACACCCTGCCCGACCTGTACACTCTCACCCGCGAGCAGCTCGTCTCGCTCGACGGCTGGCAGGACAAGTCGGCCGACAACTTCCTCGCCAGCCTTCAGGCCAGCCGCAGCGTCCCCTTCGAGCGCGTCCTCTACGCACTGGGCATCCGGCACATCGGCGAACAGACCGCCAAGATGCTGGCCCGCCATTTCGGATCGATCGACGCGCTGGCCGCCGCCTCGCGCGAAGAGCTGCTGCAGATCGAGGACATCGGGGAAATCGTCGCCGATTCCATCCTCGCTTACTTCGCCTCGGAGGCCGGGCGGGATACGGTGCGCCGGCTGCGGGAAGCCGGGCTCCAGATGGCCGTAAGCGAGGACGCGCAGCAGCGCCTCTCCGACACGCTCGCCGGCAAGACGGTCGTCATTTCGGGCAATTTCTCCATCTCCCGCGAAGCGATGAAAGGGCTCATCGAAGCCCATGGCGGCAAGAACGCCGGCTCGGTGAGCGGCAAGACGGCCTGGCTGCTGGCCGGCGAGAAGGCGGGCCCGGAGAAACTCCGCAAGGCGGAGAAACTCGGGATTCCCGTCATTGACGAAGCACAGTTCTACCAAATCATCGGAAAAGAATAGGCAATGCGACTGTTTCTGGCCAGAATCAAGGATTTCATCAAGATGCTCGTCAAATTCCTGACGAAGGACATCTGGGTGCTCGATTTCAGCCAGCTGAGCGATGCGCGCAAGCGTTTCTTCAAGAGCGTCAAGGCCTTTCTGCTCACGGCCCGCGGCTTCGCGAACGAGCGCGTCGGGCGTGAGGCCGTCGCGCTGAGCCAGTTCACCATCCTGGCCTTCGTCCCGATGATCGCCCTGATCCTGTTCATCTCGCACGGCTTCGGGCTGGACCAGATCCTGTCGGATTCGCTGCTGGAATCGTTTCCCACCAGTACCCAGCTGATCCAGGTCATCATGAAATACGCGATGAACCTCATCAAGGCGACCGAAAACGGCGTATTCGGCTGGATTTCCTTCCTGAGTTTCGTGTGGACCATCGTCTGGCTGATGATCAATGTGGAAATCGCGTTCAACCGCATCTGGCAGGTCGATACGCCCCGCAAGCTGTGGCAGCGGGTCGCCGTGTATTTCGCCATCATGCTGGTCACGCCCTTCGTGCTGGTGCTGCTCTTTTCGGGCTGGACCTGGTACGCGCGTTTCATCGGCCTGCTGGAAGGTCACCTGGGACCGTTCAGTTTCATCACGACCAATATGTTCTGGCTGGCTTTCTACGGCATCGTCGTGCTGGCGCTGTCGGTGATGTACAAATTCATTCCGCACGCGAAGGTCCGCTACGGTTCGGCGCTCAAAGCCGCCCTGATCGTCGGCGTGGTCTTCGTGGGCATCCAATACCTGTATATGGGAACCCAGGTGATGGTGACCCGCCTGGGCGCGGTGTACGGCGCCCTGGCCTTCATCCCCCTGTTCATCGTGTGGCTGAACCTGACCTGGCAGGTCATCCTGTTCGGGGCGGAGCTGTCGCGGGGCTACACGATCGTGGACTACCAGGAAGCGAAGGAACGCGGCCTTTCCGACAAGAGCGCACAGGAGGCGCTCGAATTGAAAAATGACTGAAGACTATGTTTACGGAAGAGGATTATAAACTGATTGAACGGGAATTTGCCGGACTGCGGGAATCCAGCCGGAAGCGCTGCGCCGACGAGGAACAGTACCAGCTGGTCCTGAAAGCCTTCGAATTTGCCAACGAAGCCCACAAAGGGGTCCGGCGCCGCTCGGGCGAGCCTTACATCCTGCACCCGATCGCCGTGGCCAAGATCGTGGTCGATGAGATCGGGCTGGGCTGCAAGTCGATCTGCGCAGCCCTGCTGCACGACGTGGTGGAAGACACGGACTTCACGGTCGAGGACATCCAGCGGCTGTTCGGCGACAAGATCGCCTCGCTGGTGGACGGGCTTACCAAGATCAAGACCGCCCTGGACAACGACAACAAGAACAAGGGCAAGGAAACCCGCATCAGCCTCCAGGCGGAGAATTTCCGCCGGATCCTGGTCACCCTCAACGACGATGTGCGCATCGTGCTGATCAAGCTCGCGGACCGGCTCCACAATGTGCGCACCATCCAGTTCATGCCGGAATACAAGCGCGACAAGATCCTCAGCGAGACGATGTACCTCTTCATCCCCCTGGCCCACCGGCTCGGCCTTTACAGCATCAAGTCGGAGATGGAGAACATCTGGCTCAAATACCGCGAGCCGGTCGCCTACGCCTCGATCGAGCAGCAGCTGGGCCAGATCATGGAGCAGCGCGGCGAACTGATCGACAATTTCATCGCCCCCATCCGCCAGGAACTCGACAAGGCCGGCTACAAATACACCGTCCTCAAGCGCCTGAAGACGCCCTACTCCATCTGGAAGAAGATGACGTCCAAGAACATCCCCTTCGAGCAGATCTACGACATCTATGCCGTGCGCATCATCTTCGAATCGAAGCCCGGCCTGACCGAAAGGGAGCAGTGCTGGTTCATCTTTTCGGTCATCAGCGGCTTGTACCAATACAAGCCCGACCGGACCCGCGACTGGGTGGACAAGCCCAAGGCCAACGGCTATGAAGCCCTGCACCTGACCGTGATGAGCCACGGCGGAAGCTGGGTCGAAGTCCAGATCCGGTCCGAGCGGATGAACGCCATCGCCGAGCGCGGCATCGCGGCCCACTGGCTCTACAAAGGCTCCGACGGAAGCGGCGACAACGAGATCGAGCACTGGCTCCAGCAGGTGCGCGAAATCCTCGAGAACCCCGACATCGACGCCATGCAGTTCCTCGACGAATTCCATCAGGAACTGGTCACCTCGTCGATCTACGTCTTCACGCCGATGGGCGAATCCAAGAGCCTGGCAAAGGGATCCACGGCCCTGGATTTCGCCTACAGCATCCACACGCAGATCGGGAACCACGCGATTGCCGCCAAGGTGAACCAGCGGCTCGTACCCCTTTCCCAGCCCCTGACCAATGGCGACCAGGTGGAAATCATCACCTCCGAAAGCGGCAAGCCCAAGCGCGAATGGCTGGATTTTCTGCAGACCAGCCGGGCCAAGAACCTGGTGATGGACTTCCTCAAATCCGACAAGAAGAACAGCATCAAGGAAGGCATGGCCATCCTGGACCGCAAGCTCGACGAACGGGGCATCAGCGAGCGGAGCCGCGTCCTCAAGAAACTGATCGACTACTACCATATCGCCAGCGGCAAGGACGAGCTCTACAACAAGATCGGCATCGGCGTGATCGACCTGACCAGGGCACCATCTCCTTCAACATCGCCCCGTGCTGTTCACCGATTCCGGGCGACAGCGTGGTGGCCTTCATCGAAGACGACGGGACGGTGACCATCCACAAGAAGAGCTGCCCCGTGGCGGGCGACCTGGCCTCGAAGGAGGGGCACCGCATCGTCTCGGCCAAATGGAGCAAACACTTCATCATGTCGTATCTGGCAAGGATTTCGCTGGAAGGCATCGACCGGGTCGGCGTCCTGAGCGACCTGACCCGCGTGATCTCCCTGGTGCTGGGCGTCAACATGCGCAAGCTCCACATCGAGACGCACGACGAGATCTTCGAAGGCTTCATCGACCTGTACGTCCATAGTACCGACGACCTCGACAAGTTGATTGCCGCCCTTTCGAAGGTCAAGGGAATTGAGCGTGTCAAACGCGTAGAAATCAACGAGAAATGAAAAGAATCACAGCCACTGTCTGCCTGCTGGCCCTCTTTGTCGCCTGCTGTATCGGCAGCCACTCCTGCGCCAATACCACCACCCCGCCGAGCGGTGGGCCGAAAGACACGCTCCCGCCCGTGCTGATCAAGATCACGCCGGGGCCCGGCACCACGCAGTTCCCCCTCACCGAAGGAAAGTTCACGCTGCTCTACAACGAATATACGGTCGTCAAGAATGCCGCCGACATTCTCCTCTCCCCGCCGACCAGGCGCAAGCCGCAGGCCAAGGTCAAGGGGAAGAACATCGTGGTGACCCTCACCGATACGCTCAAGGCCGACCAGACCTACACCCTCGACTTCGGCCAGGCGCTGGCCGACAACAACGAAGGCAACCTGGCCCCGCGCCTGGTCTTTGCCTTCTCGACCGGCGACGATGTGGATTCGCTCTATTTCACCGGCTCGGTGGTCAACAGCAAGACCCTCGCGCCGGTCAAGAACGCGCTGGTGTCCGCCTACATCGACCAGTCCGACTCGGCCTGCTTCAACACGCTGCCCGACGCCGCGGTCAAGACCGACGACTGGGGTTTCTTCGTGCTGCGCAACCTGCGGGACACGCTGTACCGCATCTATGTCTATACCGACACCGACGGCGATTTCAAGTACAATCCCGACGAGGACGAAGTGGGCTTCCTCGACGAAGCCTACCAGCCGGTCCTGCCGATGACCGACTCGGTCTATGAACTTCATTCCTTCAATATGAAGGATACGCTCCTGTGCGCAGCGCGCGTGTCGATGGTTTCACTCCTGACTTTCAAGGAACTGCAGACTGTGCAGTATCTGCAGAACAGCGGGCGTGTCAGCGAGCGGCAGGGCTTCCTGAAGTTCAGCGCGGCGGACGTGCAGATCGACCAGCTGGAATTCGTGGGCATCCCCGACAGTGCCGTGATCCTGCAGTACAACGCCACGCGCGACAGCATCGATTTCTGGATCAACACCGACTACCGGCTCGACGACAGCCTGCTCATCCGCCTCAACTACCAGAAGACCGACTCCACGGGCGTGCTGGCTCCCGCCCAGGAGCGGCTTGCCCTGGCCGTGATGAAGCAGGAGACGCAGGCGGAACAGCCCGCCCGCAAGTCTCGGGAAGAGCAGGAAAAGCCCGCCGGACCGGACACGACCTTCAAGCTCACGGTCCAGGCCCAGGACGAGACGGTCGAGCAGCTGGGCGTCTATGTGGAATCGGCCCTGCCCGTGATCCGCATCGTGCGCGACTCCATCCGGCTCGTGGAAACCAATCCGAAGGGACAGCAGAGCCAGAAGAAATTCTCTTTCCGCCAGGATACGACCGACATCCGGCGCTACATCATCACCCCGTCCGAAGCGCTCATCAAAGGCTACGACTATGAACTGACCCTGCCGCAGGGCACGTTCCTCAACCTCGACCGCCTGCCCAACGCCCAGGCTTCGGCCAAGTTCAAGGTGCCGCAGGGCGAGGACCTCAGCACGCTGGCGCTGGACCTGACCGGCGTGGAAGACCGTTATATCGTCGAACTGACCGACGAAAAAGGCTCGAAAGTATTCCGGACCTACCATGTCGAGAAAGCGCAGAAACTGGTGTTCCCCTACCTGAAGGCCGGCAAGTATGCGGTCCGCATCACCTGCGACAAGAACCGCAACGGCCTGGCCGACACCGGCAACCTGCTCGCACGCAAGCAGCCCGAATCCGTGCGCTTCTACGAGAATGCGCCCGGGAACAAGGTGCTGGAAATCCTCGAATCGGCCGAAATCGAACAGACCATAGACCTGAAGGAGATGTTCCGATGAAAAAATTGCTTCTTTCCCTGACGCTGCTGCTCGCCGCCCTGGCCGCGTATGCCCAGGATGACAAATTCATCTTCGAAATGCCCGACGACTTCGCCGAGCTCGACACCGTCGCCCATCCGGCCAAGTTCAAGAGCATCCACATGATCGGCGTATCCTATGGAATGAACTGGAGCGGCGTGAGTTCCTCGCCGAAGATCGGCCAGGAAAGGATCCTGACCTACAACAATATCGGTATCCACTATACCTATTATCACGCGCTCTGGGACCAGCTCTTCAACTTCGGCCTGCAGGTCGGGGCCAAACACGGCTACGAGGGATACACTTCCTCGACGGAAGGCTACGGCGAGACCTGCGAGATCCTCGAATTCCCGCTGCTGTCGCAGTTCAAGATCGACTTCTCCATCTTCCGTCTGCTGATCAACCTGGGCACCTACGGAGGCTACCGGCTCTCGACCGACCGGGAGGGCGGCTTCGACAAATACGACCAGCGATTCGACTACGGCATCATCGGCGGCCTCGGCCTGGCCGTGGTGTTCAAACCCTTCGAACTGCACATCGAAGGCAACTACAAGTATGCCTTTGCCAGCATGTACCACGCCAACAAGTTCAGCGACATCTACTTTCTCTACACCTATCCCCAGAACATCATGCTGAGCGCCTCGCTCCATTTCCACCTATGGTAAATATCTCCTTCTCCATCGCCGGACGCCTGCCCATCGGGGACGGCGCACCGGTCATCGTCCAGACGATGTGCAACACCGCGACCGACGACATCGAAGCGTCTCTCGCCCAGTGCCGGGCGATGGCGGCCGCCGGCGCCGGCATGATCCGCCTCACCACCCAGGGTCTCAAGCAGGTGGAATCGCTGCGCATCATCAAGGAGCGGCTGCGTGCCGAAGGCATCGACACGCCGCTGGTGGCGGATATCCATTTTCTGGCAGACGCTGCCCTGGCCGCCGCAACCGTAGCCGACAAGGTACGCATCAATCCGGGCAATTTCGCCCGGGAGCACGAGGTGGCCTGCGCCAAGTTCCGGGAGCTGATCGCCCTGTGCAAACAGCATGGCACGACCATCCGCATCGGCCTGAACCACGGTTCGCTCGGCGAGCGGATCACCCGGCGCTACGGCAACACCCCGCTGGCGATGAAGGAAGCCGTGATGGAATGGCTCCGGATGTGCCTCGAAGAAGATTTCCGGCAGGTCGTGGTCTCGCTCAAGGCCAGCAATACGCTCGTCATGGTGGAAGCCTACCGCCTGCTCGACCGTGCGATGCGCGAAGAGCTGGGCTGCCGTTTTCCGCTGCACCTGGGCGTGACCGAAGCGGGCGGCGGCGACGAAGGCCGCATCAAGTCGGCCGTCGGCATCGGCACGCTGCTGGCCGAGGGCATCGGCGACACCATCCGCGTCTCCCTGACGGAGGATCCCGTGCATGAGATCCCTGCCGGCGAGCAGATCGTGGCGGCCATTGCCGCGGGCTATTCGCCCCGCGGCGGGCGCACGGCGGTAGAAGCTTCCGACTGGAACGATTTCATCATCAAGGCCGCCTGCCTCTGGGGGCCCTCCCTGCTCGACAAGAAAATCGATGATTTCAGCCTGGAAGATTCCACCATCGGCGGCCGCCCGGTTGAACAGGCCGAAGGGGAACACTTCCGCGACATGCTGCTGCAGGCCTGCCGCCGCCGTTTCACGGCGCCGGAATACATTGCCTGCCCGGGCTGCGGCCGGACGCTCTACGACCTGGAAAGCACTTTCAATGAAGTAAAACGCCGCACCTCCCACCTGGCCCCGGGCATCAAGATCGCCGTGATGGGTTGCGTGGTGAACGGGCCCGGCGAGATGGCCGACGCCGACTACGGCTATGTGGGCGAAGGCCGCGGGCACGTGACGCTCTACCGCGGGAAAGAACCCGTGATCCGCTATATTCCGCAGGAAGAAGCCATCGACCGCCTGCTGGCCCTGATCGAAGCCGACCAGAAAGAACAGACCTTCCAGGTAGCCGGACACCGCTTTGCGGTCCAGGCCGCCGAAGGCGTGGACGTATCCCCGGCGCTGGCCCATTATGCGCCCTTCGCCGTAGCGACCGACCTGGCCAAGGCGCCGGTATTCCGGCTTTTCGTCGTCCCGCAGGGCGGGCTGCCGCAGCCGGACGGCCTCACGGAGGAATTCCGGCAGGATGACGACGGTTCGCAAATCCGCGTCTGCCACACGCCGGAGGGCGACTCCTGGTTCGAATTCAGCCTCTGGGGCAAATTGAGCGGTACGATGCGGGCCCGGCCCGGTTTCGGTCAGGCCACGCTGGAAGTGGCCGATTATACCGATTTCGCCGTCAACAATGCCCTGATGGTGCTTTACGCCCTGCGGACCGCCTCCCTGAAGACCGTGCTCTTCCACGCGGCGGTCATCGGCAATGGCGGCCGGGGCTATCTCTTCCTGGGCCGCAGCGGCACGGGCAAGAGCACCCACGCCCGGCTGTGGCTCAAGCATGTCCCGGGATCGGAGCTGGTGAACGACGACAATCCGGTGGTCCGCATCGGCGCCGACGGCACGGCCCGCGTGTACGGCTCGCCCTGGAGCGGGAAAACGCCCTGCTACAAGAATATGGACCTGCCCGTGGGCGGATTCGTCCAGCTGGCGCAGGCCCCCTACAATAAAATCCAGCGGCTGAAAGGCATCGGCGCCTATGCCGTGCTGGTGCCGAGCATTTCGGGCAAACGCTGGGACCGCGCCATCGCCGACGGCCTGCACGCGACGGAAAATGCGCTGGCCTCTGACGTCCCGGTCTGGATGCTCGAATGTCTCCCCGACGAGGAAGCCGCCCGGCTCTGCAGTGAAACCATCCGCGTATGAAACGGCCGGACATTACAGACGAACAGATTCTCACCGATGCCGTCCGGCTGGTAAACGAAGGCCTTGCCGTGACGCTGCTCGTCAAGGGCCGCAGCATGCTGCCCTTCATCCTGGGTGGCCACGACAGCGCAGTCCTCACCCGCCCCGGCGAGATCAAGCCGGGCGACGTGGTCCTGGCCCGCATCGACGGCCGCCGCTATGTGCTCCACCGGGTGATGGAAGTCGAAGGTGAACGGGTGGTGCTCATGGGCGACGGCAACATCCGCGGGCAGGAAATCTGCACGAAGGCCGACGTCCTGGCCCGGGCCGATGAAGTTGTCGGCCCCGACGGGTGCCGGCGGCGGCTGGACACGCCTGCCGCGCAGCGCCGCGCCCGGCTGTGGCGGCGGCTGCTGCCGCTGCGCCGTTACCTGCTGGCCATCTACAAACGGACCCTTATCCGAAACATCAAAATACAGTAAACGATATGAAACGCAAAGACGGATTTATCCTGCGCGAAGTCTGCGGCGAGAAGGTCATCGTGGGCGAGGGCCTTGGCGCCATCGACTTCGGCAAACTCATCAGCCTCAACGACACGGCCGCCTGGATCTGGGACAAGGCCGGCGAACTGGGCGAATTTGACGAACAGGCCATCGTGGACGCCCTCTGCGAAACCTATGAGGTCACGCCGGAGACGGCGCGCACCGACGTGCACGCCCTCCTGACCCAATGGCTCGACCTGGGGATTATCACGCAATGACCATAGCTCCACGACGGATGGCTTTTCGGCACGCTCGCAGAGAAATGCTCGCTTAGCCGAAAAGCCATCCGTCGTTACGCCATTATCCTTCGATAACGCGGATCACCTCGCGGGCAAGCGCTTCGGCCACGGCCTCGGTCGGCGCCTCGGCGTAGATGCGGATGATCGGCTCCGTGTTCGACTTGCGCAGGACGAACCATTTGCGTTCGTCTTCGAAATCGATGCGCAGGCCGTCCATCTTGTTGACCACGGCGCCGGCGAAGTGTTTCTCCACTGCTTCCAGGGCGGCCTCGATCTGGGCGGGGTCGCTCATTTCGATCTTGTTCTTCGACACGAAATAATCGGGATAAGTGGCACGCAGCGCCGTGGCGCTCAGTTTCTTGTGCGCCAGGTTGCTCAGGAAGAGCGCCGTGCCGATGAGGGCATCGCGGCCGTAGTGCAGGTCGGGAACGATCACCCCGCCGTTGCCCTCTCCGCCGATGACGGCGCCGACCAGCTGCATCATGGTGGAGGCGTTCACTTCCCCGACCTTGCAGCTGTGGTAGCTGCAGCCGTGCGCCTCGGTCACGTCGCGCAGCGCGCGGGACGAGGAGATGTTCGAAACCGTCGGTCCCGGTTTGACGGAAAGGACATAGTCGGCTACAGCCACGAGCGTATATTCTTCGCCGAAGGGCACGCCGTTTTCACAGATGAAAGCCAGCCGGTCCACGTCGGGATCGACCGAGACGCCCAGGTCGGCCTTCTCGCGGACCACCGCCGCGGACAGATCGACCAGGTTGGCAGGCAGCGGCTCAGGATTATGGGCGAAACGGCCGTTGGCTTCCCCGTTGATGGTGATGCATTCCACGCCCAGCTGCCGGAAAAGTTCCGGCATGCAGATGCCGCCCACGGAGTTGATGGCGTCGAGCACCACTTTGAATCCGGCGCTGCGGATAGCCTCCAGATCGACGAGCGGATGATGCTTCACGGCGTCGATATGTGCCTGCGTGAAATCTTTCCGTTCCAGCGTCCCGATACGGTCCACATCCACGAATTCGAAGTCTTCGGCCTCGGCTACGCGCTGGAGGGCCTTGCCTTCGGCGTCGGTCAGGAATTCGCCCTTCTCATTGAGCAGCTTCAGGGCGTTCCACTGCTTGGGGTTGTGCGAAGCCGTCAGGATGATGCCGCCGTCGGCATGTTCGAAAAGGACGGCCATTTCCGTCGTCGGCGTCGAAGAGAGACCGGCGTTTACGACATCGACGCCGCAGGAGAGCAGGGTCCCCGAAACGATGCTGTCCACCATCTCGCCGGAAATGCGGGCGTCGCGGCCCACGACCATTTTCAGACGCTCCCGGTCGGGATGCTTCTGCTGGAGCTGGCGGGCATAAGCCGCCGTGAATTTGACGATGTCGATGGGGGTCAGCGCGTCGCCGATGGTGCCGCCGATGGTGCCCCGGATGCCGGAAATGGATTTGATCAGGGTCATATTGTGAACTTTTTACGAGATTTCTTGTGAAAATTTACTATCTTGCAAAGTTAAAAAATATCACGGGGATATAAACACAAAATCGCAAATACAATGAAAAGAATCTTCCTCCTTGCGGCTGCCATCCTGATGATGACGGTCTCTGCCCAGGCCCAGGGCCTCGGCGGCCTGCTCAGCAAAATCGGCGGCTCCGGCAACAACAACACGACAGCCGGCGGCATCGTCTCCAGCATCACCGACCTCCTCTCCGGCAAGAGCGCCCTCTCGGCCGAAACCATCGCCGGCACCTGGAACTACACCGGCAGCGCCATCAGCTTCAAGTCCGACGACAACCCGCTGTCGAACATTGCCAGCAACGTAGCCCAGGGCACCCTCGAGAAGAAACTCGACGGATACCTCCAGAAAGTCGGCATCACCCAGGGCCTGTTCGGATTCACCTTCAACGAAGACGGCAACATGAAGAGCTATGTGGCCGTCAAGAACGGCAAGATGGAGCTCCTGTTCGACGTCACCACGCTGATGAAACTCGTCAAGTCGGTCACCTCGGTCTATAACAATTCCACCCTGCAGACCCTCAACACGATGCTCAACCAGTACGACAAGATGTACGCGGGCTTCAATCTCGCAAAATAATTTTGCAGTTCAGCAAATTATTTCTACTTTTGCGGTCCGTTTGGAAAACTATTTAAACACGATACGACAATGAAAAAAGGAATCCATCCCGAATCCTACCGTCTTGTAGCATTCAAGGATATGTCCAATGAGCACGTCTTCATCACCCGCTCCTGCGTCGGCACGAAGGAGACGATTGACATTGACGGCCACACCTTCCCGCTCGTGAAGGTCGAGATTTCGAACACGTCCCACCCGTTCTACACGGGCAAGATGAAACTCGTCGACACCGCCGGCCGCGTGGACAAATTCTACTCGAGATACGGTCAGAAGAAGAAATAATTGCTTCTGGAAAGGAACCGAAAAGGTGGCTGAAAGATCAGCCACCTTTTTTTTCATCCGCCCGTTTTCATCCGCCCGGCGGCAAAACAAGCTCGCGCCATACAGGTCGGGCAGGTCGCAAGACGGATGGGCAGATGACGGGTGGGTGCGGCAAGAAAAAATGTTTACCTTTGTCATTATGTTTTCATTCCGAACCACACCGCTGCTGGCGCAGGAGGACCAGGTGCTCCGGAAGGGGCGGCTGGCCGTGCTTTGCAACCAGGTGGCGTGGCATCCCGATACGGGCGAGTATCTCTTTGAAAGCCTGGCCCGTCGCGGGAACCTCGTCCGTATCTTTACGCCGGAACACGCCCTTTACGGGACGATGGTTCCGGGGGTGGAGACGGTCGAAGTGACCACGACCATCGACGAAACCCGCCTGCAGGACATCGACGCCCTGGTCATCGAACTGCAGGATGCCGGCGCCCGCTACAGCAATTATACTTCCCTGTTATACAATCTCTTCAAGCGGCTTAAAGCCGTCGATTCCCAGCTTTCGGTCTTCCTGATCGACCGCATCAACCCGGCCGGGCGGCAGATCGAAGGGACGCTGGGCATCATCGGCCTCCCCCACCGCCACGGCCTGACGCTGGGCGAGACCGCCAATCTGTTCTACAGCGAGCTGGGCGCCCGTTTCCCGTTGCATATCATCGCCACGTCCGCCGAAGCGGTGAACCGGGAGCTGATGGCCTGGACCATTCCGCCTTTTTCCGATTTCTCGGGCCTGTTCACCTCCAATTTCTACAGCGGACAATGCCTGTGGATGGGAACCAACGTCAGTTACGGCCACGGCACGAACCGTCCTTTCGAGCAGTTCGGCGCCCCGTGGATGGAGCCGCTTTCCGGCTATCTGCGGGCGCACGGGCTGCAGACCTGGAACGATCCGGAGAGTCCCCTCGCCCATCCCGGCCTCCACGTCCGCTGGACCCGCTTCGAGCCTTCCTACGGGATCTACCGCGAGCAGGTCTGCTTCGGCTTCCAGCTGATGTTCATTCCGGGCGCCACCTATCACGCGCTCAACCACGCCCTGCAGCTGCTGCGCTTCGTCCACGACAACTGCCCGCAGTTCACTTGCGAGGGCCTGGGCCGCTACCTGGAGGACGCCACCCTACTGAGCTATGTGGAAGGCCAGCTGGACTGGGACGACACCCGCGAATACATCAAGGCCGAGGAACAGAAATGGCTCCGCAAGTCGAAGAAATTCACCCTGTATGGGGATGAACCTTTCCGAATCAAGTAAAATGATTATCTTTGTAGGATGGCGCGGCTCTACATCATATCGGGATGCAACGGGGCGGGCAAGACGACGGCATCCTACACGGTGCTGCCGGACCTGCTGAACCTGCACACGTTCGTCAATGCCGACGAAATTGCCGATGAGCTCTCGCCGCAGGAACCGGAGCGGGAGATGATCCGCGCCTCCCGCCTGATGCTCGAACGGGTGGAACAGCTGATCGAACGGGACGAGGATTTCGCCGTGGAAACGACACTGGCCACCAAGAGCCTGGCCGGCATGATCTCCCGGGCCCAGCACAAGGGATACATGGTCGGAATCTTCTATTTCTGGCTCAAAAGCCCCGAACTGGCCATCAAACGGGTGGCGATGCGGGTGGCGGCCGGCGGCCACAACATCCCGACGGACACGATTGTCCGGCGATACCGGCAGGGCATGGAAAACCTGCGCAAGATATACCTGCCCCTCTGCAACTACTGGGTGCTGATCGACAACAGCGACAAGCAGGGCAAATGGGTGGCGGAAGGTGGCCTGAGCACGGCCACGCGCATTTACAACAAACGGATTTACAATTTGATACTAAACATAGAAACCCAACCCAAGAAATGAAAATCCAAGATGAGAAAGTCGTCTCGCTGACCTACACGCTGGTCGTGGACGGCAAAGTGGAAGACCAGGCCACGGAAGAAAGCCCCCTCGAATACATCCACGGACTGGGCTATCTGCTCCCCAAATTTGAAGAATACCTGCAGGGCAAAGGCGTAGGTGACGAATTCGAATTCGTCCTCAGCCCGGAAGAGGGCTACGGCGTTTACGACGCCCAGGCCGTCGTCGAACTGCCCAAGCACGTCTTCGAGATCGACGGCAAGATCCAGGAGCAGCTGCTCGTGGTCGGCCAGGTGATTCCGATGATGAACCAGGCTGGCGGCGTGATCCCCGGCAAGGTGGTGGAAGTCAGCGCCGACAGCGTGAAGATGGATTTCAACCACGCACTGGCAGGCAAAGAGCTGCACTTCAGCGGTAAAGTGACGGGTGTCCGCGACGCGACCGAAAAAGAGCTCACCGACGGGCTCCACGGCGAACGCGCGGCCCAGGGCTGCACGCACGACTGCTCATCGTGTGGTGGCGGCTGCGGCAACTAGGATGCCGTCCAGGGCGCTGGAAGTGATGCCGCCGGCATACCCCGCCCCTTCCCCGCAAGGATACAGGCCTTCGAGGCCCGGTACGCACATCGTCTGCGGATCGCGCGGAATACGCACCGGAGACGATGTCCGCGATTCGACGCCCAACACCAGGGCGTCGTTCGTATAATAGCCCTTCATCTTCCGGTCAAAGGCGGCAAAGGCCACCCGGAGGCGTTCATAGACGAAACCGGGCAGGAGTTCATAGAGCGGCGCATTGACGGCGCCGGGCTGATAGGAGCTCCGCGGAAGGCCCTGCGAGTCTTTTTTCCGACAGAAATCCACCAGCCGCTGGGCCGGGGCCCGGAGCGAAGCGGTAAAGGCGTACATGGCCTGCTCCACGCTGTGCTGGAATTCCAGCAGGGCGAAAACGCCATAGCGGTCGTAGTCAGGCACATCGCCCGGCTCCACGGAACAGACGATCCCGGCATTGGCCCAGGGCGAATTGCGCATTGAATTGGACATGCCGTTGAGCACCACTTCGCCGGGGGCTGTCACGGACGGGACGAGGATGCCGCCGGGGCACATGCAGAAGGAGAACACGCCGCGGCCTTCCACCTGCTCGACGAGGGCATATTCGGCCGCGGGCATCCCGGGCTGGAACTTGCCGTGATACTGGATCTGGTTGATGAGCGACTGGGGGTGTTCGGCCCGTACGCCCAGGGCGAATCCCTTGCATCCCAGGGGCCAGCCCTGCGAAGCGAAATAGCGGTAGATGTCGCGGGAAGAATGGCCCGTGGCCAGGATGACGGCGCGGGCCTTGTAGCTGGCACCGCTTTCGCAGCTGACACGCCACGCCCGATGCAGGCCGTCACTGAAAGGCCTGAGGCCCTTTACTTTCTCTCCGAAATGATATTCGCCGCCATGCTCGACGATGCACTGGCGGATCCGCTCGACGATACGGGGCAGCGCGTCGCTGCCGATGTGCGGATGGGCATCGGTCAGGATGCTTTCCGATGCGCCGAACGCGACCAGCTGCCGCAGCACTTCGCGCAGGTCGCCGCGCTTACTCGAACGGGTGAAGAGTTTCCCGTCGGAGAATGTGCCGGCGCCGCCTTCGCCGAAGCAATAGTTCGATTCGGGGTTGACCCGCTGCTGCTGGTTGAGTGCGGCGATGTCGGCCTTGCGGGCGTGCACGTCCTTTCCCCGCTCCAGGATGACCGGCCGGCGGCCTTCCATCAGCAGACGGAGCGAAGCGAACATCCCGGCCGGGCCGCCGCCGATCACGATCACCGGTTCAGCACCGCGGACATCCTTGTACGGAGGCAGGATATAGTCTTCCAGGGTCTCGCCGGGCGCGGCGGCCTGGATGCGGTAGCGATAGAGGATTTCGCCGCGGGCGTCCAGCGAACGGCGGACGATGCGCACGGCGGCGACGCGCTCGGGCCTGACGCCCAGCGCGCGACCCGCCGCCTGCCGGAGTTCCGCCTCCGACGGCGTATGCCGTATGGGATATGCGATGTCGAATTCTTTCATATCAGTGTCGATAATTTATTTCATCGTCTGCGTGATGGGTTCCTCTTGGGGAACCTTAGCCACCCTCGGCTATTAGAGGGAGGGGCCCGCCGCCTTGGCGGTGGGAGGGGTCGAGCGTAGCGAGACGGTTCCCCAAGAGGAACCCATCACGCAGACAGGTCAGTCGCCGTATTCGGCGGCGCGGGAGAGCGGGGCGATGTCCAGCGGGGCGAACTGGCCGGCCTGGTATTTATAGTAGCCCGTGATGGCGATCATCGCGGCGTTGTCGGTCGTGAAACGCAGTTCGGGCAGGAACGTGGTCCAGCCGCGCTTGATGCCCTCCGCCTCGATGCGGCTGCGCAGGCCGCTGTTGGCCGACACGCCGCCGGCGATGGCCACCTGCCGGATGCCGGTCTGCTTCGCAGCCAGGATGAGTTTCTTCAGGAGGATGTCGATCAGATCTTTCTGGAACGAGGCGCAAAGGTCCGCCTTGTTCTTCTCCACAAAGTCGGGATCCGATGCGACCTGCTCACGCAGGAAATAGAGGATCGACGTCTTGATGCCGCTGAAACTGTAGTCCAGGCCGGGAATGTTGGGCTTGGCGAAACGGAAGCGTTTTTCATCGCCTTCCTTGGCCAGACGGTCCACCACCGGGCCGCCCGGATAGCCCAGGCCCATCAGCTTGGCGCATTTGTCGAAGGCCTCGCCTACGGCGTCGTCGATGGTATGCCCCAGGATCTCGAAATGCAGCGGATCGTCCACCCGGACGATCTGCGTATGGCCGCCCGAGACCAGCAGGCAGAGGAACGGGAACTGCGGGCAACGGTTGTCGCGGCCCTCCACCTTGACGAAATGGGAAAGGATATGTCCCTGCAGGTGATTGACTTCGATGATCGACTTGCCCGTGGCGACAGCCAGTCCCTTGGTGAACGAGGTTCCCACCAGCAGCGAGCCCAGCAGGCCGGGGCCGCGCGTAAAGGCGATGGCATCGACCTGGTCCATCGTCACTTCGGCCCGGCGGAGCGCCTCCGAAACGACCGGCAGGATATTCTGCTGGTGCGCCCGGGAAGCCAGTTCGGGAATCACACCTCCATACTGGCGGTGGACCTCCTGGGAGGCCATCACGTTGGAGAGGAGGTATTCGTCGCGCAGGACGGCGGCCGAGGTGTCGTCGCAGGAAGATTCGATTCCGAGGATAATGACTGCCATAGACTTAAATTTGCGCAAAAGTAGCAATTATTTCCTATATTTGTAGTTTAACGTCCCCATGAAGACCTGGAAGAAAATCGTCCGCATCCTGGTGATCCTGCTGCTCGTCATCCCGGCAGCTGCCGTGGTCGCCGTGCAGATCCCGGCCGTGCAGACCGCGCCCTCCCCAACAACCTGATCCTGAAGGATGTCGATGTCATCCAGGGAGCTGGTGACACACTGGCGCATCTGGGCAAGGTACTCGTGGGCGTGAAGACCACCTCCCTGGTCTTCTCCAAGGAAGCGCGCATCCGCCGCGTCGGGATCGAAGACGGTTTCGTCGCCATCCGGCACATCAACGACAGCACCACCAACCTGTCGGCGCTACTCGCCCCGCTGCAGAAAAAACCGAAGAAGGACGAGCCTTCCGGCGGCCTGCCCTGGGAGAACATCCAGGCCGGCCGGCTGGACCTGAAGCATATCGATTTCTCGCTGGACAGCCTGCAGCTGCAGGACATCAACCTGCGCATGCGCGACATCCGCTACGATGGGACCGCCGCCGCCCGGATCGACCAGCTGACCCTGCGCGCCGACAGCCGGAACCTGAACCTGGAATCGCTCAGCGCCGCCGTTGCGCTGGACTCCACCGGCATCCAGGTCCGCGGCCTGGAGGCCAGCGACGGACGCTCCGACATCCGGGGGGATGTAAGCCTGGGATTTGACGGCTTTCCGGCATTTTCCGACTTCCTCAACCAGGTGCATATCGACGCCGCGCTGCACGACACCCGTTTCGACATGCAGACCCTCGAATCGATCCTGAACCAGAAACTGCCCGGCCTCGCCCTGTGGCTGGACGGCCAGGTCCGGGGAAGCGTCAGCAACCTCCAGTCGGACCGCCTGCACGTGGAATCCGCCTCGCAGCAGACCCGCCTCGACGTGAAGTTCCGCCTGCGCGGCCTGCCCGACCTGCCGCACACCCGCATCCAGGCTGAAATCCTCAACGGAACCACCCGCACCGACGACCTGGCCACAATCCTGGCCGGCCTGCAGCCCGGTTTCAAGAAAGCCTCGGTCTCCAAATACGCACCGGGGCAGACCATCTCCCTGACAGCCAAGGTAGAAGGAAGCCTCTCCGACCTGAAAACCCAGGGCAGCCTCGCGGCCGGCCCGCTGGGCGAAGCCCGCTTCGACGCAGACCTGGGGCTGCTGGGCGGCTTCCGCGCCGACGGCCAACTGTCCACAGAATCCCTCCAGCTGGGCCGCATCCTTGGCAACAAAACCCTCGGCGCCCTCACCTGCCAGACCGACCTGACTTTCTCCTCCTCCAAAAAGGGACTCTCCGCCACCGTCGTACCGCTCCAGATCGACCAGCTCAATTTCAAGGGCTACGACTACCACGATATCATCGCTTCCGCCACCCTGCAGGACGGGATGCTGCAAGCCGACGTAATGAGCAGCGACCCCAATCTCCAGCTGGTGGCCCACGGAGACATTGAACTCGGCGGGAAAGGGACCGACAGCCGCTACCGCATCGACCTGAGCCTCGACCATGCCGACCTCGACGCCCTGCTTTTTGACAAACGCGACAGCACGGCAATGAGCCTGGTGCTCGACGCCGACATTACGCAGACCGCACAAGGCGCTTTCCTCGGCCGGGCCGACATCCGCGGCTTGCAGGCCAGCCTCGGAGAGCAGGTCTTCGACATCGGCGACCTGTCCCTGTCCTCCACGCAGGACGACCAGCGCTACGGCGTCACCCTCGACTCGGACATCATCCGGGTGAATTACGAAGGAAACGTCTTCGTCTCCGACTTTGTCGACCGGGCCGTCCGGCTCATCCGGGATGATCATCTTTCGCCGCTGCTGGGCAGAGAAAAGGCCCGTGCCGAGAAGCAGCTCCATCCCGACGACGCCGGTTCGCTCCAGCTCCGGACCCTGGAACTCAAGCCGCTGCTCGACTTCTTCGCGCCGGAAGTGTTCCTCGCCCGGGAAAGTTTCGTCAACATGAACCTGCTGGGCGACGAACTCCAGGCGACCGTCTTCTCCGAACTGGCTGCCTACGGCAACAACATCATCCGCAACCTCCAGGGCCAGATTTCCACCGAAGGGGAAAACATGATCGCCGACATCGACGCTGACCAGTTCAAGTCCGGCGGCCTGGTGGCCGAAAACCTGACTTTCGACGCCTTGGCCGACAGCACGCAGATTGACGTGCGGGCAGGCTTCCACAATGAGGACGGATCGGGCAACCGGGCGCAGCTGCACGTACTGGCTTCCTTCCTCAATCCGGAGACCGACGGCTACTTCGTCCGTGCCGACATCCTCCCCTCCACGCTGGCCGTCGCCGACCGTGAATGGGAGATCAATCCCGCCACGATCTTCTACAAGGAAAAAGATATCCGGATCGAAGATTTCGCCCTGGTGAGCGGCGAGCAGAGCCTGACGGCCGACGGCGTCATCAGTCCGCAGATGACCGACACGGTCCGCGTCCGGCTCAACGATTTCGACCTGGGAATGGCCAACGCCTTCCTCTCCACCCCGCTCAACCTGCAGGGCCTGCTGACAGGACAGGGGGAGGCCTTCGCCCTGCTGGGCCCGGAAAAGGGCATCCTCTTCGACCTGGGCGCCCACCAGGTCTCCGCTTCCGGCATCGACGTGGGCGACCTACGGCTCGAAAGCCGCTGGGACGACGCGAACAAGCGTTTCAATTTCCTGGTAAACAATACGCTTGACGGCCGGCATCCGCTCCGCGCGACCGCCTCCCTGAAGCCCTCCGACAAACAGGCCGCCCTGGACGTGGAACTCGACAAACTCCAGATCGCGATGGTGGAGCCCATTCTGGCCAGTCTGTTTTCCGACATGGGCGGAACCATCTCCGGACGGATCACCGCCAACGGGCCGCTCGACAAACTGGCCATCCGCAGCGAAGGGACCCGCTTCAACGATTTCAAGTTCAGGCTCGACTTCACGCAGGTTGATTATACGGCCAACGGGCCTTTCACGGTGGGTGAAAAGGGTGTGACTTTCGATGACGTAAGCCTGAAGGACATCTACGGGAGGACAGGCAAACTCTCGGGCGGCATCCCCTACGACCACTTCAAGGACATCCGGCTCAACATCCGCATCGACCTGAACAACAACCTGGTGCTGAACACCACCAGCCGGGACAACGATTCCTTCTACGGAAAAGCCTTCGCCGACGGCAACATCCGGGTCGCCGGAACGCTCAACCAGGTCCGGCTCGGCCTGAACATTACGCCCCAGCGCTATACGGTCATCCACATACCGTTGGGCAAGTCGGCCCAAAGCGGCAAGTCGCTGCTGACCTTCATCAACCAGGAAGAGAAGAAGATCGGTCTGTACGACTCGCTGCTGATCGCCCGGCAGCTGGTCAAGGGACAGAAAAGCAGCAGGGGAACCGACGTCAATGTCAACCTGCGGCTCAATGCCACGCCCGACGCCGAAATCCAGCTCGAGATCGACAAGAACACCGGCGACATCCTCAAGGCCCGTGGCAACGGACAGATCGGCATCACGGTCGCGCGCGACGTCTTCGACATCAAAGGCGACTACCAGGTGGACAGCGGCAGCTATCACTTCGGGATGCTGGGCTTCACCACCCGCGACTTTTCCATCAATCCAGGCGGCACGATCTCCTTCGGCGGCGACGTGATGCAATCCGACCTCGATATGACCGCGACCTACCGGACCAAAGCCTCGATCAGCCCGCTGATGGCCGACTCGACGGCCGTCAGCACCCGACGCACAGTCGATTGCGGCATCGGACTGAGCGGCAAACTGGCCAATCCCGAGATCAAGTTCACGATCGACATCCCCGACCTGGACCCCACCACGCAGAGCCGCGTCCAGAGTGCGCTCAACACCGAAGACAAGCGGATGAAGCAGGCGCTGGCACTGCTGATTTCGGGCGGCTTCGTCCCCGACGAGCAGTCCGGCATCGTCAACAATACCACGCTCCTGTACTCCAACGCCTCCGAAATGATGTCCAGCCAGCTCAACAACATCTTCCGGCAACTGGACATCCCGATCGACCTGGGCTTCAACTACCAGCCGACGGAGACCGGGCGCGACATCTTCGACGTGGCCGTCTCCACGCAGCTGTTCAACAACCGCGTGAGCATCAACGGCAACATCGGCAACCGGCAGTACCTGTCCTCGGCCACCAGCGACATCGTCGGCGACCTGGACATCGAAATCAAGCTCAACCGCAAGGGCCAGCTCCGGCTGACGCTCTTCTCGCACTCGGCCGACCAGTACAGCAACTACCTGGACATGAGCCAGCGCAACGGCGCCGGTATCGTCTATCAAGAAGACTTCAATACGATCGGCGACCTGTGGCGAAAGATTTTCCATATCAAAAAAGATGATGAACGGCAGACTATTCCTGATTCCGACCCCGCTCGGCGACTACCCCCCGAATAAGGTGCTCCCCGCGCCTGTCCTGGACCTGATACCCACTATCCGGCTCTGGTTCGTGGAGGAACTGCGCACCGCGCGCCGCTTCCTCTCGGCGGCCGGCTGGAAGGGACATGTAGAAGATTTGGAACTGCTGGAAATCAACGAGCATACTTCCCGCGAACAGATCGAGGCCTACGCCCTGCGGCTGGGCACGGAAGATGCCGGGCTGATCTCGGAAGCCGGCCTGCCGGCCGTCGCCGACCCGGGCGCCCAGCTGGTCGCGCTGGCGCATGGGCGCGGCGTCGAGGTCGTGCCGCAAGTCGGCCCGTCCTCGCTGATGCTGGCCCTGATGGCCTCCGGTCTCAACGGCCAGAGCTTCGCCTTCACCGGCTATCTGCCGGTCAAGGCACCGGCCCGCCGCGAAGCGATCGCGGCGCTGGAAAAGACTTCGGCGCGGCTCAGCCAGTCGCAGATCATCATCGAGACGCCCTATCGCAACGATTCGCTGCTGGCCGACCTGATCGCCACCTGCCACCCCGATACCCGGCTGTGCATCGCCGCCGAAATCACCTGCCCTGCGCAGCTGATCCGCACACGCAGCGTCGCCGCCTGGCGCCAGGAAGTGTCCCGGGGCTTCGCCATCGGCAAACGCCCCTGCGTCTTTGTCCTGTTAGCAAAATGAAATTATGGTAAGACTTAACAATATGCAATTCCGGGGCTATCACGGTTGCCTCGAAAGCGAACAGCGCGACGGGAACTGGTTCCGCGTGGACCTGGCCTACGACTACGACATGCGGGCGGCCATCCGGACCGACGACCTGGCCAACGCCATCGACTACAGCGCCATCTATGAAGTCATCCGGGAAGAGATGGCCGTGCCGGCCAAACTGCTGGAGCATCTGGCGGGCCGCATCCTGAACCGCCTGACCGACTGTTTCCCGAAGATCTCCTACGCCGAGCTGACGGTCACCAAATTCAATCCGCCGCTCGACGGGATGGTCGAAAGTTCCTCTGTCACCGTCGTCTATGAGTAGGAAAGCTGCCTTCATCACTTTGGGCTGCAAGCTCAACTTTGCCGAGACTTCGACCTTCGCCCGTGCGTTCGCCGCTGCGGGTTACGAAGAGGTACGCCCCGGGGCGGACGTGGACATCGTGGTCATCAACACCTGCTCCGTGACCGAGCATGCCGACAAGAAATGCCGCAACCTGATCCGCCGCCTGCACAAGACGGCACCCGATGCGACGATTGCCGTGACCGGCTGCTATGCGCAGCTCAAGCCGGAGGAGATCCTCGCCATCGAGGGCGTGGACCTGGTGGTGGGCGCCGAAAGCAAAAACGACCTGGTCCGCCTCACCCTGGCCGCCGACCGGGGCAAGCACGGCTATTCCTGCCAGATCGAGGATGTGGCGTCTTTTTTCCCGGCTTATTCCTCGGGCGAGCGGACCCGTTCTTTCCTGAAGGTGCAGGACGGCTGCGACTATCACTGCAGCTACTGCACCGTGCCGCTGGCGCGCGGCCACAGCCGCAATATCCCGATTGCCGAACTCGTGGCCCAGGCCCGGGAGATTGCCGCCGAGGGGATCCTGGAAGTGGTGCTTACGGGCGTGAATACCGGCGACTTCGGCAAGACGAGCGGCGAGCGTTTCCTCGCGCTGCTCCAGGCACTCGAAGCCGTCCCGGGCATCGAACGCTACCGCATCTCTTCCATCGAACCGAACCTGCTCACGGAAGAGATCCTGCGCTGGATTGCGACAGGGACGAAATTCCTCCCCCATTTCCACATTCCCATCCAGTCGGGCTGCGACCGCACGCTCAAAGCGATGCACCGCCGCTACACGGCCCGGCAGTTCGAGGAGAAGATCGCGCTCATCCGCGATATCCTGGAGACGCCCGAGGAGCGTTACACCCGCGTATTCTTCGGCATCGACGTAATCGTGGGATTCCCGGGCGAGACGGAAGCGGATTTCGAGGAGACATACCGGCTGCTCGAGCGGGTGCGTCC
>CADAOB010000006.1 GCA_902789445.1 uncultured Bacteroidia bacterium | reverse complement strand
ATATGTTCCTATCCAGGCTATCTAGAAAATCGCAACTGATGGCTGTGGCGAAATTTGACGCTTCCGGCAGAGATATAATCCGTAATATGGAAGAATTCCATCCCGATGAGATCGTTGTCAAGATGGACGAAATAGATTTCCTGAACCGCCTCCGGCCACAGAGTTACTTGCATGCTTTCTCGGAAACGGGATCCGTCATGGGATATGGACGTTCTGCTTTCAATCAATCGTTAAGTTCCTCGTTTTATTCTAAATCGGCTATTTCTCCAAACTACAGTTTCTCCGTCTCCGCGGACTATGAGCAGGAACGACTTCTGTATAACAGCCAAATACAACAGGAATTCTTTGACAAAACCGGTACAACACAACTCTCCATAGATGAATTGTCATCGGGAAGGCATTGGACACGGCTCCCCGCGTTGGAAATCCGGTTTACCCGCAATGATACGACGCGCTTCGTCAATGACCATTTTCGTATCCGTAATAATTATTCTTCGTATGACGCCGAATCAGAAAGCAAAAACAGAATCGGGCAACGATTCTCAATGATGGATTTTGAGATATTGAATGCGTTTTCATTTATTAAAAGAAATGGCCGGAATAAAGTTCGCTCGTTTTCACTGTTCAGCCAGTATTCTGACAGAGATGAGCAATTAAATGTCTTTGAAGCTGACACAACCCCTGGCGAGGGAACGGCATTCCAACAGACACACACACGGTTTCTGTACAATAGAATGGATGGTTCGATCAGCATGAACCTGTCAAGACTATGGACACTGGAGGCGCATACAATAGTCCCATTCTTTCTTAAACAATTCCAATCCGACTTGCAGGGTATTCCACGCTTTTCATCTACAATGCCCCAAAGGGGCCTGTTCCGTCTATTTTCATTCCGCCCTGCAGAAGACTTGCGAGTCCAGTACAAGAATGGCCGTTTTCGGTTCACAGGACAGGAAGAGTTCGCAATCCCACTGATCATGAGCTCTTTAAAAGAGCAAAATTTGAGTCATTTGAGTTTTAACACCCATGCGTCCTTCAGTTGGCATTTTTCACCAGAATGGTTGGCAGATCTGTCTTTGTCTCATAGAACCGGTACAATAGACGAGCAGGCACTAAACCCTTTTCTGCTTATGGAATCTTATCATAGCCTTGTAAGCCGGCCAATCCTAAAACAGGATCCGGGCTATTTTATAGGAAGGATTTCACTCAGTGGACAGAAGCCGTTGAAAGGCCTCTCCATGACAAGTTCTTTCCATATTCAACACGGAAGACAATGGAGGATCGACAGAGAATTACGCTCAGATGATAATTTTGTTTTGACACAAACTTCCGATATAACTGTACCATTTACGCGGTTCGGGACTAATTTCCGTTTGAATAAATCATTGTTCGACTTTCGGCAGCACCTCTCGTTTTCAATAGAGGCTTTTCGTCATTCGTCTTCTTTGGCACAAAAAGGTGCTGTCTCCGAGTATGATGCCGACCATGTCCGTGCCAACGTCCAATGGATTGGAAGCATCGGGGAAATCATCAAGTTCGATTTGCAAGAATCGGCATCTTTGTCCCGCATCCAGATTGACGGGGCGAAGACAGCCGAAACGACTAAGCAAATCATCCAGAAGGCATCTGTCTCAGCTACGCCTGTTCCTTGGCTTCAGATTGATAACATCTTGGACGGCAATTGGAATACCGTCAGTCGCGAAGTGATCCTATTTTGGGATGTTCATTTTGATTTCCTGGTTGGAAAAACCAGATTCGGCGTTCAATGCAATAACATCCTGAATCATCAGACATACCGATACCGTCTCGAGTCGCCCCTGTCTCAAATCGTTTTTTCACAACCGCTTCGACCGTTTACAGTCAATATGCATTTCGCTGTAAACTTTTGAAAGAGTTCCTGATGCGAAACGACCTATAAGCCGTTTTCGTACAGATATTCCGCTGCCCCGGTGGACATCTTTTCGTCCGAGTGGCCGGAACCGGGCACATAGGCCTTGTCCCAGTTGAACGGCACGCCGCGACGAGCCGCATCGGCTTTGCAGAATTCGAAGAATGCTTCGCCTCGCTGGAAGCGGTTAAGGCCCTGCGCGTCCGCTTCGGGTGTCTTGCGCAGGGAGCCCGACCGCAAAGTGTCGGCATCTCCCAGCAGGATGGTCAGCCGTTTAGCATAATAAGCCGCTATGTCTGTTCCGATTTTCTCGGCACTGTCACCGATCCCGTAGGGATAATCGATGGTATCGGTCGGGAAGGTGTACCAGCCCGCGTTGGCGGCCACGGCCCGTTCCACTTCCGGCGTGTCGTTGAACAGCAGGTAGCGGTGAACGAACTGTCCGCCGGCCGAATGTCCGTAGATGTCGTACTTCTTCACCCGGGAAGCGCTGTGCTCTTTGAAGAAATGGAAGACTTCGCTGATGAGCGGATAGGTCATTGCGGACTTTTCATTGAAGTATCCGGCTTCATCCTTGACATTCCCCTGTTGATAGGCGGCTTCAGGAAACGCTTCGTCGGTGAAGTGCGGTGCCAGCACGATAAATCCATACCGGTCGGCCAGGGTCTTCCAGTGGTCGCGGTAGTCGTCGGCGTTGCGTCCCATTCCGTGCATCACGATCCAGACAGGCATGGAACGGATGTCGCCGGCCGGAACGTGATAGTAGATTTCAATCGTCTTGCCGGCATGGATACCCTGGCAGGCATAGGGTACCATGCCGCTTCCTTCCTCAAAGAATGTCTCCTTGCCTTTGCAGCAGCAAAGCAGGATTGTGGCCGAAAGAACAATGGCCGCAAGTGCAAATACTTTATGATTACGATGCATAGACTTTTTTTCCTTTTGCGTAGACACTGTGGATGGAAAGGTCCTCATTGAGGGCTACAAAGTCGGCGTCACAGCCGGCGGCGATGCGTCCCTTGCACCGCAGTGAAAGATTGCGGGCGGGATTGGTCGTCAACAGTTGCAGGGCCGATTCCAGCGGCAGGATTCCGTCGCGGACCAGTGCGACCATCTCTTTGTAATTGAGCGTCAGCGGTGCGGGGGTGTAGCTGACCTCACCTGTGGCTGGGTCTTCCCGGCGCACACCGCCGTGGCCGTCGCTGGAGAACGTCAGATTCGACAGCGGTACACCGGCTTCCAGTGCCAGGGCAACTGCCTGATGCGCTTCGACAAAGCGCGTTCCTCCCGTGGAGATATCCATCATACCGCCTTTTTTTGCAAATTCGACGCAAGTGTCGAAAAGCGGCCGGGTTCGGATGCAGTGTGTGGGCGAGAGATAGGAAATCAGGGACGGGTACTGGTCCACGATATGGTGAAGCACGTCGATCCGGGTCTTGAGGTTTCCCAGGTGGATGTGCAAAATACCGTGTTTGCCCGAGGTGAAGCCGCCCAGGCGCACCTGGTTGATCAGCCGCAGGATTTCCAGTTCCGTGGGGAAGGAGCAGCGGTCGTCGCTCAAGGCCAGCTTGCAACCGATGACTTTGTCAATGTAGATCAAATCCTCCGCCACCGAGCCGGTGAGCGTCCGCTCCGGCAGGCCGTAGTAACTGGTCAGCATATAAGCTGAAAGACCTTCCGCATCGAGCGCCTTGACCTTCGCATAAAGCGTGGGCAGGTCCTTGACAAAACCGTCGGTGCCCAGCAGCCCGACGACGGTGGTCGTACCGGTGGCGGCCAGTTCGGCAAGCGTGACCTCTGGAATGAGGGAGGCGAAGCCGAACTGACCGCCGCCCCCGGTCACGTGGACGTGCTGGTCGATGAAACCGGGGACGAGGCAACGTCCCTCGAGATCGAATTCCTTGAGCGGGACGCCCGTTACGCTGAGATCGTCGCCAATGGCCAGAATCTTGCCGGTCGCCGTGAGGACCTGGGTCTGAGTGAGCCGCTCCGGTGCATATATCTTGCAGTTATAGAATAATTCCATTGTGTTTCAATTAAATAAAGAAATGAATGACAGTCAGGCAGATGACGCCGATGATCAACGGCACCATGTTGCGGCGGGCCAATTCCAGCGGCGAAACGCCCGCCACGCCGCAGATGGCCACGATCACACCGGCGATCGGCGAGGTGGCGCGACCCATGCTGGCTGCCAGCTGCATCGGAAGAATCATCTGCACGGCCGGCATGCCGATCCGGGCCGCGATGTCGGGAATCAGGGGACCGAAGGAGAAGAAGGCTGCATTGCCGCTGCCCATCAGCATTGCGGCGAAGAAGACGACCGCCGTGATGACGATGGAGATCGATACGCCCCCGAAACCGATGCCGGTCGTGCCGGACACCAGGCTTTCGATAAAGCCCAGGCTGATCAGGCCGCCCGAGAAAATCTCGGCTGCCACGATCAGTGTGATGACCGAGGCGAATACATTTCCCATTCCCTGCCAGAACGTCGTGAAGAGCGGGAAGACCTTCTTGACGCTGCGCTGGTGGATGGCGACGAAGATCAGCGCAATGAAGAAAGAGATGAGCATCGCCACCGTCGTCGAGAGTGAGACGTTGAACAAGCCGATATATTCTGAGAAGATGACCAGGATCAGGATCGGCACCAGCGGCAGAAGTGCAAAAACGCCCGGCACGTCAGGCCGGCCGGCCTCATCCACTTTTTCCGTGCTGTAGATCTGTTTCCCGGCTGCCAGGTCGCGCTTGTCGCACCAGCGGTTGTAAAGGAAAAAGACCAGCATCAGAATCAAAGTCGTCGGGATTACGTTGGGCATCTGGAACTTCAGAAAATACTCCACGGGGCTGAGGCCGACCAGGGAAGAAGCGGCCGCCGTATTGGCCGAGCCGGGCCCCTGGTCGAAGAGCGTGGCGGCTGAAATGGCGGTCAGGGCCGTCATCTTGCTCACGCCCAGATTGATCAGGATCGGATAGAGGGTAGCGACCAGCAGCAGGCCCACGCCCGCTGCCGAGGGTGTGGTGATGAACAGCAGCTGCCCGATGGGAATGGCCAGCGCCGCCGCCAGATAGGGGCTTTTCTTCAGAAAAGCCAGCGGCTTGATGGCCAGGTAAACCAGCATATTGGTCGCTTGAATCTTGTTCATGAAAGCCACATACCCGCCGATGACCATGATCATCAGTCCTGCCCGGGCAAAATTCGATACAAATTTCTCTTCAGCAAAATGGAATACATCGAACAGTCGGGACCCGGTGGTCCTGGCCACGTCAGGGGCTTGCAGCCCGATGACGGCGGCCAGGGCCACCATGAACAGCCCCGAAAGCAGCAGGACGCCTTGCGGATTGTATTTCTTGTAGAGCAGGACCGCCGTCAGGGCGATGACTGCCACACAGATCAGGAAGGATAAAAGACCCATAGCGTACAACAGCCGCAGCGATTAATAACCCGGATTCTGCTCGATCTTTCTGCCCGTGTTAGAGTTGATGAATTCCTGCGGAAGCGGGAAGAGCACGGGCGTCACGTCGTCGTGCATGCCGCGCACCTCACGGCCGGAGACCTCGTTGTGGGCCCGGACCCGGCTCTTGAAGATGTTGCTGGCCAGACGCTCGTCGCCGCCGTTTTCCTGGCTGAGACGGATCAGCGTCTCGCGGCGCTGCTCTTCGGTGATCAGCTCGCGGCTGCGTTCATCGAGGATAAAATCGATAGAAACCACGCTGGCCGGAATCTCGGAACAGTTGGCACGGCGGCGCACCTTGTTGATCCACTCGGCGGCACCGCTGGCGTCGTTCAGTTTGTAGAGGGCTTCGGCATAGAGCAGGTAGGTCTCGGCCAGGCGCAGATAGACCAGGTTGTTGAACTGGTTGTCGGCACTCGCCTTCTCAAAAACCGGATTGACATACTGCCACTTGCGGGTGGAAGGCAGGTTGTACTGCTTGATGGTCGGGTCGTTGTCGTTGCTCATCGCCGCATTGGTCTTGAGGTTGATGAAGTTCTTGACCTCGTATTGCTCCCCGTCGTCATCCAGGAAATAGACGTGCCAGATCATCGAGTTCTCGTCGTAGCGTACGTCGTTGTCCTGCTGGTTGTCATAGTTCCACAGCTTGTGGGCGCCCAGCGAGATGGCGCAGCGTCCGGCGCCCTTGCCGCCGTTGAGCGACCAGAAGAGCACGGCCGTCTGGCCCGGGTAGAGGGCGCAGGTCAGTTTCGAGATGGTCGAGTTGCTGGAGTAGTAGTTCACCCACATGTTGCGCATGAACATCACCGTCGAGTTGCCGTAGCTGGTGTTCTCCTCCTCGGTGTTGAGGAAGGCCCAGAGCACTTCGTTGTTGCCGTCTGAGTAGAGCGGGGCGCGGAACACGTCGATGAAGGCGCTGCCCGGATTGGCGGCATTCTTGCCGAAGCGGCTGGTCATCAGGCTGAAATTGCTGCCTTCCACGAGCGGCTGGAGCACGCTCCTGGCCTCGGACGGCTTGCCCATGGCCAGATAGAGTTCGCCCAAGTAATGGCGGGCGACGGCCTGGTTCGGTTTCGTGTTGTTGTTGCCCTGGCGCCAGGGTAGCTTCTCCACGGCATACTTGAGGTCTTCCTCCATCAGGGCCCGGATCTCATCCACGGAGTTGCGCTCCCAGTCCACCCGGTAGTTGGCGCCCGTGATCTCTTCCGTGCTGAGCGGGACGGCGCCGAAGGAATAGGTCAGGTGACGGTAGGCCCAGGCCCGATAGAGACGCGCCTCGGCAATCACCAGCTCCTTGTGCTGCTGGTCGACGGCTGCCGAGCCGCCTTCCCAGTCCACGTCCTCGTTTTCAGCGCGGCCGATCACCATGTTGGCCGTGTTGACCACTTTGTAGAGCCATTCGAAGAGCGAGAGGAAGCAGGGTTCGTTGGCCATCGAAACGATGTTTTTCGGATAATTGAAGAAGCGGAAGCTCGTGTGGCGGTTGTTGCCCCAGGCATTGTCGGTGCCGCAGCTCCACATCGTGGATTTGGCGAACGGCAGGGAGCCGAAGGAGGTGCTGCCGTAGTTGATGTCCATGCGGCCGTATTCGTCCCGGACCATGCTCAGCAGGGCGTAGTTCATGCTTTCAAAGCCTGTATAGTTGGTCAGCAGATTGTCCGCATAAATGTCCGTGACCGGATGTTCCACCAGGAATTCCTCGGAGCAGGCGGTGAAAGCCAGGAGGCTGAGTACGGAAAGCAGAAAGATGCAGATATTCTTTTTCATGGTGTTTTCCTCCAAGATTAAAAGTCCAGTTTAAGTCCGAAAAGGACCTCGAAGGTCTGCGGGATGGCCCGCTGGTTGTTGCCCGAGGTCACGAATTCAGGGTCGAGACCGGACCAGGTGGTCCAGGTGTAGAGGTTCTTGACGTTGCAATAGACTTCGGCGCGGCTCAGCCCGACGGTCTTCACCCACTTCGACGGCAGGAGGTAGGCGGCGTTGATGTCTTTCACGCGGATGTAGTCGGTCTTCTCGTAGAAGCGTACGCGTTTGGTGTTCTCCGAGCCGTCGCCGGCATTCATCGGATAGGTGTTGATGGGGTTGCTCTCGGTCCAGAATTCCTTGTTGAGTTGGTTCTGGCGGTACGACAGCGTGTGCGTGGACATCAGGAAGTTGGGATACAGGGCGCCGAACTGGCCGTTCAAGAAGAAGGACAGCGAGAAGTTCTTGTAGGAGAATGTGTTGTTCAGGCCGAAGGTAAACAGCGGGACCCGGCTGCCGATGACCGACAGGTCTTCGGAGTCGATGATCTGGTCGGTATTCAGGTCCTTGTATTTCACATAGCCCGGCTGGGAGAGCGGTGAGGTGTAGGACACCGTCTCGCCCACCTGGTGGATGCCGTCGAAGGTGTAGTCGTAGTTGACGGAGACCGGATGGCCGATGAACCATTCCGAAGCGACGTCGTCGATGGGTTTGCCCGCTTCGTCATACAAACCGACGTCCACGATCTCATTCTGGTAGTGGACGATGTTGAAGTCCGTGCTCCAGGTGAAATTCTTCGTGGCCACGTTGACCGAGGAGATCTGGAACTCGATGCCGCTGCCCTTGGTCTTGCCGATGTTCTGCAGCAGGGAGTTCGTACCGTTGATTGAAGGGATGGTCCGCTCGAGCAGCAGGTCGACGGTCTGCGAGGTATAGACGTCCAGGGTACCCTTGATCCGGTCCTTGAACAGGCCGAAGTCGATACCGGCGTTGAAAGAGGTGGTCGTCTCCCAGCCCAGCGTCGGCGAGGCGAGCTGGTTGGGATAGAAGCCGTAGATCGGATTGTAGTCGTCGGTCAGGTAGTTCTTGCCGTTGAGCACCGGGAGCGTCGCATAGGCATCGATGGCCTCGTTTCCGTTCTTGCCCCAGGACAAGCGGAACTTGAAGTTGTTGAAGGTGCGGGCGAAGGCGGTCTCGTGCAGGAAAGGCTCCTTGGCGAGGTTCCAGCCCAGGGCCACGGACGGGAAGATACCGTATTTGCGGTCGTTGCCGAAGGCGGAGAAACCGTCGCGGCGGGCCGTCGCGGTAAAGAGGTAGCGCGAGTCGTAACTGTAGTTGGCGCGGAGCATCTGGGAGATGTGCGTCGTGGTCACGCTGCCGGCTGACGCGGATAGGGCGGAAGCCTTGTTCGGCTGCCAGTAGGTCATCACGTCGTTGGGGAATCCCGACGCATTGATGCTGTTGGTCGTCGTATTGGCGAACTGGGCGGAATAAAGGCCCGTCAAGAAGATCGTGTGTTTGCCGAAGTCACGGGTGAAGGAGAGGATGTTCTCGATCAGCCAGTCCTTCGAATAGCGGTTCGAGATGGACAGGACGCCGCTGTTCTTGCTGCCGTCCACCGTGTCGAGGCCCTGATAGTTCTGCGAGAGGCGCGTGCCGAAGGTGTAACCGGTGTTCAGGCGGTAGGACAGGCCCTTGACGGGGAAGGTCACGTCGATGTAGTTGTTGGTCGTGAAACTCTGGCCCACGTTGCTGCTGATCTCGTTGAGGGCGCTCAGCGGGTTGTTCGCATAGTTGTTGTCTTCCCAGGTAAGCAGGCGGATGGAGCCGTCTTCGTTGTAGGGGACGCCCAGCGGGTTCATCAGGTAGGCGTCACTGAAGTTGACGTAGCTGCCGCTCCGGTCGAAATAGCCGTAGCGGGTGTTGGTACCGTATTTCACCCATTTGCCCAGGTCCTGTTCGAAGTTGATGTTGAAGGAATAGCGCTGGAACTTGTTGCCGATGGCGATACCCTTGTTGTCCGTGATGTTGGCCGACAGATAGTAACGCGTCGTCTTGCCGGCGCCGCGGACTGAAAGGTTGTGCTGCATCTTGTGGCCGTAGCGCAGGGCCAGGTCGAGCCAGTCGGTGCTCTTGCCGGCGGCATGCATCTGCTCTTCCGTGGCGGCCGTCGTCCAGCCGGCGGAGGTCTTCATCCGGTAGAAAGTCTCCCCGTCCATCATCTTGGGGATGTTGATGGCCTTGTTGAACGACCAGTAGCCGTTGTAGGAGACGACGGTCTTGTCGCCGGCCTTTCCTTTCTTGGTCTGGATCAGGATGACGCCGTTGGCACCGCGGGCGCCATAGATGGCGGCCGAGGAGGCGTCCTTAAGGATCTCAATCGACTCCACGTCATTGGTATTGATCTCCGACCAGCTTCCGTCGAACGGAATGCCGTCGAGGATGATCAGCGGCTTGTTGGAGGCCGAGATGGAGTTGTTGCCGCGGATGCGGGTCACGGAATTGGACCCTTCCGCATCGGAACCGGTCATCGTGATGTTCAGGCCGGCCACGGCGCCCTGCAGCGACTGGATGAGGTTGGTGGTCGGGCGTTCTTCCAGCTGTTTGGCACTGAACGAGGCCACCGCGCCGGTCACGTCGCTCTTTTTCTGGGAACCGTAGCCCACGACCACGATCTCCTCGAGGAGATTCACGTCTTCCTGCAGGATGATCTGGATGGGTTGCAGGTTCTCGACCGTGACTTCCTGGGTCACATAGCCGATGAAGGAGATTTGCAGGATGTCGCCGACCTTGGCCGGGAGCGAGAAGGTGCCGTCTGCCTGCGTATCGGCACCGATGGTGGTACCCTTGACCAGCACGCTGGCGCCGAAGAACGGTTCGCCGGTGGCCCCGTCGATGACCGTTCCCTTGACTTGTCCCATCACCGGCAGCACGGCCAGCGACAGGAGGAGTGCACATAAGATTTTTTTCATAGG
The DNA here is from genome assembly GCA_902789445.1 of uncultured Bacteroidia bacterium. Taxonomy (GTDB): domain Bacteria; phylum Bacteroidota; class Bacteroidia; order Bacteroidales; family UBA932; genus Cacconaster. The sequence continues at coordinate 80,631 of CADAOB010000006.1, read as the reverse complement.
TATTTTGTAATGGTTGTTATTTGCATACCCGGTAAATGGGGAGTGTCTCTCCTTCCTGCGCCTCGGTCACGCGGAAGGAGACAAAGCCGTTCTCGGATTCCGGTTCCAGGACCGAGACGGCATAGTTCGCGTTTTCCTGGTCGAGGCGGACCAGCCAGGTCCCGGCCGGGAATTCCCGCCTGGCGGCCGTGACTTCGGTCCGGACCGTCACCCGGTGGATCTTCTCCCAGGCTTTTTCGGCCTCCGTTCGCTCGGTCACGCGGTAGCATTCCACGTTGAACTTCTTGGGGGCTTTCAGTTGTTCGACCTTCAAGCCCAGCGTGCGGAGGTTCGCCACGGCCCGCGTCTGGGACGCATCAAGCAGATAGGCCTTCGGGCGCTCGCGCACCAGGTCGGCCTGCGGCTCCCGCGCGTCCAGCACCCGGGCGTTCTCCAGGACGACCGGCGCCGCCTCGTTGATGTCCAGGAAGGTGACGGGCAGCCGTTTCTCTTTGGAATGGAACAGCACCGTGACCGGGTTCTGCCGGCGGACGGTCTGCCGCTCAGCCTCCCGGACGATGCGCCGGATTTCCTTGTGGTGGGCATAAGTGCTTTCCAGCACGGCCCTTGCGACCGTGAAGCCGCACCAGGTCCGCCGCGCCAGCGAGAGGCGGCCCAGTCCGATGCCGCGCAGCTCCACGAAGAAGGAGATGGCGCCCGACAGGGCGTAGGAAGTCGAGCTGGACTGCGGACTGCGGGCGTTGAGGGCGAGCGTCAGTTCCCCGAGCGTCTCGCTCATCGTGAAGTATTCGAAATGCGAATAGCCGATGGCGTCCAGCGCTGCACCGCACGGCTCCTCGAAAAGCCGGATCGTCGCATCGCGAAGCGGCTGCGGCACGTTAGGATGGCCCGTCGGCAGGAAGAGCGCATCATGATAGAGGATGGCGTCGGGCTTGTCGGAACGGACTTTCACCGGACGGTTCGGCTGGAATTCGTGGAAATCGACGGCTACGTCCGGATTGACCTGCATGAACGCCTGTTTGATGAGCACGCTCTGCGGGTCGGCGAACTTGGTTTGGTCGCGGTTCAAGTCAAAGCCGTCGCCCGAAACCCGCTTGTTCGCCAGATAGCCGTCCAGGTTGGCCATCGGCAGGATATAGACATCCATCCGCTCGAGCAGCCGTGCGCCTTCTTCGCTGCCCAGGATATAATCGGTCAGCTGGAAGAGGGCCTCGGTGGCGGCCGGTTCATTGCCGTGGATCGCTCCCTGGAGCCAGACCTTGACCTTCCGGCCTTTTTTCCCGTTGCTCAGGCGGTACATCGGGACGGCGCGGCCCTTCGTGGTCGTGCCGATGGTTGTCTGCTGCATCCGGGGATCTTCCGCACGGGCGGCGAGCCAGGCATTGATTTCTTCCAGCGTGGCGAAACGCGCTTCGGCAAGGGCGAGCGTGGGCGTACGGAATGTGACGCCGGCGGGATCCGGATAGACCTTCCGCTGCAGGTCCGCGTGCGGTGGCTGCGCCAGGGCGAGACCGCCTGCCAGAAATGAGAGCAGGGCGGTCAGGAACGTTTTTTTCATAAGGGCTTATATCTGTTTCATAATGTGATGGTCATAAGATAAATCAATGTCAGCAGGGTGATGATGCCGATCGGGATGAGGTGGAAACGGACCAGTTTGAAAGGTTGGACGTCCACGGCTTCCGCCACGACGATGATAACCATGGAGATCGGGGAGATGGCGCGCGCGAAGCCCGCCAGCAGCTGGACGGAAAGCATCAGCTGGAGCGGATCGGCGCCGAACCTGAAGGCTACTTCCGGCACGATCTGGCCATAGGCCGCGAACGTGGCGGTCGAGCTGCCGGTGATGACGGTGGACAGCATTGTCAGGACGGAGAGCATCGCGGTGATGCCCGTGCGGCCGATGCGGACAGACTGTGCCAGCGACACCATCGAGTCGATCACCCCCATCTTCATCAGTCCCTGGGCGAAAATGTCGGCCGCGACGATCATCACCACGATCGAGGTGAAGCCGTTGCCCATGCCGCGCCAGAAGACCGTCATCGAAGCGACGGCTTTCTGGAAGGAGCGGACGCGGATGCCGTCCATCAGGCCGGCGATCACGAACGACAGGAAGATCGCAGCGTTCAGGCTCAGGTAATATCGTTCGCCGACCAGCGGGAGGCTGGCGGAGAAGATGACCGACAGCAGCAGCGGCAGTACGGGCAGCAGGGCGTAATAGAGCGGTGTGTCGTGGTTCCAGCTCAGGACCTCCTCCTCGGCGGCCACGCTTGCCGCCGCCGTCCTGTCGGACTGCCGGCGGGAAACCCTGCGGATGAAGAAATAATACACGGCCAGGATGATGACCAGGATCGGGAGGAAGACTTGCAGCTGGTAGGCCGAATACGATACGACGTCCATGCCCAGCAGCGCGGCCGCACGGATGGTATTGGGCGAATTGACGCCGATGTCGAGCAGGGTGCAGGCCACGATGATCGACAGGATGCTCATCTTGCCCATTCCGATGCTGCGGAGTACAGGATAGAGCGTAGCCACCAGCAGCAGGCCGACGGCCGAAGCGGACGGCAACGCATACGACAGCAGCACGCCGATCGGAATCAGGACGAGGCCGGCCAGGTTCGGATAGTTCCGCAGCACCGACAGCGGCTGCAGCATCACATAGACGAAGGCCCGGTCGGCTTTCAGGCTTTTCATGTATGCCAGATAGCCGAACAGGAGCATCACCATCAGGCCGCTGCCGGCCAGCCGGGAGGAGAAGGCGCGGGTCACCCATTCCTGCAGTTCGAAGAAGATGAAGCCGCCGAATTCCTGGCGGACGCCCGGGACGTCCAGCAGCCAGGCCGCGAGCGTCATCAGCACGCCCGACACGATCAGGATGAGTGCGGCGTTCCGGTTCTTGAGCAGCAACCAGACGGTCGCTGCGATGAAATTGAGGGCGATGAGGATGGCGGCAACTTGCATGGCAGGACAAATTTACCTTAACAAAGTAAATTAATCCATTAACAATTCGATTAATTTTACTTTATTTTTTAACTTTGTGAAAAATTTTTCCTTGAAAGCCTTGTTTTTGACATTTACCGCCTTGCTGGCGTTCCTGCTGCCGCTGCGGGCCCAGGAACCGGTGGACGTCCTGCTGTCGGTCGTGACCGGCGAGGCGCCGGATCCGGCGCTCGACGGCCAGTTGCTGAATGTCACCTGCAACGACTATGTCCGCTGCGCGTTCCTGCTCCACCGGGAACGCGGAGGAGCGACAAGTCTTACGCTTCTGAATGCCGCTTCGCTGCAGCGCCGGCCCTTGACCCTGCCGGACGGTCTCCCGGCCGGGAGTCCGCTTGACTTTCACTTCTGTTTCCGTGCGGCCGACTCCAGCTGTGTCGTACGGACGGGCGCGGACAGCTGCCGCTTCGACGGTGTCCTGCTGGACCAGCGGAACATTGTGTTCAACCCGCTGCCAGGCGACTGGGAAAACCTTCAGCTGCGGGCCTTGACGGTCAGCCGGGAGAAACCGTCCGGTACGTCCCGAGCCGTCGTCGCGCTGGTGGCCGCCATCCTCCTGGCGGACTTGTCGGTCTTTGCCGCCCTCCATGTCCGTAGGCGGCGGGCCCGCAGTGCAGGCAGGTCTGAGGAGCCTGTCGTCATCTCCTCGCGGCGCTATGCCGCAACCGGGCCGTCGGGCCGTAGCGGCATCTACCTGTTCGGCGGGTTCCGTGTCCTGGCTGCCGACGGCAGCGACGTCACGGCACGCTTTTCTCCTATACTCAAGGAACTGCTCCTGCTGCTGGCCTGCCATACGCCCCAAGGCGGCATCAGCTGGGAGCAGATGCGGATGATCCTCTGGTTCGACAAGGACGAGAAGAGCGCCCTCAACAACCGCTCCGTCTCCTTCTTCAAGCTCCGCGCCCTGCTTCGCGATGTCGGAAATTTCGATATCCTCAACAACCAGGGCCGCTGGACGCTCGAGGCCGGTCCCGCCCTGGTCGACTACTACCGTTTCGTCGAACTGGCCCGGGCGGGCGTGCTCACGCGTAGCCAGGTGGAAGAGCTCCTTTCCATCGTCGGCCCCGGACCGCTTCTCGTCGGGTTCGACGAACTGTGGGCCGATCCGCTCAAGGCCGAAGTCACCGACTCGATCCTCACGGTCCTGACCCATTTCGCCTTTGGACTGGAAATCCGCGGGCACGAAGAACTGCTGCTCGACGTCTGCGACGCCATCGCCAAGTTCGATCCGCTGAACGAAACGGCGCTGGCGGTCCGCTGCAAGGTGTATCGGGAAAAGGGCAACAACATCCTCTCCCGCCAGGTCTTCGCCAGTTTCCAGAAAGAATACCAGGCCGTTTACGGCGAGCCCTTCTCCCGCGAGTATTCCGAGATAATCTCCGGTTGATAGGGTTTGACGATTTTATTGTATCTTTGCAGGATAGAATCATTTAATTTCACGATATGGAATTCAAATACGCTCCGATGTTTCAGCTGGGTGAAGACACCACTGAATACTACAAGATTCCCGGTTCCGAAGCTTGGGTCTCTGTCGGCGATTTCGAGGGGAAACCCATGCTCAAAGTCAAGCCCGAAGCCTTGACCGTGATGGCCAACACCGCTTTCCGCGATGTCTCCTTCATGCTCCGTCCGGCCCACAACGCCCAGGTGGCCAAGATCCTCAGCGATCCCGAGGCTTCCGAGAACGACAAATATGTCGCCCTGACGATGCTCCGCAACGCCGAAGTGGCCTGCAAGGGAAAGCTCCCGTTCTGCCAGGATACCGGCACGGCCATCATCCACGGCGAGAAAGGCCAGCAGGTCTGGACCGGTTACTGCGACGAAGAAGCCCTTTCGAAGGGTGTCTTCAAGACCTATACCGAAGAAAACCTCCGCTATAGCCAGAATGCACCGCTGACGATGTATGAAGAGGTCAATACCAAGTGCAACCTGCCCGCCCAGATCGACATCGAGGCGACCGAGGGCATGGAATACCGCTTCCTCTGCGTGACCAAGGGCGGCGGCAGCGCCAACAAGAGCTATCTCTACCAGGAGACCAAAGCCATCCTGAACCCCGGCACGCTCGTTCCCTTCCTGGTGGGCAAGATGAAGACGCTCGGTACGGCAGCCTGCCCGCCGTACCACATCGCCTTTGTCATCGGCGGCACCTCCGCCGAGCGGAACCTCCTGACGGTCAAGCTCGCATCCTGCAAGTACTACGACAGCCTGCCGACCACCGGCGATGAGACCGGTCGCGCTTTCCGTGACATCGAACTCGAGAAGCAGGTCTGGGAAGAGGCCTGCAAGATCGGCCTCGGCGCCCAGTTCGGCGGCAAATACATGGCGCACGACGTGCGGATCATCCGCCTGCCGCGTCACGGCGCAAGCTGCCCCGTGGGCCTGGGCGTCAGCTGCTCGGCTGACCGCAACATCAAGTGCAAGATCAATGCGGACGGTGTCTGGATCGAGAAACTCGACGACAACCCGGGCCGCTGGATTCCGGAGGAACTCCGCCAGGCCGGCGAAGGCAATGCCGTCAAGATCGACCTCGACCAGCCGATGGCCGATGTCTGCAAGATCCTGACGAAGTATCCCATCGGCACCCGGCTGAGCCTCAACGGCACCATCATCGTGGGCCGCGACATCGCCCACGCGCGGATCAAGGAACGCCTCGACAAGGGCGAACCGATGCCGCAGTATCTGAAAGAACACCCCATCTACTACGCCGGTCCGGCCAAGACGCCGGCGGGAATGGCCTGCGGCTCGATGGGCCCGACCACGGCCGGCCGTATGGACCCGTATGTCGATCTGTTCCAGGATCACGGCGGCAGCATGATCATGCTGGCCAAGGGCAACCGCAGCCAGGCTGTGACCGATGCCTGCAAGAAGCACGGCGGTTTCTACCTCGGCTCGATCGGCGGTCCGGCCGCCATCCTGGCCCAGAACAACATCAAGAGCATCGAGTGCGTGGAATACCCGGAACTCGGCATGGAAGCCATCTGGAAGATCCGCGTCGAAGATTTCCCCGCCTTCATCCTGGTCGATGACAAAGGCAACGACTTCTTCGCCCGCTTCAAATAGCAGTATTGGCAATCTAAAAAAGGAGAAGCCCGGAAGGACTTCTCCTTTTTTGGCTTATTGCCACGCTTACCGGTTCAGCTGGCTGCCGTCGAGGACCTGGCCGGCGAGGACACCGGTGTGGGCGCCGTCCTTGATGGTGTGGACACCGTTGACAAAGACATGGACGATGCCGGCCGGGAAGGTGTGCGGTTTGGCATAGGTGGCCAGGTCGGCGATGGTCTCCGGATTGAAGACCGTGATGTCGGCGGCGTAGCCCGGAACCAGCAGGCCTCTTTCCTTGAACTTGGCACGGGAAGCGGGCAGGCCGGTGCACTTCCAGATGGCCGTGGCCATATCCACCACCTTGTCCTCCCGGACGAATTTCTCGAAGAAACGCGGGAAAGTACCGTAGGAACGCGGGTGCGGAAGCTCCTTGCCCAGCACGCCTTCCGGCGAATAGACGCTGCCGTCGGAAGCCGGCATCGAGAGCCGGTGCGCGTAGATTTTCTTCAGATTGTCCTCCTTCATGGCGAAGGTGGCCTGGTTGACCTCCAGTTTTTCGGAGATCAGCAGGTAGCGGATCATCTCCCATTCGTCCATGCCGGAAATCTTGCAGCACTCCGCCAGGTTCTTGCCGGCATACACCGCGTTGGCTGGATCGTTGCAGCCGGCCACGACCACCTGCTGCGGGCCGCCGAAGCGTTCCAGGCGGCTGTAGGCGTATTTCTTGATTTTTTCGCAGGCTTCCGGATCGTTGAGGCGGGCGTAGATGTCTTCCGAAGTGCCGTCGCGCAGTTCGATGGGAATGAAAGAAGTGAAACCGGTCGAGAAGGCCGTGTAAGGGTAGCGGTCGAAGGCGATGTCGATGCCTTCGCCGTAGGCGTCGTCAATCTTGCGGAGCATCCGGTCAATCTTGTCGAAGTTGGCCGGGTTCTGGGCCTTGAGATGGGAGATTTCCAGGCGGGCGCCGGAGCGGCGGGCGGCCTCGATGGCCTCGTCCATGGCTTCCAGGACGTGGTCGTCCTCATTGCGCATGTGGATGGTGTAGAGGGCGTTGTGCTTGGCGACAATCTTGTTGAGGGCCACCATCTCCCGGGTGTCGCTGTAGCAGCCCGGCGCGTATTCCAGTCCGTAGGAAAGGCCGATGGCGCCCATCGAAAGCTGCTGGTCGAGGATGTCGCACATCTTCTTGAGGTCATCGTCGGAAGCCTTGACGTTGTACGGGCCCACGACGGCTTCGCGTACGTCGCCGTGACCCACCAGGCTCGAATAGTTGATGCCGATCTTGTTTTCGGCCAGGCGCTGGTAGAAACCGTCGATGTTGCGCCAGGCCGGGCCGCCGTGGCGGGGCCGGTCTTTGCGGCCTTCCCAGGCTTCGTCGGAGTAAACGAAGGGACAGTATCCGCAGTTGCCGCCCACTTCGCTGGTGATGCCCTGGTAGATGCGGCTGTCGCCCTTGGGCGCGTCGAACAGATTGGTGTCGGTGTGGACGTGGATGTCGATGAAGCCCGGCGAGACGGTCAGTCCGTCGGCATTCACGAGGGTCTTGGCATTGGTGCCCAGGTCTTTGCCCAGCGCGGCGATCCGGCCGTCCCGGATGGCGATGTCGCCGCGGATGGGGGATTTGCCGTCGCCGGCATAGATGACACCGTCCTTGATGATGGTGTCGAAAGCGTACTTGGTCGTCACCTTGCATCCCGTCACGCCGGTCAGGCCGATGGCTGCGGCGCCGAGCACGGAAGTCTTGAGGAAGTCTCTACGGTTCATGGTTTATTGGGTTTTGATCTTGTCTGTCTGGTAGGTGCGCATCTGCCCGTCTTCTTCATAGACCAGCAGCGCCTCCAGGTCCGGCCGTCCGGCGAGGATGGCGCGGGCCTTGTCCACGCCGACGACCATCAGCCAGGTGGCGTAGGCGTCGGCCGTGGCGGCATCTTTTGTCACGACCGTGGCGCTGAGTAGGTTGTGCGATACGGGCCGGCCGGTTTTCGGGTCGATGGTGTGGGCGTATTTCTGTCCGTTCTCGATGTAGAATTTCCGGTAATTGCCGGAGGTCACGATGCCGCAGTCGCTCACTTCGAGGATCGCCTGCAGGTCGCGGCCCTCCTCCATGTTGCCGTCGGTGGGCTTGTCCAGGCCGATGCGCCAGGCCGTCCCGGATTCATTGAGCCCTTTGCAGATGATTTCCCGGCCGATGTCCACCAGGTAGGCGCGGCAACCGAGCGAATCGAGGTAGCGGGCCACCACATCGCAGGAATAACCCTGGGCGACGGCGTTGAAATTGAGCCTCATCCGGGGATCCTCCCGCACGAGGTGCGTCCCGTCCTCCCGTGTTTCCAGCCGCAGGCGGTCCATCCCGACGAAGGCGCGGACCGAATCGACGGCCCGGTCGGTGACCCGTTCCTTGTTGGTGAAGCCGAAGCCCCAGAGGTCGAACAGCGGGGCGGCGGAGGGGTCGAAAGCCCCGTCCGTCTCGGCCCAGACGGCTTTCGAAAGGGTGAAACATTCGATGAACAGGCTGTCGAGCGGCAGGTCCTCGCCGGCGTTCAGGCGCGAGAGCAGCGAGCCTTTGTTGTAGCCGCTCAGGGAAAAGTCGATGGCCTGGAGCCGGCTGTCGATGGCTGCGCGGAGCGCCTGCTGCCCGACGCCGCGTACGGGCGAGCAGATGACGTGGTAGGTCCCGCCCTGGGCGAAGCCTTCGATGCGGACGTAGCGCCCGCTTTTTTCGCAGCTGCACAGGAGCAGGAGCGAAGCGATGAGCAGGAGAAAGGCGTTCCGGTACATTTCTTGCAAATTTACGATTATTTGTGCATCTTTGCAAGTTGTAATACGCTTTAGACAAATGAATCTGACCCGGAAATTTGCGTGGCTGACCCTTGTCCTCGTCCTGCTGTCCGCCTTTGTGGCCTGCAAGGAGGAGGAAGAAGAAACGACACCGGAATCGATGAACGGTTCCGTCCGTTATGACATTCCCTATTATGTGCTCAAGGGCGAAACGGTCACGATGTCCGCTTCCGGCATTGTCTATCCCAAGGAAGCCTATTTCAAATGGTTTGTCACCGGTGTCTATTCCGATACGCTGACGGGCAATCCCATCACCGTCCGCTTCCCCGACAGCCTCGGCGTGTTCCGCGTCTCGGCCCACTCCTATGCGAACGGCTTCTACAGCCTGTCCAACGTGCAGGAAGTGACCACCATCGACACCACCTGGAACACGTCAATCACCGGCCTGCTGCGCAGTGCCGCTTCCTATACCGACGAGCGCGACGGCCGCAGCTACGGCTATGTCACCCTCGGCGGCCTGGACTGGTTCAGCCAGAACCTCGCCTGGCAGGGCAGCGGCGTTCCGTTCAAGGCTTCCCGCTCGGCCGCCCCGCTGTTCGGCAGTTTCTACACCTGGAACGAGGCGATGCACGAGGACGTCTGTCCGGAAGGCTGGCGGATTCCGACCCGCGAAGACTGGGAGGCGCTTTCCGCTGCGATGAACGGCGGTACGCCCCTCGACTTCTTCGGAAACTGGCCGGGCCTGGGCGTGAAAGCCTCGGCCGATGCCCGGCTCAACGGAACCCGGATGTGGTCCTACTCGCCCGATAATGTCCACTCCAACGATTTCGGCTGGAATGCCCTGCCGCTGGGCTATACCTTTGCCAATGCCCTGACCAGCGACTTTACGGACGTCTTTTCCTATGGCTGCTGGTGGAGTGCCGTCGAGAAGAATGCGGATCAGGCCTATTACCGCTATATCTATAAAGACCGGCCGGATTTCCCGCTGAGCTACACGTCCAAAAACGATATGCGCGCCGCCGTCAGATGCGTTCGAACGCATCCACAATCTTTGTGACGAGCGGGTGTCGCACGATATCCTCTTTCCCGAATTCCACGACGCTGATCCCCTTGATGTCCCGCACGAGCTGTACGCCGCGCATCAGCCCGGAGTCGCTCTTGTTGGGCAGGTCGATCTGCGTGGCATCGCCCGTAACGATGAACTTGGCGTCGCAGCCCATGCGTGTAAGGAACATCTTGAGCTGGCCCAGTGAAGTGTTCTGGGCTTCGTCCAGGATGACGAAGGCCCGGTCGAGCGTCCGGCCGCGCATGTAGGCCAGCGGCGCAATCTGGATGATGCCTTCTTCCATGAACGACTGAAGCCGTTTGGCGGGAATCATGTCGCCCAGCGCATCGTAGAGCGGCTGCAGGTAGGGGTCGAGCTTTTCTTTCAGGTCGCCGGGCAGGAAACCGAGCCGTTCGCCGGCTTCCACGGCGGGGCGGGTGAGGATGATGCGGCGCACCTCCCGGTTCTTCAGGGCGCGGACGGCCAGGGCGATGGCCGTGTAGGTCTTGCCGCTGCCGGCCGGACCGATGGCGAAGACCAGGTCGTTCCGTTCGGCTTCGGCCACCATCCGCTTCTGGTTGGGCGTGCGGGCCTTGATGGGACGCCCTTCGTTGCTGTAGAGAATGATGCTCTCGGCGCCGGGCCCGGTCTGGACGGGGCCTTCCACGGCGCTGCGGCCGCTGCCCTCGAAGAGGGCTTCCACATCGTATTCCGTCAGGACGCTCTTGGTCATCCGCCGCTGCCGGAGCTGGCCCACCTTTTCCTCGAAATCATCGAGTTCGCTCTGGGGCCCCATCAGATAGATCTCCGCCCCGCGCGCGATGGCCTTGACTTTGGGGTAGTGGGCGGTGAGCAGGTCGAACAGCCGGTTGTTGATGCCGTAGATGTCGATGGGGTCGATTTCTTCGAGGAGGATGGTTTTTTCCATATAGAATACTTGTTATAGTCCGAATTTCAGTTTGAAGGCATCCCATTCCCGGCTCATCTTGTCGTAGTCGCTCTTGTCGAGCCACGCCTCGCGCCGGCCGAGCCATTCGAGGATGGGGATGACGGTATAGTTCTGCTCCAGCATCCGCCGCCGGCTGCACCAGGTGTAGGTGGGGTTTGCCTCCGCGATGGAGACCTTGCCCTGCCGGTCACGGACGACGACCAGTTCGAAGATCATCCCGATCTGGGTGAAGATGTCGCTCTGGTTGGAGATGAAGTTGCCCAGCGACCAGGCGACGGCATGCGGCGGCTCGAAACGGACCGGCTGCACGACGTGGGGATGGGCGCCCACGATGGCGTCCACGCCGCAGCGCAGCAGCATTTCGGTCCAGCGCTGCTGTTCCCGGCTGGGTGTCTGGTGATATTCTTCGCCCCAGTGGGGCAGGGCGACGATCAGTTCGGCGCCCCGGTCCTTGGCCCGGGTGATGACTTCTTTCACGTGGGTCGAGTCGAGCAGGTTCACCCGGTAGGGCTGCGGGACGGGATTTCCGTTGGTGCCGTAGGTGAAATTGATGAAGGCCACTTCGATGCCCCGGATGTTGACCAGCATCGGATTGGTCTGGTATTCTTCGCCTTCCGAGCGGTAGAACCCGGTGAAGGGGACACCCAGGCGCGAATAGACCACATAGGTGCTGTCCATCCCGATCCGGCCCTTGTCGCAGATATGGTTGTTGGCCGTCAGGAACAGGTCGATGCCGCAGCGCCGGGCCTCGACGGCCAGGCTCTGGGGCGCCGAGAAGAACGGATAGCCGGAGTAGGGCTTCACGCCGCAGGGAAATTCGAGGTTGGCCACCACGTAGTCGGCGGCGTCGAAATAGGGCTGCACGTGGCGGAAACAGGCGCTGTAGTCGTAGTCGGCCGGGTCGTTGCGGTCGCCGCCGGCGCGGAGCGCCGCGGCGGCCTGCGGCCCGTGCGACATCACGTCGCCGATGAACACGATGCGGGCGGTGTCCGGGCTGCCCGCCAGCGCGGCCTGCCAAAGGAGCAGGCCTGTGAGAAAAGCGGACAGTTTCAGGCGTTTTTTTCGCATTCGTTTCAATTTGGATTGTAAAGTTACACTTTTTATGGGTTTTTTGTGCTATCTTTGTTCGGATATGCAAAAGCCTCTTGTTCTCATTGCCCTGGTGGCACTCGTCCTGATTACGGCCTCCGGCTGCGACCGGGTCCGTGCGTCGCTGGGCAAACCCACCTCCGCCGACATCGCCCGGCTCCGCCAGCAGAAGGAAGCCCGTGCGCAGGCCGTCCGCGATTCCATCGCCGCCGCCAAGGCGGAAGCGGAACGCATCGCGGCGGAAGAGGCGGCTGCCGCCGCTGCGGCCGAGGCTGCCGTGATCCGGCGCTACTATGCGGTCGCCGGCGCCTTCAAGGAGGAATCCGGCGCGCAGGTCTATGTGGACAAGCTCCGGGAAAACGGATTCAAGGTGCGCACGTTCGATTTCAAGAGCGGCCTGAAAGTGGTCTGCGTCGAAGGCAGCGATACCCTTGAAGTCGTCCGTCGCGACCTGCCGGCCCTCCGGAAGATCGGCCTCGATCCCTGGATTTACAACACGAATCAGAAACTACACAAAGAAATATGAAAAATACCGTATTTACCGAGAAGCACATCGCGCTGGGTGCGAAGATGGCTCCGTTTGCCGGCTACAATATGCCGATCCAGTACAAAGGTATCAATGAGGAACACGCCTGCGTGCGTGAGGGCGTCGGTGTCTTCGACGTTTCCCACATGGGCGAGATCTGGGTCTGCGGCCCCAAGGCCCTCCCGTTCATCCAGTATGTCTCTTCCAACGACGCTTCCGTCCTCTTCCCGGGCAAGGCGCAGTACACCTGCTTCCCCAACGGCAAGGGCGGCATCGTGGACGACTTCATCCTCTACTGCTTCAGCACCGAGAAGTACCTGCTGGCCGTCAACGCCGCCAACATCGAGAAAGACTGGAACCACTTGTGCGGCCTTGCGCCGAAGTTCGGCCTGGAAGTCGGCAAAGACCTGGTGAACGCCTCCGACGCCACCTGCCAGCTGGCCATCCAGGGCCCCAAGGCCATGGAAGTGATGCAGAAACTCTGCAAGGAAGACATCCTGTCGATGGAATACTATACCTTCAAGGAACTGGAAGTGGCCGGCATCCCCGGTGCCATCCTCTCCACCACCGGTTACACCGGCAGCGGCGGATGCGAGGTCTATGCACCCAATGAATACGGCGACCAGCTCTGGAAAGCCGTCTTCGAGGCCGGTGCGCCCTACGGCATCCAGCCGATCGGCCTTGGCGCCCGCGACACCCTCCGCCTGGAGATGGGCTTCTGCCTCTACGGCAACGACATCGACGATACGACCTCCCCGCTGGAGGCCGGCCTGGGCTGGATCACCAAGTTCAACGACGTCAAGGGCGACTTCGTGGACAAGCAGTACCTGCTCGACCAGAAGGCGGCCGGCCTGACCCGCAAACTCGTGGGCTTCGAACTGGTGGACCGCGGCATCGCCCGCCACGAGATGCCGATCTGCGACGCCGAAGGCAACAAGATCGGTCACGTGACCTCCGGCACGATGGGCCCGAGCGTCAAGAAGGCGATTGGCATGGGTTATGTAAATGTCCCCTACAATAAAGTCGGCAGCGAAATCTTCATCGAGGTGCGCGGCAAACTGCTCAAGGCCCAGGTGGTGAAGATGCCGTTCTACAAGAAATAATTGAAAGGTAAACTTGTCATACTTTTGTTGTTCGGATTCTGTGCGGTGAGCCTCACCGCACAGAATTTTGCTGTTGCCCCCGCCCTGCGCGGCCATGTCGAGGCGCTCGCTTCGGAGGAAATGGAAGGCCGGCGGGCAGGCAGTGACGGCGAACGGGCGGCGGCCCGTTACCTCTACGACGCCCTGCGCGATGCCGGCGTGCTGATGCTCACCGACAGCCTGGGGCAGGATTTCCGGATCAGCGGGGAACAGGGGGAAATCGCCTCGCAGAACATCGTGGGCATCGTCGAAGGCGCCGATCCGCAGCTGCGGGCCGAGTATATCGTGGTGGGCGCCCGCTACGACCATCTGGGTACGCACGAACTGACCGTTGACGGGGAACCCGTCGTGCAGCTGTATCCCGGTGCCGATGCGAACGCCTCGGGCGTGGCCGTGCTGGTGGAACTCGCCCGGATGGTCTCCCAGTACCGGGGCCTCTTCCGCCGCTCCATTCTCTTCGTGGGCTTCGGGGCCGGTGAGGAGGGGATGGCCGGTGCCTGGTATTTCGTCAACCGGGCGTTCGATCCGCTCAGCGCCGTCAAGGCGATGGTGGACCTCGACTGCCTGGGCCGCGGCAGCCTTTCGAATCCGATGCAGTGTTTCAGCCAGATCGCGGCCATCGACCGGAACTATCTGCTCGACAAGACCCGGGAACAACCCGTGGTCACGCTGCCCGTCTTCACGGCGGAGCCGCCGATTTCATCGGATTACCTGCCTTTCTACGAGCGGCAGATCCCGGTGTTCCTCTTCACCACCGGCCCGGTTCGGGAGCACCGGACCATCAAGGATACGCCCTGGCGGCTCGACTATTCCGCCATGGAGGCGTCCTGCAATTATCTCTATCATTTCCTGTTGGTGCTTGCCGCCCAGGATGCCATTGTCAGTGAGGACGATGCAGCTGTCCGTGCCGCGCGGGGCGAGCGGGTCTATGCCGCCTCGGACTGCGACGTGCGTCCCCAGTTCTTCCATTCCGACGAGAAGCATTTTCTCCGGAGCTGGGTGTACAAGTACCTGAAGTATCCGCTCTCGGCCATCGAACAGAACGTGCAGGGCCAGGTCCTGGTCAGTTTCATCGTGGAGCAGGACGGCAGCGTGACGGATGTCAGGGTGGAGCACGGCATCGACGAGCGGCTCGACGACGAGGCCGTGCGCGTGGTTTCCGTCTCGCCCAAATGGATTCCCGGCCAGATCAAGGGCCGGAAAGTCCGCACCCGGATCGTCATTCCGGTCGAATTCCGCCTGAAAAAATAAGCGGCGGGGCCCGAATTCTGCTGCGAACTCGCTGGAAATCGTTATCTTTGCGGCTTAAAACGACACGCAATGGAATACAATTTCGCCCAGATCGAGAAGAAATGGCAGGCCTATTGGGCCGCCCATCACACTTTCCAGGCCCAGACAGACCCTTCCAAACCCAAATATTACGTGCTGGACATGTTCCCGTACCCTTCCGGCGCGGGCCTGCACGTCGGCCATCCGCTCGGCTATATCGCCAGTGACATCTACAGCCGCTACAAACGCCTGAAAGGCTTCAATGTGCTGCACCCAATGGGCTACGACGCCTTCGGCCTCCCTGCCGAGCAGTATGCCATCCAGACCGGCCAGCACCCGGCCCGGACCACCGAGCAGAACATCGCGCGCTACCGGCAGCAGATGGACCGCATCGGCTTCTCCTACGACTGGTCGCGCGAGGTCCGCACCTGCGATCCGGCCTATTACAAGTGGACGCAGTGGGCCTTCCTCGAAATGTTCAACCATTGGTACAATCCTGAGACGGACAAGGCAGAACCCATCGACACGCTGATTGCCAAATTCAAGGCCGAAGGCCGTTGGGACAAGCTCTCCGAGAAGGAACAGTCCGACCTGCTGATGCAGTACCGCATCGCCTACCTGGGCGAAACCTCCGTGAACTGGTGCCCGCAGCTGGGGACCGTCCTGGCCAACGACGAGGTGAAGGAAGGCTATTCCGTCCGCGGCGGTTTCCCCGTGGAACAGAAGAAGATGAAGCAGTGGCAGCTGCGCGTGAGCGCCTATGCCGAGCGCCTGCTCGCGGGCCTGGACCAGCTCGACTGGACCGACTCCCTCAAGGAGATGCAGCGCAACTGGATCGGCAAGAGCCAGGGTGCCGAGATGGTCTTCCGCGTGTCCAACGGTGCGCAGGAGTACGACATGACCATCTTCACCACCCGCGCCGACACGGTCTTCGGCGTCACCTTCATGGTGCTGGCCCCGGAGAGCGAATGGGTGGAGAAGCTCACCACGCCGGCGCAGAAAGCGGCCGTCGAGGCCTATCTGCTGCAGGCCAAGAAAAAGACCGAACGCGAACGCATCGCCGAAACGCGCAAGGTGACCGGCGTCTTCTCCGGCTCCTATGCGGTCAATCCGCTGACTGGCGAAAAAGTGCCCGTCTGGATTTCCGAATATGTGCTGGCCGGCTACGGCACCGGTGCCATCATGGCGGTTCCGGCCCACGACAGCCGCGACTACGCCTTCGCCAAGACTTTCAATCTCCCGATTGTGCCCCTGATCGAAGGCTGCGACGTTTCCGAGTCGAGCTTCGATGCCAAGGAAGGCACGATGTGCAACTCCGGTTTCCTGAACGGAATGAGCGTCAAGCAGGCCATCCCGGCCGCTATCGACTATATCGAGGCCCACGGCCTGGGCCGCCGCAAGATCAACTACCGCCTGCGCGACGCCATCTTCTCGCGCCAGCGCTACTGGGGCGAACCGTTCCCGATCTACTACAAGGACGGCATTCCGCAGCCGATGCCGCTGGACTGCCTGCCGCTGCAGCTGCCCGCGGTCGACAAGTTCCTGCCCACTGAAAGCGGCGAACCGCCGCTTGCCCGGGCAAAGGACTGGACCTACGAAGGTTATCCCATCGAGACCAGCACCATGCCGGGCTTCGCCGGCAGCAGCGCCTACTATCTCCGCTATATGGATCCGCACAACGACAGTGCCCTGGTGAGCCGTGAGGCGGACCAGTACTGGCGCAACGTGGACCTGTATATCGGCGGCACCGAGCACGCCACCGGCCACCTGATCTATTCCCGCTTCTGGAACAAGTTCCTTTACGACTGCGGCTATGTTTGCGAACAGGAACCGTTCAAGAAGCTCATCAACCAGGGCATGATCCAGGGGCAGAGCAAGTTCGTCTACCGGATCAAGAATACCAACACCTTTGTCTCATACGGTCTCAAAGACCAGTACGATACCACCGAAATCCACGTGGACGTGAACATCGTGGACGGCGACCGCCTCGACACCGAAGCCTTCCGCCGCTGGATGCCCGATTTTGCCACGGCCGAATTCATCCTTGAAGACGGAGCCTACCTCTGCGGCAGTGCCATCGAGAAGATGAGCAAGTCGATGTTCAACGTGGTCAATCCCGACAACGTGTGCGAACGCTACGGCGCCGACACCCTCCGGATGTACGAAATGTTCCTCGGCCCGCTCGAGCAGTCCAAGCCCTGGGACACCAAGGGCATCGACGGCGTCCACCGTTTCCTGCGCAAGTTCTGGAAACTGTTCTTCGACCGTGACGACTTCTGCGTGAGCGAGGAAAAGGCGACCCCGGCCGAGCTGAAAGCCCTCCACAAACTGATCGGCAAGGCCCAGGACGACATCGAGCACTTCTCCTTCAACACCACCGTCAGTGCGTTCATGATCGCCGTCGGCGAGCTGACCGACCTGGGTTGCAACAAACGGGAGATCCTCGAACCGCTGCTCATCGTGCTCAGTCCCTTCGCACCGCACATCGCCGAAGAGCTCTGGGAGATGCTCGGCCACAAGGAAAGCATCAGCTTCGCATCGTATCCGGTTTACAACCCCGCCTTCACCGTGGAGGACAGCGTGACGTATCCGGTGCAGTTCAACGGCAAGATGCGCTTCCTGATCGAACTGCCCAAGAGCCTGGGACGTGAGGAAGTGGAAGCTGCGGTCCGTGCCGACGCCAACACCGTCAAATACCTGCAGGGCGCTGCGATCCGCAAGGTCATCGTCGTGCCGGGCAAAATCATCAATATCGTCTGTTAAATGGAAAAGAACAAAGTCTTTGCGACGCTCAAGTCCTATGCGATCATCACGCTGGGCCTGATCCTCTACGTGCTGGCCTGGGTCGTCTTCATCATCCCGCATCAGCTGGTGGGTGGCGGCGTGACCGGCATGTCGGCCGTGATCCAGTATTGCACCGGCTTCCATGTGAGCTACTCCTTCTTCATCATCAATGCCGTCCTGCTGCTGATCGCCCTCAAGATCCTGGGACCTGCCTTTGGTGTCAAGACAATCTATGCCATGGTGGTCGATACCCTGCTGCTTCGCTTCATGCCGATGGTGATCCCGCCGGAATTCATCGACATCATTGCCATCCAGAACGGGAAGCTGCTGAGCGTGATCATCGGCGGTGTCGTCTCGGCCCTTGGCATCTCCCTGACTTTCTCGCAGGGGGGAAGTTCCGGCGGCACCGACATCATTGCGCTGATGATCAACAAGTACCGGGCGATCTCGCCGGGCCGGATCCTGCTGATTCTCGATATCTTCATCATCGGATCCTCCCTGATCGTCCCGGCCGAAGGCGGTTGGGGCGAACGGGTCGCCAACCTGGTCTATGGCTATGTGATGGCCGGCGTGTTCAGCTATTCCCTCGACCTCTTTGTTTCAGGCAGCAAGCAGTCCGTGCAAATTTTGATTTTCTCGAAGAATTTCGAAAAAATCGCCGACAGGATTACGAACGAATTGCACCGCGGCGTGACGGCGCTCGATGGAAAAGGCTGGTATACAAAAGCCGACGCAACGGTTCTGGTGGTGGTTGCCCGCAAGCACGAATTGAAATTCCTGCTCAACATGGTCAAGGAAGAAGACCCGCAGGCTTTCCTTTCCGTGGGCAGTGTTACTGGTGTTTATGGCTCCGGTTTCGATGTAATAAAAAAATAACTGAGGGTCAGAACTTTCAACTTTTTATTATAGGGCGGTTATGCAGTAATATGCAAAAACCGCCATTTTTGTTTGTAGTTTCGTTTAAAACTTAATAAACGGAACTATGCGTACGATTTTGCTTCTGATTGGTTATGTGCCCCTGGTGGGAGCGCTGGTTTTTTTGTTTTTTTATCTTCGACGTCGGAAGGCCGCATCCGACGCGGAAGAAGGAGAAGCTGCGGCAAAAGATTATCCGCGTCAGGCCCGGCCCATCCCCAATGCCGACCGGATTCTGGAAGATGCCGGACCCAGCCTGAAAGATTCCGACATGGAAGAACTCAAGGACCGGCTGTGCAACGTGCTCGAGCGCGAGAAACTCTACCTGAACCCGGACATCCGGGTCGGCGACCTGGCCGAACGCCTTTATACCAATAAAAGCTACCTGGCCCAGACCATCAAGATCAAACTCAACAAGAACTTCTGCCAGCTTGTGCACTACTACCGGGTGCGGGAAGCCATGCGCATCTATGCCCAGAACCCGGAACTGACCATCACGCAGCTCTGCCGCCGGGTGGGATTCAATTCGATGACGACCTTCAACACGGCTTTCGGCCGCAACACGGGATACACACCCGCCGAATGGTGTAAAGAGTACCGCAAAAGAAATGAGGCGAAAGCGACATAGCGACGACGAGATCTATGCGAAGATGAAGCAACTGATGACAGAGCGATGCCTTTTCCTGCGAAAAGACCTTACCCGCGACCAGATGGCGCGGGAGGTAATGACCAACCGGACCTACATCACCCGGGCGCTCAAGGGACGCGGCCTGAATTTCTCCCAGTTCGTCAACTCGTTCCGGGCGCAGTATGCCCTCGAACTGATGACCGATCCGGCCCATCGCGACACGCCGCCGGCCGACATTGCCGAACTGAGCGGCTTCTCCCACGTGGCCACGATGAACCGGTACGTCAAAAAAAGCGCAGGCACGACGGCCTGCGCTCTGCGGGAGAAAGTCCTGGACGGGGATTAGAGTTCCACCATCGTGGGCTTGACCATATTCTTCGGGTCGAGGATCTTGTCGAGCTGCGCCTTGGTCAGGTAGCCCTTGTCGAGGACCAGCTGATAGACGCTGCCGCCGCTCACGAGGGCTTCCTTGGCCACCTCGGTGCACTTGGCATAGCCGATGTACGGCTTGAGGGCCGTCACGATGCCGATGCTGTGCTCGGCCAGTTCCTTGCAGTGCTTCTTGTTGGCGGTGATGCCATCGACGCATTCAATGCGGAGCGTATTGAGGGCGTTGGTCATCCAGGTCTGCGATTCGACGAGCGATTCGACCAGAACCGGTTCCATGACGTTGAGCTCCAGCTGGGCGGCTTCCGAAGCCATGGTGATGCAGGTGTCGTTGCCGATCACCTTGAAGCAGACCTGGTTGGTAACCTCGGGAATGACGGGGTTCACCTTGCCCGGCATGATGGAGCTGCCCGGCTGTTTCGGAGGAAGGTTGATCTCGGCCAGACCCGTGCGCGGACCGGAGGCGAGCAGACGCAGGTCGTTGCAGATCTTGGAGATGCGGATGGCGATGTTCTTCAGCTCGGCGTGGTAGCAGACCATGCAGGAGGTGTCGTTGGTAGCCTCGACCAGGTCTTTGGCCAGCGAGATCTTCCAGCCGCTGATCTTCTTGATGTACTTGGTGCAGGCTTCGGCATAGCCCGGTTCGGCGGTGATGCCGGTACCGATGGCGGTGGCGCCCATGTTGATGACCAGGAATTCCTGGGCGGCGGCGTCAAGGCGTTTCATTTCGGTCTCCACGGCGGTGGCGAAAGCGCCGAAGCTCTGGCCGAGGGTCATCGGCACGGCGTCCTGCAGCTGGGTGCGGCCCATCTTGATGACGGAGGCGAAGCTGCGCTGTTTGGCGCGGAAAGACTTGGCCAGCGCCTTGAGGGCGGCCATCAGGTCCTGGTGGATCATGTACAGGCCCAGATGCATGGCGGTCGGGTACGCATCGTTGGTGGACTGGGCCATGTTGATGTGGTCGTTGGGGTGGATGTACTGGTATTCGCCGTGCTTCTTGCCGATGATTTCAAGGGCGCGGTTGGCGATCACCTCGTTGGCGTTCATGTTGGCCGAGGTCCCGGCGCCGCCCTGGATCATGTCGATGGGGAAGTGTTCGGTGTGCTTGCCTTCCATCAGCTCGTCGCAGGCTGCGCAGACGGCGTCTTTGATTTCATCGGAGACCAGCCCGAGCTCGTGATTGGCCAGGATGGCGCCCTTCTTGACGATGCCGAAAGCCTTGACGAACTGCGGATGGTCGCCCAGGAGGTTGCGGCTGATGTCGAAGTTCTCGATGCAGCGGAGGGTCTGTACGCCGAAGAGGGCCTCTACGGGAACATCCTTGTCACCCAGCAGGTCGTGTTCGGAACGGGTCTTGCCCGAAGTCTTGAATTTGTATTCGATCATATTGTTGTTGTATTGATGGTTTATAATATGGATTCAAGCAAAAAAATTCTCTATGCGTGCCAGGGCCGAGGGCAGGGCAAAGATGACCACCCGGTCGTAGGGCTTGATGCGGGTGTCGCCGTCGGCGATGAGCGATTCGTTGCCGCGGATGATGCCGCCGATGACGGCATCGTTCGGGAAACCCAGCTCACGGACGGCGCCCTTGGTGATCTTGCTGTCCGGGTTGACGATGTATTCGATCACCTCGGCGTCCGACCCGCCGATGACCTTGACGGTGCGTACTTTGGTGCTCATCGTGAAACGGAAGATGCGGCCGGCGGTGATGATCTTCTTGTTGATGACCGCATCGACGCCCATCTCTTCGGCCAGTTTGATGTATTCGATGTTCTCGACTTCGGCGATGGTCTTGGCCACGCCCATCTTCTTGGCGGCCACGCAGGCCAGGATGTTGGTCTCGGAACTGGAGGTGACGGCCACGAAGGCGTCGCAGCTCTTGACGTCCTCTTCATAGAGGAAGTCGGAGTTCCGGCCGTCGCCGTTGATGACCAGTGTCCTGTCGAGCGTTTCAGAGAGCACTTCGCAGCGTTCGCGGTTGATCTCGATGACCTTGACGAATTCGGCGGTTTTCTCGAACTGGGCGGCCACCATGGCGCCGATACGGCCACCGCCGAGGATCGTGAGGCGCTTGATATCGAGGTACTGCTTGCCGGACCAGGACAGGAGTTCGTCCACGTTCTCCCGTTTGGAGACGACATAGATCATGTCGCCGCGCTTGAAGAGGGTGTCGCGGTCGGGAATCAGGGTCTCGCCGCCCCGGGTGAGGGCCACCACGCGGAAGGGCAGCTGGCCGGGCGGGTAGGGGAAGTCCGCGGCCGACTTGTTGAGCATCTTCGAGCCTTCTTCGATGCGGAAGACCACCATCTGGAGCTGTCCGCGGGCGAAGTCCACGAAGTCCGACACATCGGACTGCTTGAGCAAGTCGCCGATCTCCGTCGCCGCGATTTTTTCGGGGTAGAAGAGCAGGTCGATGCCCAGTTCGGTGAACATCAGCTTGTTTTCGTAGTTGAGGTATTCCGCGTTGTTGATGCGGGCCGTCACCTTCTTGGCTCCCATCTTCTTGGCGAGAAGGGCCGCCACCAGGTTCACGTCCTGTTCCTTGGCCGGACTGACGGCCACGAAGAGGTCTGCCTTGTGGACGCCTGCCGCCTTGAGGATGCCGATGGAGGTCGGGTTGCCCTGGACGGTGAGCACGTCCATACTCTCACTGACCATGGCCAGCCGCTCTTCGTCACCGTCGATGATGGTGATCTCGTGATACCCCTCACTGAGCATCTTGGCCAGGTGGCAACCGACTTCTCCGGCTCCTGCGATGACGATTTTCATGGTTTTCTAGTGCAGTTTGGCTCCGATGAGCGTCATAAATTCGTTGCGGGTGCGGATATCCTTCAGGAAAGCGCCCGTGAAGGCCGAGGTCGTGGTCACGGAATTCTGTTTCTGGACACCGCGCACCTGCATGCACATATGGGCGGCTTCGATGACGACGGCCACGCCCAGCGGATGCAGGGTATCCTGGATGCAGTCGCGGATCTGGACCGTCAGGCGCTCCTGGACCTGGAGGCGCCGGGCAAAGGTTTCCACCACGCGGGCAATCTTGCTCAGACCGGTGATGAAACCGTCCGGAATATAAGCCACGTGCGCCTTTCCGTAGAAGGGCAGCATGTGGTGCTCGCACATCGAGTAGAGTTCGATGTCCTTGACGATCACCATCTGATGGTATTCTTCGCGGAACATGGCCGAGCGCAGGATTTCCGCGCCGTCCTCGTTGTATCCCTTGGTCAGGAACTGCATCGAGCGGGCTACGCGAAGCGGCGTCTTCAGCAGCCCTTCGCGCCCGGGATCTTCGCCCAGCAGGCGGAGGATCTCCCGGTAGTGGGCCGCGAGCTCGTCTGTTACGGGATCGTTGTATATCTCAAGTTTCTGGTAAGACATAGCTTCTTTAAAAGAGTTGCAAGTTACGAATATTATTTCACATTTCTTAATTTATTTGTTTTTGAATCATTTGATGAGAGAGATTATCTGTATGGAAGCCGTCCGGAAGATCTACCGTTCGGGCGCTGGTGCGGTAAGGGCCCTTGACGGGGTGGACCTTCAGATCCAGGAAGGTGAATATGTCGCCATCATGGGTCCCTCGGGCTCCGGAAAATCGACGATGATGAATCTGCTGGGCTGCCTGGATACGCCCACGGAAGGGCGTTACCTGCTGGACGGCAGTGATGTGCGCGCCCTGGATGACGACCGCCTGTCTGAAATCCGCAACCGGAAGATCGGCTTCGTCTTCCAGTCGTTCAACCTGCTTCCGCGGCTGGACGCCCTGGAGAATGTCGCGCTGCCCCTGCTCTATGCGGGCGTGGGTAAGGCGGCTCGCCTGCAGCGGGCGGCAGATGCCTTGCGGCAGGTCGGCCTTGCGGACCGGGCGACGCACCGCCCCGACGAAATGTCGGGCGGGCAGCGCCAGCGCGTGGCCGTGGCCCGGGCCCTGGTCACCCATCCTTCGATCATCCTGGCCGACGAGCCGACCGGCAATCTCGACACGGCAACATCTGAGGAGGTGATGAAACTTTTTGATGCCATTCATCGTAAAGGAAATACAATCATACTCGTCACGCACGAGGAAGATGTCGCCCGGCATGCCTGCCGGATCATCCGCCTGCGCGACGGCAAAATAGAGAGCGATGAAAATCTACACCAAGACCGGTGATGCCGGTACCACTTCCCTGGTCGGCGGGACGCGCGTGAGCAAGGCGCATCCCCGCGTGATGACTTACGGCGACCTCGACGAACTGATCAGCTGGCTGGGCCTTCTCCGCTGCGAGACCGGCGGGCAGGACCTGCCGCTGCGGCGCATCCAGATCCAGCTGATGAACGCCAGCGCCCACCTGGCCAACGACGGCCGTTCCCAGAAGTTGAAACCCCTCGACGAAGCCGAGACGGCCTTCCTCGAAACTGAAATCGACCGGATGACCGATGCCCTCCCGCCGCAGACCGCATTCGTGCTGCCCGGCGAACCGAAAGCGGCCTCGATGGCCCATATTGCCCGTACCATCTGCCGCCGGGCCGAGCGCAGCGCGGTCCAGATCGAAGCGAAAAGCGAGCAGGACTTGGCGGCGATCCGCTATGTTAACCGCCTGAGTGACTACCTTTTCACATTGGCAAGATACTTGTGTGGAGGACATGACGATTATTGGCTTCCATAAAAAGTCATAAAAAATTTTGTTGTATCGTTTTTTTTATATATTTGCGGCCCCATTTGGGAAAGTAACATTTTAAAACATACAGACAATGTATTGGACACTTGAGCTTGCATCCAAACTGGAGGATGCCCCCTGGCCCGCCACCCGGGAAGAACTGATCGACTACGCTACACGTTCGGGAGCGCCGCTCGAAGTGATCGAGAACCTGGAAGATCTCGAGGAAGACGGTGAAGTCTACGAATCCATCGAAGACATCTGGCCCGACTACCCGACCAAAGACGACTTCTTCTTCGATGAAGAAGAATATTAAAAAGAACGGCCTCCGCACGGAGGCCGTTCTTGTTTTCAGTTCTTTTTCCAGAGGTGACGCAGGCGGCGGCGGATGTCCTTGAAATTGGGGAAGACCAGGTGGCGGTGTGATTTTTCGGGGTGCAGTTCGTCGAATTTGATGAGGATGCCTGCCTCGATGACGTCGCCGAACTCGTCGTTGATGCCGGCGCCGAACGATTTCATGGTCGGCGACAGGTTCATGTAGGTGTTGACCAGCGGCGGGATGTTGACGCCCAGCTGCTGGATCTCATGCTTGAGGATCTTGTAGTCGCTCGCGAAGTCATCGGCCGTGAATACCTTGTCCAGTTCGCGTGAAATCTTGATCTTGACCGGATTCTTGGGGATGACCATCCGGTCGATGCGCTTCTGGAGTCCGTTCTGTCGCGTCCCGAAGTGCTTGCGCAGGAAGTAGAGGAGCATCTGAAGCCCTTTCTCGGGGAAACTGGGGTAGATGGTCATTTTGCCGAAGAAGTACTCCATACGCCCCTTGTAGAGCAGGATCAGGCCGCCCAACCCGTCAAAGAGGTTGTCAAGCGAGAAGAGGCTTTTCCGGCCGCGCTCGGCGCTCTGGTATTCGGGACGGATGAAGGAACGGCTCAGCTCGATGGTCTTCAGGAAGGCCCCGTGCAGGTAGCGTTTCGTGAAGCGGAACAGGTGTGACGAGGGCATGATGGGCTGGCCGAAGCGGTCGTACATCACCTCGTCGCAGAGCACATAGCGGTAGCCGCCGATGATGCATTCCGCATCCGGGTCCCAGAGTACGAGCTGCTTGTATTTGAAGGCAGGATCCAGGTCGAAGGCGTCCAGGTCCATCGCCTTGCCCGTGCCGCCGCCGCCCGCCCGGAAGGAGATCTCCCGGAGCCGCCCGATCTCGCGCAGCACGTTGGGCGCGCAGGTATTGTCGACGATGTAGAGTTTGTTGCCCGCGTGGTTGGTGTCGCGCAGGAAATGCTTGTCATTGAGTTCGGCCTTGAGCAGTTCTTTGTCGACAGGCTCGATGATTTTGACTTCTTTTGCCATCGTTTTCAGTCTTTCGCCAGTTCATAAACCTTTTCCCGGACCCAGGCAGCCCACGCGTCATCCCGCTTTTCGGCGGTGAAGGTCTGCCAGGGAATGGGCTTCCCGAATACCAGCCGGTAGGAGCGATGCTGGCACTTGTAGAGTTCGTCCGGTAGCGTGAGCATCGCGATATTCAGCTTCAGGTGCAGGAAGTTGCGCAGTTTGTCGAGAAAATAGAATCGTCGGGAATTCTGCCCGCTGAACCATACCGGCACGATGTCGCGCTGCGACATGCGGCTCTTGGTGATGAAGGTCTTTTTCCAGGGGAGGTCCTGCACGATGCCGTCAATCTTGCGGGAGCACAGGCCGGCGGGGAAGATGATGACCTGCCGGTCGGAGTTGAAGGCCTCGTTGATCTGGCGGATCAGGTCCGTGCTCTGGCCGCCCATCTTGTTGACGGGGATGGTGTATTCGGCGATGGGCTTGACCGCCATCAGGAAGTCGTTGGCCGGCACCACGATCTTGCCCTGGTATTTCCTGCCGACGAAACCGATGACACTCAGTGCGTCGATCCCGCCCAGCGGATGGTTGCCGGCAAAGGTGAAGCGGCCTTCGTCCGGCAGATTGTCCAGGCCTTCCACCTCCACGTGCACATCGTAGTATTCCAGGGATTTCTCGGCGAATTCCACCCCGAGGTAGCCTTTCTTCAGGTAGCCGTTGAGGTGGTCCTGGTGGATGAATCGTTTGAGCCAGTTCAGGATGAACTGGGGTACTTTTTTCTCGCCGAAGCGGCTCTTGACAATCTGGTCGAGATCGATCAGGACGGTTTCGTTAACGGGCATGGTTTTCCTGGTTGAGGGTTAGCAGCTGGTCTATGTAGTCGCGCGTGTTGCTCAGGCGGGGCACTTTGTGCTGGCCGCCCAGTTTGCCCCGCTGGCGCATCCAGTCTTTGAACAGGCCGCGCCGGGCCGGTACGATTTCGAGCTGCTGGAGCGTGATGTCTTTGAAGCGCTTGGCTTCGTAGTCGCTGTTGAGGGTTTGCAAGCGCTTGTCCAGCAGTGCTGTAAAACGCAGCAGGTCGGCGGGTTCCTTCGAGAATTCGATGACCCACTGGTGACGGCAGTGCCCCGCCTCGTCCATATACACGGGCGCGGCGGTGTACTCCAGCACTTCGGCTCCCGTCTCGCGGCAGGCGAAGGCCAGCCCCTGTTCGGCATTGTCCACAATGAGTTCCTCGCCGAAGGCGTTGATGAACTGTTTTGTGCGGCCGGTAATCACGAATTTGTAAGGATCCTTCGCGGTGAAACGCACGGTGTCGCCGATGATGTAGCGCCACAGTCCGCAGCAGGTGGAGATCACCATCGCGTAATTCTGTCCCGTCTCGACACCCCAGAGCGGGACGACGGTCGGATTTGTACGGCCGAACGCATTCATCGGGATGAATTCGTAGAAGATGCCGTAGTCGAGCGTCAGGCGCAACGCCGGGTCGGCCGGATCGTCCTGCAGGCCGAAGAAGCCTTCGCTGGCGTTGTAGGTCTCCATGTAGTGCATCTTCGGCGAGGTGATCAGCCGCTCGTACTGGCTGCGGTAGGGCGTGAAGGCCACACCGCCGTGGAAAAAGACTTCCAGATTGGGCCAGACTTCTTCGAGATGCGTCTTGCCGGAGAGTTCCATCACGCGCTCGAGCACCGACATCATCCACGAGGGTACGCCGCTGATGTTGGTCACGTTCTGATTCATCGTCTCGCGGGCGATGCGGTCGCGCTTGATTTCGAAGTCGCTGATCAGCGCCGTCTCTTTCTTCGGGATACGGACCAGATTGGCAATCGGGTTGATGTTCTCGAGCATGATGGCGCTCACGTCGCCGACCAGCGAATCCTTGACATTGAAGTTCGGCGCGTGGCTGCCGCCCAGGATGAGGGCCTTGCCGTCGAAGATGCGGCTTTCCGGATGGTTCTGCAGGTAGTAGGCCAGCGAATCGAATCCGCCCCGGTAATGCGCTTTCTGCAGGCCTTCCCGGCTGACGGGAATGAATTTCGACTTGTCGGCGGTCGTACCCGATGATTTGGCGTACCATTTCACGCGGCCGGGCCAGAGAATGTCATCCGCGCCGTGGCGCATCCGGTCGATGTCCTGCTTGAGCTCCTCGTAGGTATGGAGGGGCACCCGTGCGGCAAAATCTTCGTATGTGCGCACCTCCGGCAGTCCGTAACGACGGCCGAATTCGGTGTTGCGCGCCTGATCTGTCAGGTAGCGGAGCATCTTCTGCTGCACCGGAGCGCCCTCCCGGGCCTGCCGGGCCAGTTCCTTCTGCCGCGGTACGAAAGCCAGCCGGACAATCTTGGTCAAACTCATGGCGTGATTCTGTATAAACCACAAAATTAATGAAAGAATCGTGATCTTTTCCAAGATGTCCTTTTTTTTGCAGTTTCGGAGCAAACGTTTCTTTCGGCAGACAACTGCCATTTTCGCCCGCTGGAGGGTAACCAGCTGATCAGTAGCGATTTGCTGGATCCAGCCCTCCCTTCGGCGAGTAGGGCAGGATTGCGCTTATCTTTGATTGTCAGTAATTTGGCCTCCAGCCCCCTCGGGCAGATGAAGGTATTTCTCAACCTGGCGTCGGCTTACACCGGACCAGATCCAAAGTGGTTCGAACAGTTCACGCCGTTTTTCAAGCGGCATTCGGAGCAGATCGTCCGGATTGGAAATGCAGTGAGATTCCAGCAGAAAAGTGGTCATCTGCTGGTATATCTTGTCTGAACGGCCTACAAAAGTTTCCTTCAGGCCATGCTCACTTCCAGTTGTTGTCGAGAGGGCAGTCAGCAGGGAACCGTAGTCATCAAAACGATAGATTAAATCCTGATAATCAATGCAATTGTAAGTCGAGATGGCGAAATCCGTCAACTGCTGCTGCTCTGCGGGCGTCAGATGGCGTGTGATCCGCTTGAGCTGGGCATAATTCAGAGGCCGCTCATCTTTACGGCTGATCTTGACCTCTTCCACCGCCCGGCGCATCGGAGCCCGGGCCTTGTCCAGCCGTATAGGTGATGAAAACGGGTATGGACGCTCGCCAAAAGCAAGAAAATTCCAGCGGGACTGCTCCGCCCTCAGGCATAAGCGACGCTCTACCGGATTGTTGTAAAGATACGCGATGGCGCTGCGGATGTCTTTGTCAGACACCTTGGAAGCCAAGCCATACGCGCGATTGAACAGAGACCCCTTCAGGCCATACCATTCGTTGTATTGCCGGACAAACCAGCTGGTATAGTGGCTGACGAAGCGGTCCAGGCAGGCCTTGTTCCGCGCTTCGACCAGGAGATGAATGTGGTCGAACATCAGACAGATACCCAGAATGCGGATATCGTAGTGGCGGGATACGGTCGCAAAAGTCGTAAAGAAAACCAGGAAGTCCCGCACGGAATAAAAGATCAAGACGCCGTCGAC
Source organism: uncultured Bacteroidia bacterium (assembly GCA_902789445.1). GTDB lineage: Bacteria > Bacteroidota > Bacteroidia > Bacteroidales > UBA932 > Cacconaster. The sequence goes on along the minus strand of CADAOB010000006.1, from coordinate 51,673 downwards.
CGTATTCTGATAAATGTGCTGAATGGCTCCCTGCCGAAAAGAAATCCTTCCCCTCATATCGTTTCGATGATCATTTTGTTTTTACAAAGATAATATCAGATACGCCCTGTTTCCAAATATAATTGCGAAAAAACAGTCATTCCATCTCATGCGACAGCCAAGCCACGGGCTGATCGGCGGCCGCTGGAGGTTAAAGCGCTGTTATGTAGTATCTTATGCAATCCTGCCCGCCCTCTGGCAAGTGGGGCAGGATTACGTAAGTTGCTAATAACCATCGATTTAATCTCCAGCGCTCCTCTGGTGCCCGGCTGTCGGACCTGCCATTGTTCATGCCAGCGCCCTTCCATCGCGGCGTCTCGGCTGGCGCCCCACCATCGCCCCGGCCGTCGCCATCCTTGTCGTCACTTTTTTTGGAATTAAGTCGCAAACGACTTATCTTTGTCCAATCGATGGAACGCAAGGAGAATCACGGGTTTTTGGCAGGTTTCCTTCTCGGGGGCGGAATCTTGGCGGCAGGCATCCTGCTGCAGGCCTGCGCCGGCCCTTTTCCCTGGGCGCGCCTGGCCTTTCCGGTCAATGCGGTGCTGCTCGCGTTGTTCCTGTTGCTGCTCGTGCTGCTGCTGGCTTTCCGCAGCAGGCTGCGCTTTGTTGCGTGGATGCTTCGATTGGAGGCGGCTGTCCCGGCCCTCTGCTACTGTCTGGGCCTGACCCTTGTACTGGGGCTGGTGCGGCAAAGCGGGGAGGGAGGCGGCATCCCCTGGCTTTCCCGGATGCTGGATTTCTGGCCTTTCGTGCTGAGCTATGCCTGGCTGCTGACGCTTTTGGGGCTGGTCTCGGTCAAGCACCTGCTGCTGTTCCGCCTGCGGGAGATTCCGTTCCTGCTCAATCATGCCGGCCTGTTTCTGGCCTTGGTCTGCGGCGCCCTGGGCTCGCCCGACAGGCAGGATCTTTTCATGACAGTCACCGAAGGTACGCTTGCCACGACGGCCGAGGACGCGGACGGCGCGGTCCACACACCCGGGATTTCCGTCGAATTGCACGATTTTATCATGGAACTCTATCCGCTCCAGCCGGGTGCCCGGATGCAGATGCCCAAACGCTTCGCCTCCGAAATCACCTTGTTTGACCGCGAGGGCAAGGTCTGCGATGCCGTCATCGAGGTAAACAAGCCCCTGAAGGCTGCCGGCTGGACGATCTACCAATATGATTACGATGCACAGGCCGGGCCCGAAAGCCGGATCAGCGTCCTGGAACTGGTCCGCGATCCCTGGCAGCCTTTCGTGCTGGCAGGCATCCTGATGATGCTCTGCGGCGCCTTGTGCCTGTTCCTGTTCATGGCCCCGCGGCCTAAAAGAGAGGAGGTTGCGCGATGAGTTGGGATCTGTTCGCCTGGTTTGCCCTCTCGGCCGTCGGATGCTGGGCTGCAGGCTCGTTCTTCGCATGGCGGGACCGCCGTCTGCCCGCCCTGGGCTTTTCGGTTCTGGGCCTGTTGGTTTACGCTAGTTTCATTGTCGGATTCTGGCTGGCCCTGGAGCGTCCGCCACTGCGGACGCAGGGCGAGACGCGGCTGTGGTATTCCTTTTTCCTGCCGCTGGCGGGTGTGCTGGTTTACAGCCGCTGGCGTTACAAATGGATTTTGACTTTTACCACGGTGCTGGCGCTTGTCTTCATCTGCGTCAATCTTTTCAAGCCCGAGATTCACAGCAAGAACCTGATGCCTGCCCTGCAGAGCCCCTGGTTCGCGCCGCATGTGATCGTCTATATGCTGTCTTACGCCCTGCTGGGTGCTGCTGCACTGATGGCGCTCTACCTGCTCTTCTTCCGCCGCGGGAAGGAGACGGACCATGAAATGGCGATGACAGACAACCTGGTGTATGTCGGGCTGGCCTTCCTGACTTTCGGCATGTTGTTCGGCGCGCTCTGGGCCCGGGAGGCCTGGGGAACTTTCTGGGGATGGGATCCGAAGGAGACGTGGGCTGCCATTACCTGGCTCTGCTGCGTGCTGTACATCCTCTTCCGCAAGGCCCGTCCCGCCAGCGTCCGCACCGCCCTCCTCCTCCTTCTGTTCACCTACCTCTGCTTACAGATGTGCTGGTGGGGAATCAATTACCTTCCATCCGCAAAAGCCACCTCCGTCCACGTATACTAGCGCCTTTATTTAGCGCCTTTATTTCAGTGTGCCTTTGATGGTTCCGAAAGAGAGCGTGATGGAGAACCGCAGCGGGGTGCGGCGTGCATCGTCGATGAGCGTCAGCTGCAGCGCATCCTTGTCGCCCTGGGCGAGCGAGACATCGAGGGTCTGGACGACCTGGCTCTTGTATTTGGCCGTGCCCTTGCGGACCGACGCGATCCGGACCGGGAGCGCGTCGTGATCGAGCAGCAGCGCCTGGCTGCCGACTGCCGGCGCACCGCCGCTGTAGTCGAGCGAGCGCAGCCACCAGATTATGCCGATCAGGTCCCGGACAGTCCCGGACCAGGCCAGAACCTCGTCGCGGGGCGGGCGGGTGCTTTTTGTGACGTCCATGTGGACCTTGCCGGGCGCCGACCAGTCGTAGAAGGCCTTCGCCCAGTATTTCTTCTCCTTGTAGTCGCGGCTGGCCCGGAGCGGCGTCAGGGCCTCATCTTTCCGGAAGGTCGTGCCATAGACGCAGTCGAGGGTATAGACCCCGGCAATCGATGCGTGCAGCGTCGCTTCAACGGAATAGTCTCCGCCGCCGTCTTTGCCGGCGAAAGACATCCGGCCCACATTGCCCGGGAATACATTGTGCCGGATGCTGTAGTCCAGCTGCTCGTTGCCGGAAAGAAAGGCTTGCGTCTGGGCGGTGGCAGGCAGGAACAGCGCAAGGGAATACAGTGAAAGTATGGTCAGTAAGAGGCGTTTCATGGGTAAAAGCGGTTATTTTGGAAGCTATCTCTACAAAAATAGTGAAACATTCGTTATTTTTGGGAAAAATTTTCATCTGACGCCATGATCCTTTCCGCCTCATACGAAGAAATCACCCGCCTGGTCCGCGAGAAAAGCGGCCAGCAGATCGGCCTCCAGTACAAGGATGCGGACACGCTGACCTTGTCTTATGAAGCCTCGATTCCCATCCCGATCATCAGCAAGCCGCTTACGCACAAGGTTTCGGCCGACGTGACCGTCGTGGAACTGGCCCTGCCCCGCGCGGTGCTGCAGCTCGATGCCGGGCGTGCCGGCAATTTCGCGCTGGACATGGCTTCCCAGAAACTGCTCGAAAAGCTGCCGGCCGGCCTGGTCGAAAGTTTCTCCGGCGGCCGCATTGTGCTGAACCTCGACGCCGTGCCGCAGCTCAAGGCGCTTTTCGCACGCCTGCAGGTCAACAGCCTGACCTTCTACGGTTCCTCCCTCAGTCTCGACGCCTCGCTCAAATAGTTCCTTGCCATGACCGAACCCCAGAAGAAAACCGTCAGCCGCTTTCCGGTCGCCTGCTACGACACCGATGTGGCGCATTATCTCAAGCCCGGGTCCTTCATGGACCTGGCACAGGAACTGGCCAATGTCTCGGCCGATTCCCTCGGTTTCGGTTTCGACGACCTCCAGCGCTATGGAATGGCCTGGGTCCTGTCGCGGATGCACATCGAATTCCGCTCGCTGCCGCGCTGGAAAGACGTCGTGGAACTCCAGACCTGGCACAAGGGTTTCGAGGGACCGTTCTATGTGCGTGATTTCCGGATGCTGGATGCTGTCGGCACGCCGATTGTGCTGGCCACTTCCTCCTGGCTGGTCTTCGACGTGGCGGCCCGCCGCCTGCTGCGCCGTGAGCACCTGGAGGAGAAACTGCCCATGGATACGCGCTACCCCGAAAGCGCCATCGATGTGCCCTGCGACAAGATCGTAATGCCCCAGGAAGGGCTGGAAGAAGTCGCCGAGCACCGTGTTTCCTACTCGGACGTGGATTTTGTCGGTCACGCCAACAACGCGCGCTATGTGGTCTGGGCGATGGACTGCCTCGACTATGAGACTGTCTCGACCCGGCGCGTGCGCAGCCTTCGGATCAATTTCAACAAAGAAATACGGCCGGGGGAATCCGTGGCCATCTTCCGGGCCCCGGTCGAAGGCGGCTGGGTGGTGGAGGGGCGCGTGGAAGACCGTTCGTCCTTCTGCGCCGAGTTTATCTTCGGATCCTAGTCCGGTCCAGACTATTTAGGACTTATCGGTTTTTTCGGCTAACACCATGTCCCGGTATTGAGAGGGTGTGTAGCCTTCGTTTTTCTTGAAAAAGCGCGTAAAATAGGACTGGTCGTCGATGCCCACGGCTGCGGCGATCTCGGAAATCTGCAGACTGCCCTGCTTGAGCAGCGACTTGGCCAGGTTCAGGCGGGAGATCTCGATCCAGTCCATGGCCGAGTGGCCGGTCTGGGTGCGTACGAGCCGGTTCAGGTAGTTGGGCGTGATGCACAGTTCGTCGGCGTAATCCGATACCTTGCCCGGCTTGCGGCTGCGGTCGAAAACTTTCTCGAGGAAACTGCTGACCGTGCTGTTGGCGGGATGGCCTTCCTGCAGCTTGAGGCGGCAGAGGAACAAGTCGAGCGCGGTTTGGGTCAAGATGTGATCCTTTCGTTTCCAGGCGTTAAGCATCAGTTCCAGCAAAGACGCCGTGAACACGGCATCGTCGAACCAGAAGGCCTGTTTGAGCGGATGCGGGTCGTGCAGGCATTTGTACGAGACGTCTTTGAGGGCGTGGAGGGAGAACCCGCATTCGTAGCTGATGTTTCCTTTGAAATAGAGCACGCGGAAGGGCAGGTTGCGCGGGATCATCAGCACCTGACCCGCCTGGCAAAGATAGGGCTCACCTTCGACTTCCACCAGGATTTCCCCTTCGAGTACATAGGTAAAAGCGAAGAAAGGCAAGACGACCTCCGGTACTTCGGATACATCAAAAAAGCCTTCTCGCGACTCCTTGCGGATGGAAAAGCGGAAATCCTTCATATCTTTCGAGGGATTCCAGTACGGCTCGATTTTTGTCATTTTTCAATCTTTGTTACAAAAGTAGGAATAATTATCCTATATTTGCAAGCATTTTTTGCTTTGGCCATGAAAAAAAATTTCTTTCTGTTACTCTTCGCTTTCTGCGCCGTTCTCTGTGGCGCCCAGGAACCGCTGGAATGTTCATTTACGCAGGCCCGCACGATCCAGGCCTCCGGCAAAGTAATCCGTTCGGCCGGCGTTGTCTCGTTCAAGGCTCCCGACCAGCTCACGATGACCTACACCGATCCCGCCGGGGAGTATCTGGTCATTTCCGGCCCGATGCTGCGCTCCAACACGCAGGGTCAGCAGATCTCCATTGACACCGACAAGAACGCACGTTTCCGCACGCTTCGCAATACGCTGCTCAACTGCATTACCGGCAAATATGAGCAGGCCGCCAAGGACAATGATGCCGAGCTGTCTGTCTCCGAGAAAAACGGCATCAAGACCGTCTCGATGAAGGCCCGCAAGGCCGCCGCCCGCGGCTATTCCAGGATTATGATGGAATACGCCAAAGGAGGCCTCCCCGTCCGGATGATCCTCGAAGAATTCGGCGGCATCTCGACGGAGTACCTTTTCAAGTACTAGAAGAAACTAAGCTTTTTCTTCCTGCTTTTCCAGGAAGGCGACCACGTCGCCGACGGTGTTGAACGTAGCCAGTTCCTCGTCGGGGATGACGATGCCGTACTGGTCCTCGATCCGCATCAGGAGCTGGAGGATGTCGATGGAATCGGCGCCCAGGTCTTTCTTGATCTGGGATTGCGGGGTGATGATGGCCGGATCTTTCCGGAGCTGCTTGGCCAGGATGGCCTGTACTTTTTCAAACATAATTTTTCAGATACCCGGTCGACGCCGGGTATGACGTTATTCTTCGTAGTGTTCGTATTTGGCGATTTCGGCCTCGATCTTGGCTGACAGGCGGCTGGTTTCCATCCGGTAGGCCTGTTCGATGCATTTTTCCACGGCCACGGCCTTGCTGCTGCCGTGCCCCTTTACCACGACCTTCGCCGTGCCCAGCAGCACGCTGCCGCCGTAGTTCTGGTAGTTCATGAATTCTTTTTCCTCCTGGAACATCTTCTTCATCAGGAGGGCGCCCAGCTTGTAGCGGGTGCGGGAATAGATGTCTTTCTTGAGTTTTTTGAGCAGTTCGATGGCCGTTCCTTCCGTGGTTTTGACCAGGACATTGCCGGAGAAGCCGTCGGCCACCACCAGGTCGTAGGCGCCTGAGAGCAGGTCGCGGCTTTCCATATTGCCGGTGAAGTTGACGGAGGGGGTCTCCTGCAGCAGCCTGTAGGCTTCGCGCCGGATGTCGTCGCCCTTTTCCGCTTCCTTCCCTACATTGAGCAGCGCTGTCCGGGGACGGGGAATGTCATAGACGTTTTCCAGGTAAAGGCTGGCCATGATGGCGAACTGCCGCAGGTGGGCGGCCGTCACTTCCGGATTGGCGCCGCTGTCGCAGATGCCCACGATGCCGCCGTTCATGGTCGGAAGGAGCGGGCAGAAGGCCGGGCGGATGACGCCCGGAATGCGGCCCAGCCGGACCAGGGCACCGGTCACCAGGGCGCCGGTCGAGCCCGTGGAGACCATCGCGGCGATGTCGTCGCGGTCGCGCAGCAGGATGATGGCCTTCATCATCGAACTGTTCCGCTTGAGCCGGATCACGTCGGTCGGTTTCTCATCGCAGCCGATGACTTCAGGGGCGTGGACGATTTCCAGGCGGGCGACATCGTAGCTTTTTCCGGCGAGTTCCTGCTTCAGAAGGGCTTCGTCGCCCGTCAGGATGAGATGCAGTTCCGGATTCCTGGCCAGCGCGGCCAGGGCCCCGGCGACGGGGGCTTGCGGGGAATGGTCGCCGCCGAAGCAGTCGATGAGGATCTTGATCATGACAGTTTCTTCACATAGGCGCGGCGGCGCTTGGCCTGGACGGCCTTGAAGCGGCGCCACTGGTTCTGGATGGCGTAGTTGTCTTCGAGGTTGAGGTTGGTTTCGGCGTATTCCACGTCGGTGTCGCGCAGCATGTGCAGGATGGCCGACGAGAAGGCGACCGAAACCCCGCGGTTGAGCCACGCGGGATCGACGCCGATAAGGCACAGGTCGATGACCTTTGGGTGGCGGATGTTGCGCAGCAGACGCCACAGGACTTTCGGCGTGAAACGGCCGCTCGTCCCCACCAGGGCGGAAGCCAGGCTCGGGATGGCGAAGCCGAAGCAGACCATCTTCTCGTTTTCGTCGAGGATGACGGCCGTGTATTTCGGGCTGATGACCAGGCGGAAATTGTCGATCATCAGTTTTTTCATCCCTTCGGTGAAGGGGACGGTGCCGTAGAGGCCGTCATACGATTTGTCGATCAGCTCGAAAATGCCGTCGGTATAGCGGCGCAGGAAGTCACGGGTATTCCGGGAAGGACCGAAATGAAGCTTGTAGCGTCGGAAGATGAACTCGGTGAGCTTGTCCAGGTCTTCTTCGTCTTCCGTCGGGTCGGGCGCGTAGATCCGGGATTCCGTCCAGTCTGTTTCCTTGACGAAGCCCAGCTGCTCGATGTGGTGCTGGTAGTATTCCGCATTGTACTGTTCCTCGAACGTCTGGGGCTGGTCGAAGCCTTCGACCAGCAGGCCTTCGCGTTCCAGGTCGGAGAAACTCAGCGGGCCGCAGAGGGTGTCCATCCCCTGGCGCAGGGCCCATTTCTCCAGGGCTTCGAACAGGGCTTTCGATACGGCGGGGTCGTCGATGGTGTCGAAACGGGTAAAGCGGGCGCGCCGTTCCTGGTTCTTGGCATTGGCGGCCTTCTGGATGATGCCCTGGATGCGCCCGGCCATCTTCCCGTCCCGGTAGGCGTTCAGGCAGATCCAGTCACAGCAGTCGTTATAGACATAGCCGGGCCGGAACATCTTCTTCTCGTCGCTGTAGAGCGGGGGAACGAAGTACGGATTGCCTTTGTAGAGGCGGAGCGGGAATTGCAGGAATTCCCGCTGCTCGCGCCGCGTCTTGACTTCCCGGACCGTAATCATGTCAACGATGTTTTGCGTGGAAGCAGACGGCCACCCCGTTGGGACCGGCATGGCTGCCGGCCGTCGGGTTGCAGACCACATATTCGATGTCGAGGTCCTCGCCGAAACGCGCCTTCAGCGCCTGGCCGAGATCCTTCGCCAGTTCCGGGGCGTCGGTGTGGCCCACATAGAAGCGGTGTCCCTTGATGTCGTCGCCCAGTTCGGCCACTTTGCCGATGAGGTGCTCCATCGCCTTGAGGCGGCCTTTTTCCTTGCCGCAGGAGACCATCTTGCCCTCGGCGGACATGTAGATGATCGGCCGGATGCCGATGAGCGTGCCCATCGTGGCGGCCAGGCCGCTGACGCGGCCGCTGCGCCGGAAGAATTTCAGGTCGTCGGCGTAGAAATACATCGCGTAGTGGTCCACCTCGGTCTTGGCCCATTCGAGGACTTCGTCGAGCGATTTGCCGGCTTTGAACAGGTCGCCGACGGCGCGGACCACGGCGTAGCTGATGGTGGTGATGCCCTTGGTGTCGATCTCCTCGAAGCGGCGCTGCGGGTATCTGGCCCGGAGTTCGGCCACGGCCTGGTCCATCGCATCGAAGGTGATGGTCATGGCCCGGGAGAAGTGGACATAGAGGATGTCGTTTCCGGCGGCCAGTTCGGGCTCGAAGTATTCGATATAGCGTTCTTTCGAAATGGCGCTGGTGGTGGGCAGGACCCCGCTGCGCAGCAGGTCGTAGAAGCTGCGGGCGTCGAACTGCTCGAAATCCACATACGGATAGACGGTTTTCGCATCCACGCTGTACGGCATGCTGATGAGCTTGTAGCCATATTCCGCCGCGACGGCGGGCGTGATGTCGGTGTCGGTGTCAGTATAGAGTGTCAGCATAGCAGAAGGATATAATCATAGACAGGCTGGCCGCCTTCGACCAGGGTGATTTCCGTGCGCGGGAATGCGGCTGCAAGCGTTTCCGTCGCTGCGGCTGCTTCTTCGGCGGGGACGTCGGCTCCCGACAGGAGCAGGGCGAGGTCGTAGTTTCCGGCATGCAGCTTTCCGGCCAGTTCCAGCAGCGCTTTTCCGCGGTCGGCATCGCCGCAGAGGATGTCCTTGCCGCTCAGGCCGAGGTAATCGCCCGTATGGGCGGCACCGCTTTCTCGGATGGCCCGCGAAACGAGCCCGCTCGCACTCCCTTCGAGCGCTTCGCCCAGCTCCCGGATGATCTGGTCGATCGTCCCGGACATGTCGAGGCTGGCCAGGGCGTAGTAGCCTTCGCCCAGGTTGTGTGTCGGCAGGACTTCGATGCGGGCTTTCCCGTACATCGCTGCGGCCTGCCGGGCTGTCAGGATGATGTTGCTGTTGTTGGGCAGTACCAGGATGTTTTCGGCACCGGTGCGCTCGAAGGCTTCGAGGAAAGCCTGCACGGGCGGATTCATCGTCTGGCCGCCCTCGATGACTTCGTCGGCACCCATTTCCCGGAAGGCCTGCCGGATTTTCGCGCCGGCGGCGACCGCCACCACGCCAAGCGCCTTGCCGCCGACATGGAAGCGTTCGTCCATGTGGTTTTCGTGGTGCTGGAGCGTCATGTTCTCGATCTTGAGGGTCAGGAACTCTCCGTATTGCTGGCAATGGTTCAGGATCTCTCCGGGCTGTTTGGTGTGGACATGGACTTTGATGATCGAGCCGTCGCGGAAGAAGACCAGCGAGTCGCCGTGGGCGGATAGCCAGTCGGCGATGACGCGCTCGTCGAAGTTTTCAAGGTCAACTTTGCTGCGTTGCAGGCGGAGCAGGAATTCCGTGCAGTAGCCGAATTCCAGGACGCTGTCTTCCGTGAAAGCGGACAGATCGACGGGCCGGGCCCCCGCAGCGGACTGGCTGTCCGGCTCGAAAGCCTCGCTTTCCCCGTGCAGGGCGGCGCGCATGCCCTCCATCACATAAAGCAGGCCGGCGCCTCCGCTGTCCACCACGCCGGCTTTCTTCAGCACATCGAGCAGTTCGGGTGTATGCTGGAGCGATCGGTCCATCGCCGGGAGGATGCGGTCGAAATACTCGTCGAAATTCCGGCTTCCGGCAGCGGCCTGCACGCCTTCGCGCAAGACGGTCAGGATGGTGCCCTCGACGGGCTCGGACACCGCCTTGTAGGCCGATTCGACGCCCGAAGCCATCGCTTTTTTGAAGCCTGCGATGTCGGTTTCCGCCTGGGCGGCCAGTCCCTGGGCGATGCCGGCAAAGATGCGGGAGAGAATGACGCCCGAATTGCCGCGGGCGCCGGTCAGCATGCCCTGCGACACGGCGGCGGCGGTCTGGCCCAGGCCGCCCGCAGCGGCGCGGCAGCCGGCCTCCATCGTCATATACATATTGTCGCCCGTGTCCCCGTCGGGGATCGGAAACACATTCAGGTCGTTGATGGCTTTGCGGTGTGCACCCAGGCGGGCAGCGCCGCCGCGCACCAGATTCAGGTATTGTGTTCCGTCGAGGATGTCCATTTATTGCTTGTCAAGTTTGAGGCTGCGCCGGAACCATTTTGTTCCCAGCAGCTTGCGGAAGACAAACGGCTCAAGGGAGTAGGTCATCAGGATGGTGAAGACCATGCCGATGAGCGTGATGCTTCCGGTCGAACTGATGGCCGGATGGCGGGCGAAGATCAGCGAGGCCACCACGATGACCAGGATCAGGGCGGAGAAGAAGATGGCCACCTTGTGGTATTCCAGCCGGTCGCTGCTTCCCGTACGCGCTTCCTGTAGCAGTCCTTCCATCACGAAGATGCTGTAGTCCACGCCGATGCCGAAGATGAACGTGGCGATGACGATGTTGATCAGGTTGAATTCAAGGCCGAAGACGACCATGAATCCCTGCAGGGCATACCACGATAGGAACATCGGGAAGAATGCCACCAGCGCGACCCAGAGGTTGCGGAATGCAATCAGCAGTACGAGCAGCACGAAAAGGGAGGAGATCAGCAGGGTCTTCTGGAAGTCGTCGTGGACGATTTCCACCATGTCGCGGCAGTAGTAGAAGGGTTCGAGCACAACCGTCTGCGGTCCGGCGACCAGCGCGTCGGTTACCTTGTCGAGGTCTTCCGGCGCGAAAGCGACGGTCGAGAAGATCATCCAGCGTCCGCTGGCCTGTTTCTCAATGAAGGAAGAAAGCAACTCTTCGGGGACCACGCCCGCTTCGTAGAGCGAATCGGGCTGGTAGTCAGCCTCCACAAGGGCGAAGAAAGGGGCAAAGAGCGCAGGGTCGAGGTTGTGGCGGCGGGCGGCGGCCGACAGGTCGCGCCGCGCCTGGGCCACGCGCTCCGGCGTCCAGAAATCCTTCCAGGCGGCGATGCGCGTCCGCTGCTCCGCTTCCGACTGGAAGAGCAGGGATACGACCGATGAGTAGCGTTTCACCAGGCCGGTCTGCTGCAGGGAATCGAGCCGGGCGCTGAGCAGTTTGTCGTAGGCGAGCGCCTGGTGGAAATTGTTGTCGTAGGCTGCAAAGTAGAGATTCATGTGTCCGCTCTCGTTCTTCTCGCTGTAAAGCCGCTGGCTTGCATCGAGCGGACCGTCCACGTAGTTGAGGTTCCGCAGGTCGGAGTCGAATCCCACTTTCGGGCTCAGGATGATGCCGGCGGCCAACAGTACGACCATGGTTCCCAGAATCCACGGATTGCGGTCCCAGGGCAGGCCGTTGATGCGGTCGATCAGGTGGAAACCCTTGTATTTCTTGTAGCTGACATCTTCTTTCTTGAGGAAGTGCGGCAGGAATACCAGTGAATAGAACGTACTTCCCAGCAGGGCGAAGGTGGCGAACAGGCCGAAGTCGCGCAGCAGGTCGCTTTCCGTGAACAGCAGGCCCAGGAAGGCGCCGATGGTGGTCAGGCAGCCCAGTACCACTGGCGTGGACTCTTCGCGGAGCATCTGTTCGATATCTTCCACGTAGTAGTAATGGATCAGCACGTGCAGGCAGTAGCTCAGGGCAACGCCCAGGATGATGGCACCGATGCCCAGGGCCATGAGCGACATATAGCCCTTGATCCAGTACACGCAGGCCAGGGCGAAGAAGGTGCCGTAAACCACGGGCAGCAGCAGATGACCGATGAAGCGCAGGCGGTGAAAGGCAAGCAGCAGGATGGTCAGGATGATCAGCAGCGAGATACCGACCGTCCACACGAGGTCATTCTTGATGGTGCCGGCATTCGAGACAGCGCCCAGCGGCGCGCCATGGAAGAGGATGCGGGCATCCGGATGGGTGGCTTCGAAAATCTTGCGTTCCTGGTTGAGGATCTTTGCAAAACGGGTCGAGGTGCCCGAATCGGTCTGCTGGAAACTGGGGGAGAGGAAGGCCATCGCCACACTGCGGTCGGGGCAGAAGAAATGGCCGTTTTCGATGGTGTAATCGCCGACCGAGCCGTCCTCCGCGCCTTCCGGCATCAGCTGCGCGAGGATGATGTCCCGCAGGGCGAAAGGATCGGTGCAGACCATCTGGGTCGTCTCGCCGGTCATGTCGCTTTCGATCAGTTCGACGTTCTTTACCATCCGACTTTCGATGGCTTCCGGCGTAAGTGCTTGGGCAAAAGCTTTATAGAATGATGTGTCAATCAGCGACGGGAGATGCTCGAAGCCGTAATCCATCGCACCGAGGGCCGTTTCAACCTCAAGCGTACTGAGGATGCCGCGGATGTATTTCCCGCTGCTGTCCCGCTGCTGCAGCGCTGCGGTGAACTCGTCGATGTACCCGCTCAGCGTCCAGGTATCGAGCGTATCGTCGGGACTGGCGGAGGTGATCTGGATGAAAATCTTGTCTTTCAGGCCGATATCGCTAAAAGCGAGCTCGCTTTCCACACTCGATCTCGGCAGTAATTTGGCCACGTCTTCCTCATACCGGAGTTTGGATCCGAAGAAGACGAAAATCAAGGTGCTTATACCCAGCACCAGATACAGTAATACTTTGTGGCTTTTGAAATATCGGTAAATCGGAACAAATATCCGTTGCATCTCTCTTCTATTAAATCAAGGTGCAAATATACGACTAATTATTTCACAATTCCAAACGGAAGAGCCCCGCGGTTGCGGGGCTCTTCCGTTCGTCAGTCCGTCAGGCCTCGGTCCTGACGAAGTCGATGACTTCGTCAACTTCGGCTTCGATGACGGGTTCGCCTGCATCCGGATTACCGGCATCCGGACCGCTGGGGCCGCGATGGCAGCGCTCGCGTTTTTCGGCCAGGATGGTGTCGGCCTTCTTTGAGAAGAAGTCGTACATCACGCCCTCGATGGCTACGACAATCGCGCTGCAGACAATGCTCGCGATGACGGCCAGGACACCGCCGACTTCCGGGATGGCGCCGAGGATTACGCATACAACGCAAATCAAAAGAACGCAGATCAGTTCGGTGAAAAAGATCCGCCACTTGTTTCCGAAGGTCGTATCATAGCTCAGCTGAAGCGATTTGAGCGGTGAAACTTTCTTGTCGAGGTAGAAATAGATGGCGAAACCCCAGGCGATGCCGATCACATAGGCGGGGAGCAGCATGAAACAGGCTGCAGCGATGGTGCCGACGGCGATAAAGCCCGTCAGCAGGAAGAATCCGCCAATATTCGCAAAATTCTCCTTGGCAAAGATCGCGGTAGGGTCGATGGTCTCCCCGCGGCCGATGCCGATGATGGCTTTGTAGAAGCCGATGGTCGTTCCGACGTTGAGGTAGGGAATCCAGACGGTCACCACATAGAGCAGGACCATCAGCAGCAGGGGGAAGAAATTCTTCAGGCCATACTGGACGCCGTCCTTGATGGTCTGCATGATGTCAAGTTTCTCAGTTGCCATAGAAAGATAGGTTTTGATCGATGATTCTGCCGCAAATATAGAAAATAATTATTGAAAAACAATAAATATTTTAATTTAATCGACAATTACCCGTTTGACACGCCGGGGTACTGAGGTGAAGATCTCGTAGGGGATCGTGTCGAGGATGCGCGCCAGGTCTCCCGCCGTAGGTTTTTCGCCGAAGATTGTCACCGTGTCGCCTTCCTTGCAGTCGATGCCCGTCACGTCGATCATGCACATGTCCATGCAGATGTTGCCGATGGTGGGGGCCAGGGAACCGTTTACCTCGAAGGCGGCGTTGCCGCAGCCCAGATGCCGGTTGATGCCGTCGGCGTAACCTACGCAGAGCGTGGCCGACCGGGTCCCTTCCGGGCGGAGTTTGCCGTGCCGGCCATAGCCGACCGTTCCGTCTTCCGGATGCAGGTCCTTGATCTGCAGGATCGGACAGCGGTAGAAAGCAGCCGGTTTGAGGTCTTTCGAGCCGATGGCGCTGATGCCGTAGATGCCGATGCCCAGGCGGACCATATCGTACTGGTACTGGGTGAAACGCTCGATGCCGGCCGAATTGAGCACGTGCCGCAGCGGCTTGTAAGGCAGGGCGTCCATGATCTGCGAACTCAATTTCTCATAAAGTTGGATCTGGCCGAGGGTGAACTCGTCGTGCTGCGCCTCATCCGAGGCGGCCAGATGCGTATAGAGGCCCTCCAGATGGATTTCGGGACTTTCGCGGACGAAATTGATCAGGTCGGGAATCTCGCGCTCCATGAATCCGAGGCGGTGCATGCCGGTGTCGATATTGATGTGGACCGGATAGTCCCGCCGCCTGATTTTGCGGAGTTCTTCGCGCAGGCGGGTCAGCGCATAGAGGTCCGGGATGCCCGGCTCCAGTCCGTAACGGATGATTTCAGGATAGTCTTCGGTTCCGGTCGTCAGGACCAGGATCGGCAGGTCGATGCCTGCTTTTCGAAGTTCTACGCCCTCGCCGGGAAGCGCGACACCCAGATAATCAGCCCCAAAACGTTCCATTTCCTGGGCGAACGGGACGGCGCCGTGACCGTAGCCGTTGGCTTTGACCAGGATCAGCATTTTGGTTTCGGGTTTAAGAAGTGAACGGAAATGGCGGAAATTGCTTTGAATCCCGCTTCGGCTCAGTTCGAGCCGCGCAAGAGGTGGGTTCTGTGTCATCTTCTTGAGAATTTGAGCACAAAAATAAGGAAAGGGCGATAATGTTATATCGCTTTTTTGAAAAAAATGTGCGCTAGAGTGCCCTGCGGCTCCGATTCCAGAGGATCAGGTTGCGGATATACGTGACCAGCCCGAACGACTGGGCCAGGATGACGACCGGGTCGCGCCGGAGGATTCCGTAAACGAGGATGATGCTGGCGCCCGCTATGCTCAGAATCCAGAATCCGGCGGGCAGGAGCGATGCCCCGCGCCGGGCGGAATAGATGGCCTGATAGAGAAAGCGCAGCGAGAAAAGTATCTGCCCGGCGGAACCGAAGACCAGCAGCCAGCGGGGGATGGCGTCGTTGTGGAACAGGCTTTCAGCTACGGCCGGCCAGTGGAAGGCCATCCCGACGAGGGCCGCCACCGGGACGGCGCCGAGCAGCGCGATGGCGGGGATCCGCCACCGGCCCAACTTTCCCCAGGCGCCTTTCGCCCCCAGGTTCCAGATATAGACGTAGTATCCGATGACCTGTCCCAGCATCAGCGCGAAATCCTTCCGCAGCCAGCCGTAGAGGAAAAACAGCAGGGACGCCAGCAGGCTGAGTACCCAGAAGATGGTGGGATTGACCACTTTCCGCTCCTTCTCGGACCGGATCCACTGGACCAGCGTCCGGGCTGAGAACAATGCCTGCGCCAGCAGGCCCAGTGCTACGATCCAAAGGCTGTCCATTACCGGAGATTATCGTCTTCGACGCGATAGTCGATGTAACGCTTCTTCATCCAACGGAAGGCGAAGCAGTCGTTGAACGGGCCCCAGAGCCGGTTGAGCAGATGGTATTTGGCTTTCCCGGCCACGCGGGGATAGTGCCGGACGGGCACTTGTTTCACCCGGCCGCCGGTCATCTGTACCAGCGCGGGAAGGAATCGGTGCATGCCGGTGAAAAGCGGGAGTTTCCGGGCCGTGGCGGTCTGGAGGATCTTGAGGGGACAGCCGGTGTCGGCCACGCCGTCGTGGGTCATCATCCGGCGCCAGCCGTTGGCGATCTTCGAGGAGATCCGCTTGACGAAGCCGTCCCGCCGGTTGACGCGGATGCCCGTCACCAATTCGTATTCACCCGCATGGGGGATCAGCAGGTCGAAATCGTCCGGGTCCGTCTGCAGGTCGGCGTCGATGTAGCCCAGCAGCGGCGACTGGCAGGCGTCGATGCCGGCCTTCAGGGCGGCGCTCAGTCCGCAGTTGTGCGCAAAACGCAGGTAGAAGAAATCCGCATGCCGCCGGCAGAGTTCCGCCAGCAGGGGACTTCCGCCGTCGGTCGATCCGTCGTCCACGAAGAGGACGCAGGCGGGAGCGGCGGCGCTTTTCGCCAGGTAGGCGGAAAGCCGTTCTTCAAGCCGCTGCAGGTTCTCCCGTTCGTTGTAAACGGGGACGATGAGGGTGAGCTGATAGGATGCGGTCGGGTTCATGGGACTGCAAAGATACGAAACAGTTTTTGGTGATTTCAATAAAAATTCGTAATTATGTGGTTTGAAACGTGTATAAACGTTTGTAAACGGATAAAACGGATACGATGAAACGGCTTTTTACCGTCCTGCTGGCCCTGTTGGCTTTCTCACTGCAACTTTTTGCCGTGAAGGCCTGGCCGTATCCGGTCACCGTCACGCAGCCCGACGGCACGACGCTGGTCATCCGCATCCATGGCGATGAAAACCGCTCGTGGAAGACCACCCTCGACGGCCGTCCGGTTTTCCAGGACGCGCAGGGTTACTGGCGCCTGACGGACTCCCTGCCGCCGCGGGGATCCGCCCGCCTGAAGGCCCTCGAGCCCGAGGGGGGAGCCATCTCGATGTTCCTGGCGACCAAGGCGCCCGTCAATATCCGGACCATTGTCATCCCCGTCCAGTTCCGCGACCGGAAATTCACCGTTCCGATGCCGCGTGCTTCCATTTACAATCTGTTCAACCAGCAATATTATTCCGAGAACGGTGCCACGGGCAGTGTGCTCGACTGGTTCCGTGACAACCTGGGCGCCAATGCCGGCTTCTCCTTCGATGTCTGCGACGTCGTCACGCTGCCCAACGACCTGGCCTGGTATGGTGCCAATGACGGTGGTGTGACGGACCGCAATCTCAAGCAGCTGGTCGTCCAGGCCTGCCAGGCGGCGGATGCCGCCGGCGTGGACTTCGCCCGCTACGATTTCGACCGCGACGGCTTCGTGGACAATGTGTTCCTGCTGTTTGCCGGCCACAACGAGGCCGAGGGCGGCGGAGACAATACCCTCTGGCCGCAGTCCTGGAACATTGCCGACCAGAACCTTTCCCTCGACGGGATGCGCATTTCCAATTTCTCGCTCTATTCGGAATATACGGGTGCCAGCGGCTACCGTTTCGCCGGCATCGGCACGATCTGCCACGAATACTGTCATTTCCTCGGCCTGCCCGACCTCTACGACGTCAATGGCGACAAAGAAGGAGAGAGCAGCGGGATTGGCGGAACGCTCTCGATCATGGACCGCGGCAATTACAACAACGAGGGCCGGACGCCGCCCTATCTGACCATTTTCGAGCGGAAGATGCTCTCGCTGGTCACCACGCAGCCTGTCCGCCAGGAACAGGCCCTGTCCATTCCGCCGGTACAGGAGGCCTCGACGGCCGTCCTGCTGCCTACGGGAACGACGGGGGAAGACTACTGGCTTGAATTCCGGGACGGTTCCAAGTGGGACGCCTATATCGGCGGTACCGGCCTGGTGGTTTACCATATCGACAATAGTGCCTCGCAGGCGGGCTCGATGACGGCCGAACAGCGCTGGAGCGCCAATGCCGTCAATGCCTGTGCGTCGCATCCCTGTGCCCTGTTCGTCGCTTCCGACGGCAGCAGCGCCCCCGACGGGCCCGCCACGGCCTTCTATCCCGGTCCCCAGAATGTGCGCAACATCCATTCCGCGTACAATTTCCCGCTGATGGGCTGGAACGGCCGGGGTGTCGGACTGGGCCTTTCCGGCATCGCCCGGGAAGCTGACGGCATCCGCTGCCGCGTGGTCCTCGACCAAAGCTGGGACTTGCCGGTGGTGACCGCCTGGTCGATCGAACCGGCCCAGACCAGCGCCCTGCTGGAGTGGGAGAGCGACAAGAGCGGCAACGGCCAGTGGAATCTCCGCTGGGGCGCCGTCAACGGCCTCGACGAGACGTCCGTCGTGGTCGGCAACAAGAACCGCTGGCTGCTGGAAGGCCTCACGCCGGGCGAGTCGTATTTCTGTGAAATTTTCTATACCCGCTGGAATATAACGGGCAAGGTGTACCGCATGGAATTCCGGGCCCTCAACCGCCTGAGCGACTATCCGCTCATCGGCGGACTCGACCGGAGTTTCCGGGCCGGCGACCGGCTTCGTCTTTTCCTGCTCAACCAGGAAGACGACCTGGTCAGCGTAAGCTGGCAGATCAACGGCGATTCCTGTACGGGTGAACAATATGTCTTTGAAAAGGCCGGCTCCTACAAGATCGTCGCCGTGCTGGACTATGCCGACGGTTCGAAGGAGACCCTGACCAAAATCGTGGAGGTGCAAGATGGCAACTAAGATCCGTCCCGGTTTTATCCTGCGTTTTGCGCTGGCGCTGTTCATCGTGGCCACGACGATGGCCGTTTCCTGCCCGCAACCTGATCCGACCCCCGAGCCCGAGCCGGTGCCCGACACAAAATCGCCGGAACGCAGGCAGTTGGAAGCCGCTTACGTCGAAGGTTTCTACCTGAAAGGCAACTGTGTCCTGGCCTACGACGGTGCCACCTACCAGCGGGCGGTCAATCCCCAGCGGCGCAACTACCGCATCCAGCGCGACGACCAGTCCCACTACCTGAACATCCGCTACAACGACAATGTTCCACGGCAAGTCGGTGACGAAGTCGAGTGCGAGATCCACTACAAGCTGGCGGACGGGGAATCCACGACGCTGATCGTCAAGCTGGTCGTCCTCAAAACGACCGATGAGTACCTTTGGCTCTGGAATGAATTCCAGAAGGTCGGCATGATTGTGCAGCGGATATGACGGCTTCCGCCACAATCTATGATCCGCTGCGCCGCAAACAGGTGGCGCGGACGCCCGAGGAGGAAGTCCGCCAGGGCGTCATCGCCTGGCTGCGCGATTCCCGGCATATTCCGGAAGGGCTGATGGAGAGCGAATACGGTTTTATCTACAACCGCCGGCATTACCGGGCTGACATCCTGGTCTTCAACCGGCAGTTGCAGCCGCAGCTGCTGGTGGAGTGCAAGGCGCCCGGCGTGAAACTGGATGCGGCGGTCGTGGAGCAGGTGGTACGCTATACCCGCGTGCTGGATGTGCGCTACATCCTGGTTACCAACGGGACGATGACGCATTTCCTCGCACGTCGTCCGGACGGTCGCGGCTACGACTATCTTGAGCAGATTCCGGAAGACTTGCAAGCTGTTTCCTAGGCCAGGATCTTGGCCGTGAGTTCTGTCAGGAGGTCTCCGTCGGAGGCCTCGCCGCGCTGGTTCGATTTGGAGCGCTGGTCGTAATCCCGGAGCAGGCTGATGATCCGCATGGTCTTGCGGGCCGGGTAGTTCCGGACGGCCGTTTCGTATTCCTTGCCGAAATAGGGATTGATGCCCAGCTGTGCGAGGATTTCATTGCTCTTCTGCCCGGCCTGTAGCAGGGCGTGGTAGCGCAGCAGGCGGATGAAGTGGCTGGTCAGGGCGGCCAGCGTGAGCTGGATCGGGAAGCGCTTGGGCGCCTCTCCGAAAAAGTGCACGATCCGGAAGGCTTTCGCACTGTCTTTCAGCGAAAGGGCCTTGGTCAGTTCGAAGACTGAATAGTCGCGGCTCATGCCCACATTCTCTTCGACATCCTGGACGCTGATGCTGGCCCGGTCTTCGGGGAGCAGCTTGCAGAGCTTGTCGATGGTCAGCGAGAGTTTCTGCAGGTCCGTGCCGGTGGATTCGGCCAGCAGCGCCGAGGCGTCGGGCGCGATGCGTTTGCCCATCTCGCCCAGGTAGCTGTCGATCCAGCGGGCGACCTTGTAGTCGGGAATGGGATTCGATTCGAAGGCGACGCCGAGTTTCTTGGCCTGCTTGTAGAACACGGAGCGCTTGTCGATGTTCTTGCCGCTCTTGGACGGGTCGTTGTTGGTCTTGTAGCAGACGACCAGGACCGTGGTGGGCATGATGCCTTCGAAATAGACGGCGATGTCCTCCACTTTCTTCATCATCTGCGCCTCTTTGACCACGACCAGCTGCCGCGAGACCATCATCGGGAACTGGCGGGCGGTGCTGACCACCTGGTTGGCGGTCACGTCCGCGCCGAAATAGACGATCTGGCCGAAATCCCGTTCTTCGGGCGGAACGACCTTGTCCATCAGCAGACGGCACAACTCGTCGATATAATAGTGTTCCTTGCCGAAGAGGAGATAGAACGGCTTGATGTCGCCGTCGAGGATCTCCTGCCGCAGCGCCTTGTATTCCTGAATCGTATCGCTCGTTGCCTTTGCCATAACCTCACAAAGATAATAAAAAATCCGCTCCGCTCGGGTATTTCGTGCTCCTCGCAAAAAAGCTGCGTCGCACGAAATACCATCCGCTTCGCTCATTTTTTGTATCTTTGCCGTATGATCGATCAGGCGCTCAACAGCAAAATCTTCAGCGTCGTCGCCGAGGCGGCGCGCGCCCAGGGCGTGCGCGCCTTCGTCATCGGCGGTTATGTCCGCGATTTCTTCCTGCAGCGTCCCAACAACGACATCGACATCGTGGTTGAGGGCAGCGGCATCGACCTGGCCCAGGCCGTTGCGGCGAAACTGCACACCCGGGTAAACGTTTTTAAACGTTTCGGAACGGCTATGCTGCGCTGGAAAGACTGCGAATTGGAATTTGTGGGCGCGCGCCGCGAATCTTACCGGGCCGATTCCCGCAAACCCATCGTCGAAGACGGCACGCTGGAAGAAGACCAGCGCCGCCGCGATTTTACCATCAATGCGATGGCCTTCAGTCTCCAGCAGGAAGACTATGGCAGCCTGGTCGATCCTTTCGGCGGCATCCGCGATCTCAACGACGGGATCATCCGTACACCGCTCGATCCCGACACGACCTACAGCGACGATCCCCTTCGGATGCTGCGGGCCATCCGTTTTGCCACGCAGCTGGGTTTCTCCATCGTTCCCGAATCGATCGAATCGATGCGCCGCAACAAGGAGCGACTGTCGATCCTCTCCGCCGAGCGTATCGCCGACGAGCTGAACAAGATCATGAAGGCGCCCAAGCCCTCGGTGGGCTTCTATCTGCTCGACCGGTGCGAATTGCTGCCCTATGTCCTGCCGGCGCTGGCCAACCTCAAGGGTGTCGAGACGGTGGACGGCCGCGGCCACAAGGACAATTTCCGCCATTCGCTCCAGGTGCTCGACAATGTGGCTGCCGCCAGCGACAAGCTCTGGCTCCGCTGGGCCGCCCTGCTTCACGACATCGGCAAGGCCGCGACCAAACATTGGGAACCCGATACGGGCTGGACATTCCGCGGACACGAATACGTGGGATCGAAGATGGTCAAGGCTGTCTTCAGCCGCCTGAAGATGTCGCAGACCGACGATATGCGCTATGTCCAGAAACTGGTGGCGCTCCACATGCGTCCCATCGCCCTGGTGACCGACGAGGTTACCGATTCGGCGGTGCGCCGCCTGCTTTTCGACGCCGGCGACGATATCGACGACCTGATGCTCCTGTGCAAGGCCGACATCACCTCGGCCAACGAGCAGAAAGTCGAGCGCTACAAGAAGCAGTACGACCACGTCAAGGAAAAACTGGTCGAAGTCGAGGCGAAAGACGCCGTCCGCAATTTCAAGAATCCGATCACGGGCGAACTCGTCATGGAGAAGTATCATATTCCGCCCTGCAAGGAGATCGGCCTGATCAAGGAAGCGGTCAAGGAAGCCATCCTCGACGGCGTCATCCCCAACGAATTCTCCGCCGCCTACGCCCTCATGGAACAGAAGGCCGCCGAACTCGGCCTCGCCTGACTCCCTCATGCTCATGCCGTCATGCACGGCTTGACCGGGCATCTCAACGGTGCATACCTCGCTTCTTCGTACCGAAACCCTTTAACTCGCCAGATGCTCCGTAATGTTTACATGGCCGCTTGACAATCAAGTTACTCGCTATTAGTCACTTTTCGTAACTGCCTATGCGATGGATCGTATAGGCGTTTCTTGTGATCCGTTGATTATCAGCCGTCTGGCTGCTATACGCTTCGTGATCTCCATAATCACGATAATACGACTGATCAGCCGGTCAAAGCAGCCTTTGGCGCATAGCTTTCCCAGCATCAGTTTACTAACTTGAATCCCTATGCGAGGAACCGTATAGGGAAAGCGAGCAATAGGTTATATATCAGAGCAATACCTGCCGAGGCAAAAAAAATAGTAAATAAATTTGCAAAACGGCAGTTCCGCATATTATCTTTGCACTTTAGGCAATAGTGCCGCCTGAACATCTTTATTGTGATGACAGATTATGAGAGGGAGCGAACGGATCTTCAAGGTTGGTACCATCCAACATATCTATCAAAATACGGTAGATGGTTGTCTTATCTTTTATTCGGTCAGAGACTATCTGGTATTCTTTTCTTTACTATCCATAGCTGCCCGAAAATACAATGTCAAGATACTGGGCGTATGCCTGATGCCAGATCATGTTCATATTCTGGCAATCGCGGAACGAAAGCAGGATCTCAGCCAGTTTGTGTGTTACTATACTTCCCGCTTTGTCCTGCTTTACAATCCAACGGTAAACCGCAAAGGCCAGTTTTTTCGCCATTCTTTCGGAAGTGCTGTCAAAACGACAGACAAAAAGAGCCGTTTTGCCATTGCCTATCTCTACAACAATTTGGTAGAAAAACAGTTGGCGGATGATGTAGAAAGTGGGCAATGGAATTTCCTTCAATATGCCATCCGGAATGCTCCTTTCTCAGCACCGATTGATTCCGCAAAGGCGAGGCGGCCTATGCGGAAAGCGATGCAATTGATCCGAATCAACCGGGAACAGGATATTCCGCTGAACTACGCGCTTATTGAACGGATGACAAAACCGCTGACCGCAATGGAGAAAAGACAGTTGACTGATTATACCATCCAACAATACAATTGTATCGACTATCCCGAGGTTATCAAATACTTCGGGAGTTACAATGCAATGGTTACGGCATTCAATACGACGACCGGCAGCGAATATGACGTAAGGGAAGTTCATCACAAAGAATCTGACGCAATCTATCAGACAATAACAAAATACCTGCTGGAACATTATCCGATTTCGAACATCAAAGACATTTTCTTCCTGGAGGAAGGAGAACGGAAGCGAATCGCTGTTACCGTTGCGCGTAAAACCAGGGCACCCTGGTTCCAAATAGCCAAGTTTTTTCATCTGCCGCCGCCTTAACCTCCGCCTTAACCTCTGCCTTTTTTGATGGCTGGCACATAAGTATCAGATTACAAACTGTTTATCGAAAATGCCTATACGGGTAACCGTATAGGTATTTTGGTTAAGTTTTTAATAATCAGTAGATTAAATGCCATTCCCGGGGATGGGCGTGGATGGAATTGTGCGGAATGCCTAAGATCGACATATCTTTGGCTCATGGCGGCTAATTGTCTATCAGTAAGCATAATATGTAATTCCCCTATGCGGAAAACCGTATAGGGGAACCATTTAATCACTTGATAACCAGTGGTTTCCGCGCCAGGGTGAGCGGGAGAGGGGGCGGGAGGAGGAGCGTAAGGGCGTTCCATGGAAGCAGCACGGCCCGTCTGGGACCTCAGCCCGGAATCCTGACCGGGATTTCCGCACGGAACCTCGTCCGGAATATCCCGGGGAGCATAGCTTTCCCTGGGGAGCTATCCGAGCAATTTCTTGAAGAGGCCTCTGGCTACGCCCTTCAGGTCGGAGGCAGGTTGGCGTGGCTCCATCTTCGGTTTGGGGACATAGTTGTCTACGTAGAACGAGACACTGATCTGGCCGTCCATGCAGGCGTCGGTGCGGTTGAAGGCGTGGCAGACGCCGTCGATCATCTTAAAATAGGTGTCGGCGTTCAGGTCGGCCGGATTGCTGCAGTGCATGGCGGTGAAACCGTCGGCGCGCAGTTTGGCGGCATACTGCTCCACCAGGAACGGTCGGCCGGTTAGCCGGAAACTGTAGGCCGGGTGACCATTCATCGGCGTGCGTTCTTCCAGTTCGAATGCGCTGCCGCCCACGTCCCAAATCGGATAGGCTGGCAGGTTTTCGCCCCAGTTGTCGAAGATGGCCGCTTCAGCGGCTTTGCGTGCCTCGGCCTCGGCGGCCGCCTCCCGTTTGGCCATCTCGACGGCCCCCGAGAACATAGCACCGAATCCCTTCAGCACCTCGGCCGCCTTGGTGGCCTGTTCCTGCTCTTCGGGGGTCAGTTCTTTCTTTTCGCCACTCAAGGCGTCAGAAAGTAGATTACCAAGAATTCCCATGGTTCTGCATTTATTTCTTTACGAATTCGACGCGGCGGTTCTTGGCGCGGCCTTCGTCGGTGGCGTTGTCGGCGATGGGTTCGTGGGCGCCTTTGCCGACGGCGGTCAGGCGGGAGGCGTCGATACCGTTCGCCACGAGAGCGGCCAGGATGGCCTCGGCCCGTTTCTGGGAGAGCGGATCGTTGACGGCGTCGGAGCCGGTGTTGTCGCAGTGGCCCTGGATCTCGAAGTTGATCGAAGGATCGTCCGTCATGATCTTGGTGATGCGGTTGATCTCGCCGGTACTCTCGGGCCTGATGGTGGCCTTGCCGGTGTCGAAGGTGATGGCATAGGTCACAATCTTCCCGTCGGAGGCCAGGCGGTCATACAAAGGCACGGCTCCCTTGGCGATGCGGACGTTCTTGATGAAGTGTGTTCGGGGCGCATCACTATTGGTTCCAAAGACAACCCACTTCGGGGCATTCATATTGGGGATATTGATAACCCGCTGCTCATCGACATAGACCTTCAACGCCCGCTTGTTGAACGAAAGAGCTATGTGATGCCATTTCTCGAATTCGATGTTTTTCAGTTCGTACTCACCGGTCCGCCAGTCACTGCCGACCTTCCACCAATAATGGACGTTCTTGTCTTCAATAAACTTGTCCCGGTCGATGTCCGTTTGTGTTTCAAGCTTGAATTCAAACACATTATCACCCCAAACGTCCTCTATTTCAGGCTGGTCGAACAGCCTGAGATCAATACTCGCCCATCCGTGGAGATCTCCGCCGTTTTGTTCTTCCCAGATTTTTTCGTGGAAGAAGTAGGCGTCGAACTCGATGGTGAACTGCTCGGTTAGATAGGGCTTGCCCTCATTGAAAAGCGGAGTAATCCGGGCATCCTGATAGTTGATGCACTTTTCACCGTTGATCTCCACGATTTCAGCATTGCCATGGAAAATGTCCCATTTCGATGGGAATTCCCCCAATTGTTCCTCTCCCATGGTGTCTTCGAAGATGATTTCATCTCCGGCTACGAAATCGTAGTTGTTCCACTTCATCTGAGCGCCTTTCTTCACTTCTTTCTGCGAAGCGGCAGATTCTTCCGGAACAACGGAGCCCTCCTGCACGACTCCCCGTTCCTGCTGCTGGTTCTGCTGTTGCAGGTCCTGTTCTTTTTTGTCCTTATTCTTGCCAAGTTTTCCGTCGAGGATGTCGTTGACGCCTTTCTCGACTTTGCGGCCGATGTTGCTTTCGGCGGCGTTCTTCGCCCGGTTCTTGAGGCGGTTGAGCACGTTGTTTTGGGCGGAGGCCCCGCCGCAGACCAGCAGGAGGGCCGCCATGAGTAAAACAATCTTTTTCATATCCGTCGGTATTTTGTATTCCATTCAAATCATCTTCAGCTCGATGGCGCGCCGGATCATCTGCATGGTGGTGGCCACGCCGAACTTGGCGCGGAGTTTCTTGCGGTACCATTTGATGGTGGGAAGCGACAGGCAGAGCACAGAGGCAATCTGCGGGCCGGTCTTCCCTTCCGCAATCAGTTGCAAGACCCGGCGTTCCGTGGCCGTGAGCGTGATCTTCGTTTCGTTGTCCGTTGTGGTCATATCAGCACGAATTATCCAGATACAAAGTTCGGAAATCAGAAAACGAAAAACACCATCCCAAAGGATAGTTTTTATTATACCAAGGGATAGTTTTTCAGGCAATTAGCGCTTTATCCGGCAAGGTTTGCTAATTTTGTGACATGAAACGATTTCTCTGCCTGACAAGCCTGCTGGCCGGCTTGCTGCTCATCCAGAATCCGGCCCGCGCCGACTATACGGACCACCGCGGCCACAACGTCGATTCGCTGGAAGCCGTGGTCGCCGCCTGGCCAGCTGAACGCATCGCCGCCGCCACCCAGGAGGAATACGCATCGCTGGTGGGCGCCTACGAAGACCTGATGCAGGGCTACCAGCAGATCAACCGCGTGAAAAGCATCTATTACGCCCGCAAGCTCCGCGAACTGGCTGAGCCGAAGAACTATCTGCGTACGATGGTAAGTGCGGACAAGATGGTGGGACAGCACTTCTGGGCCGCAGAACAGTACGACAGCGCCGCCTTCTACTTCAAGCGCGCCCTGGGCTATGTGGAGCGGATGGCGGCCGGCGAGAAGAGCCTGCCGGCCGACAAGGAATACGATCCGGAGACCATCGACGATGCCCGCTCGGGTCTTTACGGCGCCATCGGTAACCTCTACAACATGATGGATTCCATCCCGACCGCATTGGAATACTACGCGAAGGCCGGCGCGATATTCGAGAAGTATGGCTGGAACGAGAGCAGTTCCGTGCTCTGGTACAACATCGGCGAGACCTGGGTGGATGAACAGGATTTCAAGCAGGCCAAACCCGCCTACGAGAAGGCGCTGGCCTATGCCCGCACGGCGAACGACTCGCTTTTGGCCGCCAATGCGCTCAAAGGGCTGGGCGGCTTGTATATGGACCTGGGCAAACCGATGCGGGCGCTCCCCTACCTGCGGGAAGCGGACCGTTATTATTCCCTGCACGAGGATCAGGAATTCATGACGCGTCTGGAAAACCTCGGTTTCATGGAAAGGGTGCTCACGGCACAGAACCGGAACCGGACGCTGCTGGCCGTCACGGCGCTGGCATTGCTGGCGCTGCTCGTGATCCTGCAGCTGGTCCTGCGGCGGATGCGGCGGATCCGGAAAGAAAAAGAGGCTGCGGATGCGGTAATCGACGAAGCGATTCAAACGCTCAGCGCCCCCATTGAAGAGGATGCGGCGACAGAGGATGCGGTCGCCGGCGAGCCCGATGAAACGTCGTTCCTGACCGAACGCGAGGCCGATATCCTGAGACTGATCGCCTCCGGCCACACCAGCCAGCAGATCGCCGACAAACTGTATCTGAGTCTTCCGACCATCAAATGGTACCGCAAGCGGATGCTCGTCAAATTCGAAGCGTCCAATTCGGCCGACATGGTCGCCAAAGCGAAGGAACGGGGACTGATTTAGCTTAGTGGGTGTTTGCGCGTAAGCGGTTGATAGCCACCGAGATCGGTGCTGAAATCGGCTGGCTTACTCCGGCTCGGGGCCGTCGTAGATGTCGTCCTTCGGGGGTTGGGGGAGATGGACTTGCAGCAGATGGACGCCGCCGGGGGCGGGGGTCAGCTGCAGTGTGTCGAGGGAGGCGGGGATCAGCATCGTCTCGCCGGCTTTCAGCGACCATGGGCCGCCGTCTGCTGCCATCCCTGCCGCGGCCGTCGTCCCTGCGGCCGGGCCGCTTGTGACGGTCGCCGCGCCCGACAGGCAGATGAAGACGACACAACTCTGGAATTCTTCCATCTTGATGCGCGCAGGCGCCGTCAGCGACAGGCTGGTGATGATGAATTGCGGTGCCTGGACGAGCACCCGGACGCCGTCGCCTTTCCGGACGGCTTCTGCCGGGTCCGTTTCCAGATGGCAGCTGCATCCGGCCTCGTCGTATTTCCGGTAGTCGATGCAGTCGAGGGCTTCGTCGAGATGCATTTCGCGGCGGGTGGCCGGATTCAGTTCACGGCCCCAGTCATAGAGGCGGAAGGTGATGTCGGACGCTTCCTGGATTTCGGCAATCTTCAAGCCGCCGCCGGCCGCATGGACGGTGCCGGCCGGGATGAAAAAGCAGTCGCCCGGACGGGGGACATAGGCATTGAGCAGCCGGTCGGCCGTTCCTTCCTTGCAGGCTTTGTAGAGCGCCCCGGCATCGGTGTCTTCCCGGAATCCCATGTACACGCGGGCGGACGGAGCGGCTTCGAGCACATACCAGAACTCGGTCTTGCCATAGGCGTCGAACCGTTCGGCGGCAACCGTATCGTCGGGATGTACCTGCACCGACAGGCGGTCCTGGATGTCCAGGTGCTTGATCAGCAGCGGGAAATGGAGATTGTACCAGTCGAAAATCTCGTCGCCGGTCAGGTCGCCCAGGTAGGTTTCCAGGATATCGGCCAGGTCGTTTTCGGCCAGGAAGCCTTCGGACACCACCGAAGCTTCGTCTTCGAAGCCGCACAGGTCCCAGGCTTCGCCGCCCCAGGCCTTAGGCTTCCACGCGGCTTTGAATTTGAGGGGATACAGTTTTTTCATGGAGGAGATACAGGATGAGGACCAGCACGACGACCGCAGCGGCATAGACGATCCAGTAGGTGGACGGAGCCAGGATGTCTTTGAGACCTGCATCGATGGGCAGGTCGGGCCAGACGCGGGAGATCAGGGTCGAGAGGGAATTGTTCAGGCAGTGCAGGAAGATCGTGGCCCAGAGGCAGTGCGTACGCCAGTACACCCAGCCCAGGAACAGGCCGATCAGGAAGGCGGGAATCGACTGCCAGGGATTCAGGTGCATCACGGCGAAGATCAGGGCGGACCAGAAGATGGCCCGGCCGGGCTTCATCCGCGTCAGCATCCCGCGCATCATCAGGCCGCGGCAGAGCAGTTCTTCCAGCAGCGGCGCCAGGATGCAGGTCGAGGCGATCATGTCCCAGAGTTTGGAATCTACGAAAGCCTTTTCGAAGACGGCTTTGATGCTGTCGGGCATCGGGATGAACGACGTCGTGGGTTCGATGACGATCGACAGGGCGATCAGCGCGACGGCGGCCGGCACGAAGAACGCCCAGACGGGCAGTTTGCCGAAATGCGGGGCATTGAGCGCAAGCGGATGCACACCCGAAACCGCGGCCAGGCGCCCTTGCCATACGCACCAGAGCAGCGGAAGCATCATCATCACGAAGTAGGTCAGGGCCTGCGGCGCTGCAGGCCAGAAGAGACTGATCCCTCCGCCGACGATGCTGCCGACCAGCAGCAGGAGGACCAGCCACCACGACTGGCCGAGCGAAGGCTTGTAATATTTCAAATCTTGAATCATAGCTCAAAAATAATGATTATTTTTGTGAAAACATCTGCCACGCATGAACGTCTTCACGAAAGTCAAGGATAAATACCGGGAATGGAAGCAGCACCCTGTCGGCAAAGTGCTGCTCAACAAGTATTTCGTCGTGGGCTTTATCTTCCTGGTCTGGATCTGTTTCCTGGATACCAACAATGTCGGGCAGATGATCCGTTCGCGCGTGACGCTCCGCCGCCAGCGGCAGCAGATTGAGTTCTACGAGCAGGAAATCTCCAAGATGAACCGCAAACTCGAGCAGCTCAATTCTGAACGCGATTCGCTGGAAAGGTTCGCCCGCGAGGAGTATTATTACCACCAGGACGGCGAAGACGTTTACGTCATCGAGAAAAAATAAGGCCGCCCTATTCCAGTACCGGCGGCTCTTCGTTGCAGGATTCGTCCAGTTTGTCGTCCCACAGGTATTTCTTCGTTTCCCGGAC
Source organism: uncultured Bacteroidia bacterium (assembly GCA_902789445.1). Classification (GTDB taxonomy): domain Bacteria; phylum Bacteroidota; class Bacteroidia; order Bacteroidales; family UBA932; genus Cacconaster. Next base: position 21,902 of record CADAOB010000006.1, on the reverse strand, counting down.
AATCACGCCGCTCAGCAGCAGGATGGACACCAGGTTCGGAATGGCCATCAGGGCGTTGGCGATGTCGGCCAGGTTCCAGACCACGGAAAGGCTCATCACCGAGCCGAGGAAGACGGCGATGATGAAGACCGCGCGATAGACGGCAATCAGGTATTTGCGGACACGCGCGTGCCGGCCGGCCAGATATTCGACGGCGCGCTCGCCGTAGTAGGACCAGCCCAGGATGGTGGAGAAGGCGAAGGTGACGATACCGACTGCAAGGATGATCGAGCCCACATAGGGGAGTTTCTCGAAAGCGGCCTTGGTCAGGGCGGCGCCCTGCGTATGGTCGATGTCGGGATGGGCCACGATGCTGCTCACCAGCACCAGCCCCGTGATGGCGCACACCACGACGGTGTCCCAAAACGTGCCGGTCGAAGAGACCAGGGCCTGGCGGACCGGATTGCGCGTCTGCGCCGCGGCGGCCACGATGGGGGCGGAACCCAGACCCGATTCGTTGGAGAACAGGCCGCGGGCGATACCGAAGCGGCAGGCCATCAGCACGGTCGTGCCGACGAAGCCGCCGCCGGCCGCACGGGCGGTGAAGGCCGAGCGGCAGATGAGCCGGATGCTTTCGCCCAGATAAGGCCAGTTCATGCCGAGGATGACCAGGCAGCCCAGCACATAGAACAATGCCATGAACGGAACCAGCGCGGAACAGACCTTCGAGATGCCTTTCACGCCGAAGACGATGACCAGCAGCACCAGGGCGGCCAGGATGATGCCGATCAGCGTCTGGGAGATACCGTACGTCTCGTTGAGCAGCATCGAGATGGAATTGGCCTGCACCGTGTTGCCGATGCCGAAGGCCGCGATGGCCGTGAACAGGGCAAAGAGGATGGCCAGCCATTTGGCGTGCAGGCCGCGTTCGAGGGCGAACATCGGTCCGCCGAGCATCCGTCCGCTTTTCGTCTTGACGCGGTATTTGACCGCCAGCAGGCCTTCCGAATACTTGGTAGCCATGCCGAAGACGCCGGTCAGCCAGCACCAGAAAACGGCCCCCGGGCCGCCGAGGGACACGGCCGTGGCCACGCCCACGATGTTGCCGGTGCCGATGGTGGCCGCCAGGGCGGTGGCCAGGGCGCCGAACTGGCTCACGTCGCCGTGCGTATGGTGGTCTTTGGTGACGGAGAGCCGGATGGCCTTGCCTACTTTCAGCTGCGGAAAGCGCAGCCTGATTGTCATGAAGATGTGGGTACCTAGCAGGAGAATGATCATCGGCCATCCCCAAACGGCCGAGGATATTTTTTCAATCAGGGTCGCGACGGAATTCATAGAAAAAGGCATTATCTTTGCAAAGTTAATAAAATGCCCTTACAATTGAAACGATTATGAAGAGAAAATCCATCCTTTTCCCGGTCATTTTTGCCCTTGTCATCCCGATGCTGGCGGTGTTGCAAGGATGCCCGCGTTTCGATCCGGAGGATCCGGACGATGCCAAGCGCTATCTCCGTACACAGTGCATGGATGTCTTCTATTACTGGCGCGACGACGTGATTGACCGCAATGCGAAGATCGACCCTTCCCCCTACGATATCTACGACTATTTCGACGCCCTCCTCTACAAGCAGGACCGCTGGAGCTGGATGTGCGACAAAGATTACTATGTATCCGAAGAAACCGGCGTACTGAGCGGTACCTGGGGCGTCAGCCTCGGCCAGGCCGTGGAGTACTATAACGACTACAACCTGCGCGTACGCTTCGTCTATCCCGGTTCGCCCTTTGAACGTTTCGGCGTCACGCGCGGCGCCGTACTTACCCGCATCAACGGCCAGAGCGTAGAGGACGATGAAACCGGCTTCACCAACGAGAAACTGAAAATCTACCAGGAACAGTATTTCCAGTCGCCCCAGACCTTCACCTTCCGCCTGACGGACGGCCGCGACACGACTTTCACCGCTTCGATGGCCCAGTCGCTCTCCACCCGGTCGAGCCTGGTCACCCGTATCTTCCAGCCGGATGAATTCGAAGGGCTGACCGTGCCGGTGGGCTATTTCCATTACATGGCGTTCAAGAACAATTTCCTGGATGACATCGCCCGGGCGATGGACAGCTTCCGCGGTGCGGGCGTCCGCAACCTGATCGTGGACCTGCGCTACAACGGCGGCGGCGATGCCCGTGCCAGCGACACGCTGATGACCTATCTGGCCCCGCGCTCGGCCGTCGGGAAACCCTATGTCATCCGCAGGCACAACAGCTATCTGGCCTCGCTCGATGACGAATTCAAAGACGAGAACAATACCTACTACATCGGAAGCAATGCCGCCGGACTCGACCTGGACCGCATCTATTTCATCGTGGGTCCCGGCACGGCCTCCGCGAGCGAAATGGTCATCAACGGCCTCAGGCCCTATATGGGCGACAAACTGCAGATGGTGGGCGACACCACCTATGGCAAACCCAACGGTATGTATGTGCTCATGTATCCGGGCACCAATGCCGATTACGAGGACTACAACAACAACATTTTCACCAAGTTGCAGTGGGTCTTCATGCCCATCGCCTTTTTCAATGAGAACGCCCTCGGCGAGTCGATTCCCTGGACGGGATTCGTCCCCGACAGGTACTGCCCGGACGATCTCTACCACGACTTCGGGGTCGAGGAGAATGACATTAGAAGTTGTCTGACACACATTGTGACAGGCACCTGGCCGGCCATTGCGCCCGTGCCCGCGCCCACAACCAAGGCCAAAGCAGAATATAAGTCCGGATACCGGATTGATACGGAAGAAGATAGCCGCGGCTATGGCCGATATGTTGTAAAAAATGATGTTTTTTGGAAATAATTTCAACTTTTTTATAAATTTGCCCTTGAAAATTTGGATTATTGCTTGAAACTACCTATCTTCGAAATCAATTAGTTAAGACAAGAAAACCATATAGTAACAACAAATAACCCAAAAACCTTATGAAAGAACTCGTCGAAAAAATCAATGCCGAGATTGCGCTCTTCCAAGCGAATGCCAATCTGCAGGTGACCAAGGGCAACAAGGCCGCTGGTACGCGTGCCCGCAAGAATGCTCTCGAAATCAGCAAGCTGATGAAGGAATTCAGAAAAGCCTCGGTCGAAGCTGCCAAATAAGTTTCCCGCTATTCTGAAGAAAAAGAAGGACCGGCCCCTGGCGCGGTCCTTTTTTTGCAGCACTTCCGGCTATGGACTCAGTCAGAATTGATAAATTTTTATGGGCGATCCGCGTCTATAAGACCCGGACAGACGCTACGGATGCCTGCAAGGGCAACAAAGTCACGGTCGGCGGAACGGATGTCAAACCGGCCCGCGAAGTCAAGGCGGGCGATGTGATCTGCGTCCGCAAGGGACCGGTTCTCTATACCTATAAAGTATTGGCTCCGCTTGAAAAGCGCGTGGGCGCCAAAGATGTGGCCGCGTATGCGGAGAATCTCACGCCACAGAGCGAGCTCGACAAACTGCACGCTCCCGTGGAGACTTTCTTTATCCGCCGGGACCGCGGTACGGGACGCCCTACCAAGAAGGAGCGGCGCGACATGGATTCGCTTTACGGCTCCTTTTTCGTGGATGAGTCGGATGACGATGCGGACTGAGTGCCCGCGGCAGGAGCTGAGGCGGGTTTGCTGCGGTTGTACTGCGTCATGGCCCGGTCGATGCCTTCCGTGCCGTAGCACTTGATGCAGGCGACGGCGCGCTCCAGCAGTTCCGGCAGGGCGCGGCGTTCTTCCAGCAGCAGCTCTCCCAGCACGAAGTCCACCTGGTGGCCTTCGGCGAAGCCGCCGTTGCCCGTGCCGATGCGCAGGCGCGCATAATCGTCGCTGGCGAGCGAATAGTCGATGCTCTTGAGTCCGTTGTGCCCGCCGTCGGAGCCGCGTTTGCGCAGGCGCAGCGTGCCGAAAGGAATGGCAAAGTCATCGACCACGACCAGCAGGTTTTCCTGCGGAATCTTCGTCTTCTGGAGCCAGTAGTGGACGGCCTTGCCGCTGAGGTTCATGTAGGTGGAAGGCTTCAGGAGCGTGAATCTGCGTCCCTTGAAGGAAATCTCGGCCGTAGCGCCGTAGCGGCCGACGGTAAAAACAGCATTGGATGCCTGAGCCCAGGCATCCAATACCATAAATCCCATGTTGTGTCGGGTGGAGGCGTATTCTTCACCGATATTCCCCAGGCCGACGACAAGATAGTTCATACGAAAGTTTATTCAGCCGTCTCGGTAGCAGCGGCGGCGGAGTTGCGGGTAGCGCGGACAGCGCAGACCAGCGTGCCCTTCGGCGAAACGATCTGGAAACCGTCGAATTTGAGGTCGCCGGCATTGATCTGTTTGCCAAGGCCCAGGTTGGTGATGTCAACCGGAAGTTCGTCCGGAAGGTTGTCGATGGTACCGCAGACTTTGAGCTTGCGGGTCGGAACGTTCAGCTTGCCGCCCTGGCGGACACCGATGGAGTTGCCGGTGATCTTGATGGGCACCTCGATGGTTACGGGCTTGGCCGGGTCGAGGGCGAGGAAGTCCACGTGCAGGGCACGGTCGGTGACCGGGTGATACTGGATCGCCTTGAGGATGGCCTGGTGGCGGGCACCTTCGATGTCGAGATCGACGATGTGGGAGTACGGGGTGTGGGTCAGACCCTTCAGTTCTTTCTCGTCAACCGAGAACGATACGTTTTCAACGCCGGCGCCGTAGATGACGCAGGGCACCAGGTTTTCGCGGCGGACGCTCTTGACATCGGCTTTCTTGCCGGTGATCCGCTTCTTGCCTTTCAGTTCGAAATGTTTCATTTTCTGTGTGTTAAAATGTGTTACTCAAGCCGGGAACGGGCCCGGCCCCCATTGCACCAAAAGGTTTCCCTTTTAAGCAGGCTGCAAAGGTAAGAAAAAATATTTTAAATCAAATACTTATTGCACAAGTCCCGTGGCCCGGTTCCACTCGAGCGTCTTGTAGTAATTGTTCAGGACCGTGTAGCCGGGGCGCGGAATGTAGATGCTCAGTCCTGAATAGTTCTTGATGGTGATCGACAGGAAGGCGTCGGTGGCATCTTTGTAGATGACGGCCTGGTCGAGCGCGGAGATGAAGGCCCGGTATTCCGCGTCGGTAGCCACGCGCCCCGTGAAGTCGTCGATGTCGTAGAACCAGTGTTTGTCGAAGCGGAAATAGGGCTGGATGTCGCTGCGGTCGATCGTCAGGATCCGGTCGCGGTGGTTCTGGAAGATGGGGCGGCATGCGGCGGCGAGGGCTTCAAGGGCCGCGGTCTTCACGAGCGAGATGGTGGCTGACTGATAGACGCCCGACTGGGCATAGTACAGGTTCATGTAGTTGCGGCAGGCCAGGCGCATGGCCTCTTCGGTACCCATTTCGAAGATGGGTTGGATGATCGATTCATAGGGGAAGCCGTCCGAAAGGATCTCGGTGGGGGAGAAGACCAGGTAGTCGGCCGTGTTGCGCAGCTCATAGGCCACTTCCACATTGGCCATCAGGCAGCAGTCGAAGAGGATGAATTCGTAGTGCCGCTTCGAAAGGACCCGTCGCAGGTCGAGCAGGTCCATTTCCTGGCCCATGTCCTCCGCAAAGCTCAGTGGGGAGGCGCCAGGCACCTGTTCCTTGGGATTCGAATAGTAGCCGGGCGGCAGGAAGCCGCTGGCGTGCGACCAGAGGATCAGCCCGTTGCGGGCGGCCGGCCAGGCTTGCGCGGCGTCGTCCAGGACCGTGGCCAGCGTCTGCGGGTCCGCGGAATTGGTTTCGTAGGGATAATCGCGGATGACTTCTTCCACGAGCTGCCCCCTGCGGTCCCGGCAGAGTCTTGTCAGGGTCGGGGTCTGGTCCCGGAAGTGGCGATAGACGAGCAGGATGCGTTCCCGGTCCTTCTCCTTGGGCTGCCAGGATTCCTTGAGCCAGGAATAGTCGCTGATGCCTTCCGCGGAGAGGGAATTGTTGGCTGCGAAATATACCAGCACGACCTGCCGCTCCCGGGCTTCTTTTTCGGGGTCGTGGCAGGCGGTCAGGCACAGGGCGGCCGCAAGCAGGATGAGGAAACGTTTCATAGGCACATCCAATCAAACTACAATGATACAAAAATTCCGTATCTTTGCCAAGCATATAGACAGTATAAAACCGTGCCAATCTGTATTTACAAACGATATGAAACTCTTTAAGGCTATGATTATCACGACGGGACTGGGGCTGGCCCTGACTTCCTGCGGTTCGAAGACCGGTGACCCGGACTTCAAGTATTCCATCGACGAATTCGCTGACATCGAGGTGCTTCGCTACCAGGTGCCGGGTTGGGAAGACCTGTCCCTGCAGCAGAAAGAATACATCTATCATCTGAGCGAAGCCGCCAAGTCGGGCCGTGACATCACCTGGGACCAGAATTTCAAATACAATCTGGAGATCCGCCACGCGCTGGAAGCCATCATCGAGCACAGCGCCGCCAAGGAACACGGCACCGAATGGGAGGCCTTCCTGGTCTATGCCAAGCGGGTGTTCTTCAGCAACGGCATCCATCACCACTATGCCAATGACAAGATCCTCCCGGCCTGCTCCCGCGATTATTTCGCCTCGCTGATGGACGGTGCCGGCATCGATCCGGGCCGCGCCGCGTTCCTGCTGCAGGTGATCTACGATCCGGAACTTTATCCCACGCTGCAGTACCAGGGGGCGGAGAAAGACCTCGTCGAGGCCTCGGCCGTCAATTTCTATGAGGGTGTGACCGCTCGGGAAGTCAATGATTTCTACGCCCGGATGGAAGATCCTTCCGATCCGCACCCCATCAGCTACGGTCTCAACAGCAAGGTCGTGAAGGAGAACGGAAAGGTCGTCGAGAAGACCTGGAAGGTAGGCGGTATCTACGGACCGGCCCTCGAAGTGATCATCGGCCACCTCGAAGCGGCCAAGGCCGTGGCCGAGAATGATACGCAGAAACAGTACATCGACGAACTGATCGCCTACTACCGCAGCGGCGACCTCCGGATGTGGGACAAATACAACATCACCTGGGTGGGCGACACCGAAAGCGACGTCGATTTCGTGAACGGTTTCGTCGAGGACTACGACGATCCCCTCGGCCGCAAGGCTTCCTGGGAAGGCATCGTCAACTACCGCGACCGGGAAGCCTCGAAGCGCACCGAAATCATCAGCCGCAACGCCCAGTGGTTCGAAGACAACTCGCCGGTGGATCCCCGCTTTAAGAAAGAAGAAGTCAAGGGCGTTTCGGCCAAAGTCATCAACGTGGCGGTCATCGCCGGCGACAACTATCCGGCCACGGCCATCGGCATCAACCTGCCCAACGCCGACTGGATCCGCAAGGAGCACGGTTCCAAATCCGTGACCATCGCCAACATCACCGATGCCTACGAACTGGCTTCCGAGCAGCGGCCCAAGAGCGTCCTGAGCGAATTTGCCTGGGACCAGGCCGAGATTGACCTGTGCAAGAAATACGGCAGCATCACCGACAATCTCCACACCGACCTCCACGAATGTCTCGGCCATGGCAGCGGACAGCTGCTGCCCACCACGCCGGCCAATGCCCTGAAGGAATTCACCTCCACGCTGGAAGAAGCCCGCGCCGATCTCTTCGGCCTGTACTATATCGCTGACCCGAAGCTCGTGGAACTCGGACTGCTCGACAGCCCGGATGCCTACAAGGCGCAGTACATGAGCTATATCCGCAACGGCATCATGACCCAGTTCAGCCGCATCGAGCTCGGCAAGAAGAACACCGAGGCCCACATGCAGAACCGCAAGCTGATTGCCGACTGGTGCTATGAGAAAGGCCGTGCCGAGAATGTCATCGAGAAGAAGGTGCGCGACGGCAAGACCTATTTCGTGGTCAACGATTTCGAAAAGCTTCGCGGCCTGTTCGGCGAACTGCTCGCCGAGATCCAGCGCATCAAGTCCGAAGGCGACTACGAAGCCGGCAAGGCGCTGGTTCAGACCTACGCCGTGGACATCGACCCGCAACTGCACAAGGAAGTGCTCGACCGCTATGCCAGCCTGGAACTGAAGCCCTACCGCGGCTTCATCAATCCGGAGATCGTCCCGGTGGTCAAGGACGGCAAGATCGAAGACTATAAGATCGTCTATGGCGACGACTTCCTCGCCCAACAGCTCTACTACGGCAAGAAATACCGCACGCTGTAGCAGCGTCAAAGCTGACGTTCGATATCGCTCCAGCGGAGCTTGCGGCCGGAGAGGAAAAACTTCAGGACGATGCTGCCGTCGTACAGGCCGATGTTGTTGCGCTCTTCCTCGAAAGGTGAGGGGTCTTCGTCACGGCGCATTCGGCGATAGTCGCGGTGTGCGCGCCATACGGCTTTGAAGAAAGGCCACTTGCCGCTGAGCAGATAGATGGCCGCCGAGGCGCCGTCGAGGCACATCCGGATGAAAATCCGGCTCCAGCGGACGCGTTCCGGCAGGTTCTTGTAGAGCATCAGCAGGTTGTTCCGGTAGTTGAAATAGAGCTTCTTCGGGGAATTGTTGGGCAGCGTGCCGCCGCCTACGTGCCAGACCGTCGAGGCCGGCACGCACCATACCTGATAGCCCAGGAGCTTGGCGCGCCAGCAGAAATCGATCTCTTCCATGTGGGCGAAGAAAAGTTCGTCCAGGCCGCCGAGATGGTGGTAGAGGGCGCTGCGGACTACCATGCAGGCGCCGGTCGCCCAGAAACATTCCTCTGCTTCGTCATATTGCCCCGTATCGGATTCCAGGTTCGAGAGAATGCGTCCCCGGCAGAAGGGATAGCCGTACCGGTCGATAAAGCCGCCGGCCGCTCCGGCGTATTCGAAACGACCGCGATCGGCCATGGAAAGGATCTTCGGCTGGCAGATGCCCACTTCGGGGTGTTCTTCCAGGAAACCGACCAGCGGTGCAAGCCAGCCCTCGCTCACTTCCACATCGGAATTGAGCAGCACGTAGTAGTCCGCATCGATTTCGCGCAGGGCCCGGTTGTAGCCGCCGGTAAAACCGTAGTTCTTGTCAAAGCGGAGTGTGCGGATGTCCGGCCAGTTGGCCTGCAGCCAGTCCACGGAGCCGTCGGTCGAGCCGTTGTCGGCGACCACGATAAAGGCACCCGGATCCTGCGTCCTGGCGACAAGCGTGGGCAGATAGGCCTGCAGCATCGGCAGCCCGTTCCAGTTGAGAATGACGACAGCGGTATCCATGGCCTTATCTTCTTTTGTTGCGGACCAGCAGTTTGCAGAGCACGCGGAACAGGACCAGCAGGACCAGCGCACCGGCAATCAGGACACTGAAATACACTTGTTCCCGGATCCGGTTGCGGAGTACCAGCACGTCCGGGTCTTCCGCCAGCACGGCGCCGGGGTCCGCCTCGTCCAGGTCGAGGTTGGCCCACTTGGCCACGATCATGCCATCGTTGAAATAGACGGCGCCGCCGTTGCTGCGGTTGAGGGTCATCAGGGATTTGCGGTCGGCCGTTTCATAGTTCTCGGTCGGGCCATAAACGACAGGTTCCAGCCCCTGCTTCCGCACGGCCTGGCAGAAACGGTCGATGCGCGCCTGCTGCTGCGGGCGGAGTGCGGCGGGATTATATACGGTCACGGCGAATACGGGACCCTGCATCTGTTCCAGTGTGAAATCGACCTGGGCCATTTTCGTGGAGCCGCCCGTCTGCACGGTCCGGCTGTCGAGGTAGGTCCAGCTGTCATCCGGCAGGTTGTCGAGCGTGAATTCTTCCGTATGCCCGTCTTTCGTGTAAATGAAGGTCGTCTCGAAGCGTGCCTGATTTTCCTGTGCCAGGTCGTCGAAGCTGGTTCCCACGCTGTAAGCCGTGAAATCGACCTGCGGAATCGTGGCAGCGGCCCGGACGGCGACCGCCAGGGCCAGCAACGCAGACACGCCGATCAGTGCCCATTCGAGACCGGGCGTGGCGACCATCGTCGCCCGCTTCCTGCCCAGGAAGATCAGGACGGCCAGTACCAGCAGCACCAGGTTCTTGAAGAAAGTCTGGGTGTTGGTCAGGTGGATGGCTTCGCCGAAGCAGCCGCAGTCGCTGATGGGATTGAAGAGCATCAGATAGAGCGTCAGCAGGGTGAAAACCGCTGTCAGGATGAGGGCGACCCAAGCCATGAAACGGATTCTCAGGCCGCTGAGGATGCAGATACCGATGGTGAATTCCAGCGTGGAAAGGGCGATGCCCAGCGCTACGGAAGCGGGCTCCAGGAACCCCAGGTGCATGAAGTCAAGGTATTCCTTGACGATCAGCCCGGTTCCGACCGGGTCGATGAGCTTCAGCGTTCCCGATACGAGGAAGGTCAGGGCGAAGAGCACCCGGCAGAGCGCGCGCAGGAATCTCATAACAGGGCGTCGATTTGGCTGCGGATGGCTTGGAAGATGTCGGCCGCGGGCAGCATCTGGCCGTCTGCATCACTGCAGTCGATCCGGATGAAGCGCTCGTCACGGTCGCACTGGGCGCGGTACAGGTCGCGGACGCGCATCTGGAACTGGATGTCCGCTTCGTGGATATCGGCTTTTCCTTCCAGATAGCTGCGGTCGCCGCCTTTCCGGCTGCCGTGAAGTTTGGCATCGACGAAGCCGATGGGCACGTCGAGGAAGAGGTTGAGCGTCGGCTGCGGGATGCCGTAATGTTCATATTCCAGGTCGAAGATCCAGTCGCGGAGCGCGTCCGCCTCTTCCGGCTTTTCGAGCTTGGCGCACTGGAAAGCGATGTTGGAATAGACATAGCGGTCGAGCACGACCACGCGGCCCTGGTTCATCCAGCTGCGGATCAAGCTGGCGGCGTCGCGGCGGTCTTCCGCGAAGAGCAGGGCGACCAGTTGCGGATGCACCTGGTCGATGGCGCCGAAATCACCCCGCAGGTATTTGGCGATGAGTTCTCCGTAGATCGGAGCGGTGTAACGGGGGAAATGGAGGTAGTCCACTTTCCGGCCCAGCGAGGAGAAATAGGAGGTCACCATCTTGAGTTGCGTCGATTTCCCGGCGCCGTCCAGTCCTTCGAGTACGATCAGCATAAAGTTTTATCTTTTATCTTTATCTTTGTGTTCAACTTGTAAAGATACACAATAATTCTCATTTTCCTCCAGATACAAAGCGGATGCTGACGGGTGTTCCATCCTGTGCGATGCCTTCGAGCGTGAAACGGCAGGGAGCCTGGTGGTCGGAGGTGTAGAAGGAGAAGGAAGCGCGTCCGTTCCTGACGCGAAGTGTGGGGTCCCAGTGGAGGGTGGGCCGCATAGGCTCGAAGCGGTCCCGTTCAGCCTTGGTTTCGTATTTCGGGGTGTAGAAACGGGCGGGCTTCTGCCAGCCGAGCGGTTTTCCGGCGGTGACGTTGGTGGCGATGCGGATGGGATTCTTGGTGGATATCAGGACGGAAGGCGCATTGCCCCGCTGGGTGAAAAACTCGTTGTTGAGCCCGTTGTCGTATTTGGCCGCTTCTATACCGGTTACGTACACGAATGCGTCGATGTCGGTGATCATAAGTTCCGTAAGTCTGTCATGCCCTGAACGGATGCCGTCGATAAAGACGTTGATAGGGACTTCCCCTTCAAGCATCTGAAGGCGGTTCCCGACGCGGAACTTGCGGCAGATCAGGGATCCGCTTATTCCCTCTTTCACGCCGGGGCAAGTTTCGAGGATATAGGAGTAGAGGTCGTATGCCTTGTAAGGTGCGAGCTGTTTTTCATCGCGGTACTGGTCCCTGCGGAACTCGTCGTTTGGGAAAGGAGAAATGTTTTTTCTTTTTGCGACGATCCTTGCCGGGGCGATGGTATAGGTGAGTGTTCCGTCGGTGGCGGAGTAGCTTTGGATGGCGTACTGCGCGTAGTCTTGGGTGTAGCCTGCGAGGCTGAGGTAATCGGGGTATGCGTAGGGAGCGGCGAAGAACTCGGGATCGAGGATGGGGGCATACCATTTCTGGAAGGCTTTACGCCTCCCCTGTGCGCCGACGAGGAACTGGGTGCTGTCCGGGAAGTCGAGATTTTCGAGGATGAAGAATGCCGTGGAGTCGATGTCGGCGATGTAGGTGAAGTCGATTTTCGGAGCGACGAAGCAGACGGTGGATTTCTTGGCCTTACCGATAGGCGCGTTGACGTATCCGCTGAGTGACTGCGTATATTCTTTCCCGTAGGTCGGGGTCGTGGTTTTTCCCTGAAGGATATGGGGGAGGTCGTAATAGCGCCATCCTTGCGAGAGGAGGAGGAGGTCGATGTCGCGTAAGCGGTCGCTGAGCGGGATGGAGTCGTTGAAGTAGTATTGTGGATTTTCGACAAGCCCCTTGAGTTCGCTGCCGAGGAGAAGATAGGATACGAGGGAATGTCCCTGTCCGCTGGCCGGCGCGAAGACCTCGTCGGTGACGGCGAGCGAGTAGTCGCCGTCAAGGGGTAATCCGTTTTCGTCGCAGAGCGAAAGGGATGCAGAAACCTTTTCGCGTTTTCCGTAGCGGTTTTTGTCGAAAGAGAGTTGCGCGTGGACGGATTGGTGAGGGAAAACGAAGAAAGGCCTTTCTGCAAAGACGTGTCCGAGTGTATCGACGACGGCGGCAGCAAGGATACCGGGGGTGAAGTCCTGCGTGGAGAGCACGAATACGGTGGAATCACATTCGATGGGGGCCTGCCAGAAGATGTAGGACCTGTCGGAGATGATGAGCGTGGAGCCATTCGGAAGATCAGTGCCAAAGCAGGATACCTTGATGGTGATGGAATCGGGCTGTGGCGAGGCGTTGATGACGACGGCGTTCTTTTCCGGCAGCGGAAGGCGGGCTTCGAACTGGAAGGTCTCGATGCGCGTCTCGGCTGAGGCCGTGAGACGTTTTGTGCCGGGAGGTACGGTGAGGATGCACCGTCCCATGCCGAGGTCGTTCGTTTCAAAAACCGCGATGGGGGTTCCGTCGGCCAGGATGGAGCCGGAGACGGGGAGCCCGAGTCCTTGCTGGTTGATGGCCTTGACGGCGAGGGCGGCGGGATGCCCTGCGGTGTAGCGTCCGCTTTCCGGGAGGAACTGGAGGTCGACGTCGGTTTCACTCCGTGTCTTGTGCGGATTATCGGGCGTCTTGCGGAAGGGGTTTTCGACGCCGAGTTCGTCGTAGGTGTCCTGGTCATCCACCTTGAGGGCCTTGATATTGTCGAGAAAGGCATCCTTGAGTGTGTTTCGGATTTCGATGTTCTTGTAGAACATGAAGTCTGGGTCGCGGTTAAGCATCCAGTAGGAGTAGGCGCGGATGGTGGCCCGTCCGGTATTGAGGTCTTCGGAGAGGGGGAGATAGCCGCAGAAATGTCCGTCGGGGTCGCGTTTGACCTTGACGCGTTGGCGCATCTTGTAGGTGTCCTCGGAGCGACGGAAATAATAGTTTCTCTCCCACATGGAAGAGAAGAGTTCGACGTAGAGGTAGTTACATTCCGGGAATTCAGCCTGGGCGGAGGCGTTCAGGAGGTATCCTCTGAACCAGACAGTGTCGCCGATGTTATAGATTTCACGGTCGGTGTGGAGATAGAGTTTTTCGGGAGCCAGAAGCCTTGAATACGCCTCGAACGCCTCGTAGGGCGCAGGCTGCGCAAAACACACCGCAGTCCACAGCAACAAAATGGCCAGCGACAATCGAGACTTCATGGACAATCGACGAGGTTCATTCACATTCACAGTAGATGGATGTATCCGAACAGCCATTACAGTTCAATTTGTTTCTTCCGCAGGGACCACACACATTATCGTCCATACAAGTGCATTGCCCAACAGGTCTTCCACATTCTGGACAAAAATACTCTCCGCCAAAGATATATGCGCCACATGTTGGACATTTTGCTTCAGGGTCGCTTACATTTACCATGACTTGTTCGTGACAGAAGGGACAGTTTATCAAGCTGTAGTCTGGACATCCAATATGATCTTTGGTTACGGTAGCATAACCAGCGCGATATCCTATAAAATCACCTTTTATCCGATCTGCTTTAGCAAGATCGGCTACTTTGCCAGTGGTAGACACCTGTCCGTTGCGAATACTTTGGTTGGCCCGGATAGCCCCATCAAGGTCGGAGATGATTACAAATCCTAGAATGCCAGTGCGGTCGGACCGTGCGGTCATATTGCATTGTTTTCCTTGCTGAATGAAGGTCTCTACATATATCTGAGGTTGTGGTTCATTGTCGTTGAAACCAACAACAAGATACGACTTTACGGTAGCTATTTCTACGTGTGACAGGCCATCGTGAATATTGACGATGGAAGCGACGATGCGACATGCACCACTCAAAGGTGCCTCAACAAGGATAAATCCCTCCTGGTTGGAATAAATGGCATCTTCCCAGAATGGGGCGACGGAAGAAGCCATTTCCCGTAGGTCCTCGTTGGTATTTCCAAAGAGGGGGAGTGACAGGTTCTTCGCATTATCTTCGAAAAAGGCTTTGGCGCGTGAGATGTCTGCGTTATGTATGTTTTCTTCTTGACAAGAAGTAAAAAGAAACAAGAAAGCCACAAAAAGCAAGTCTTTAAAGATAATTCCGAGTCTCATAAATCATTTGTTTTTTGAAAGTGTTACAAAGTTAATTATATTTGTAAATAATACAAACAAATAACAATTATTAGCAAAAAAACTTTTTTATTGGTTTTAAATGGCTTTTAGGGCTGGATTTAAAGAAGTTAGTCTATCATTGATTGTAACCTTGTTTTTTTGTGTGACAGGTTATTTGGCACCTTGTTTTCATCTTGCCGGTGAGAAATACATACTACTTGTTTGTATAGCCGTTTTCTCGATTATCATTGCGGCAGGCAAGCCGATGGTTATACGGGATGATGGTCTTTTCGTACTACTACTGGGTTATGTATTCATGAATTCATGGTTGCACGACTCAATACAAACTCCTTTAACAGCGTGGAAGTGGCTTGCCGCCGCGATAGCTTATCTGTGCGGACGGTGTTTTTGCGGGAAACATTCCTTGATTGCAGGGGTTCTCGTAATTCCTGCATTACTTCAGTCGATCGTTGTGCTTCTCCAAGCGTTGTCGCTACTTCCTTCCCTGAGTTTCTTTTTTCCTGTATCGGGGACGTTTGGAAATCCAGCTGTACCGGCGGTGATAATAGCATTGGGATTTACTGAACTCTTGTCAATTGCACATCGCCGCTGGGCAATGCTCTCTTTTCCTATAAAGTTAATCATTATTGTTGTCGGATTACTTCTTTCGTCAACTATAGTGATCTGCAACAATCGGAGTTGTTGGTTTGCCGTGATTGTAGTGGTTTGTATTGTTTTTAGCCGTCCGTATCTTCGACATGCGAGAGCTCGTTTGCTGATTCTTTGCGGTTTCTTTCTTGTGCTTTGGTGCTTATATCTTGAACGTCCGGGCTCTGCCAACGTGCGTTTTTTGATATGGAGAAGTAGTATGTATTTGTTTACTGATCATCCCGTCTTCGGAGGAGGCTCAACCTCATTTGCCGCTGAGTATATGCTAGGGCAGGCATCATATTTTACGCATCATCCGGATTCGCCTCTTGTCATGCTTGCCAATGAGCACAATCAGCCTTATAATGAGCTGATGCGACTGTTATGTGAACAGGGTCTGCTTGGAACAATCCTGTTTGCCGCTGCTCTATTGACAAGAATGAAATCCTCAGTCATATGCCCTTTGGGGCTAGTCACCTTTATTACAATCTCTTTTTTTTACAATCCATCGGATGTCATTATTTTGTTTCTTCTCTTTTGGCTGCTCGTTGGAAGTCTGGATGTGCGCCCTCTCACCTCAAAAAAGAAGAATACAATGAGATTTTTATGGCCGGTTACTTTTGCAGGAGTCGCGCTGGCCTGCGTATTTTGCGCTTTCAACGAGGAATATATGGACTCCTCCAGATGGGAATCCAATTATCCGTCGTATCACGGCGTTTGTAAAAAAGGTGATGATTATGTAAAACAAGAGCGGTACGAAGAGGCGGAAACCTGTTATAAGCTTGCTTGTGCCATGATTCCATGCCGTATTACGGCACCATACCGGTTATATAAACTATATGAAGTGCAGAATTCAGTTAAAGCTCTCGAATGGGGAGATCATATTTTGAATGAGATGCAATTCAGTATCACTTCAGGACAAACATTGCAAATGAAAGCTGATATCCGGGATGGGATGAGACGTTTGCGGTGCGAAGCCATGCGGGAATGATATATTTTTATTAGTTTTGCGAAAAATATATTCCGATGCGGAATCTTCCAGTTATTGCATTATGCCTTTGCCTGCTGTCGCCCTTCGCATGTGAGGGTCAGAGCAGAAGGACTACCACACCCGCTTCCATCCGGATGGAAATGCGGCAGGGGGAGTATATTGATCATAAGATTGAATTGTGGCGTAAGGACGAGATCCTGCGATATAAAAAGCTTTCGGAAGGGCGTTATTTCCTGTTCAATTCCGATGAGAGTTTCATTTACTTGGGAGCCATCCTCAGCGAGTCCAGACCCGTCCCGCACGGGAAAGGTATCAGCCGTACGCTCAAACGCGACAAATCAGGCCGGGCGCTGTCGGAGTATTCGCTCTGTCCTTGGAAACGCGGGTCGCGGCATGGTGAAGGATTTCTCGTCCGTCCTGACGGGGACTGCTGCAAAACCGTCTGGAAATGGAACAAGCAGCGCAGGGATATTTCGGCGGAACTCTCGCCCGAAGAAAAAGAGTTACTGGATAAGGAAATCCAGGATCTGGAACTCGCCGCTGAGTGCTTCTTTATTCCCCAACTTCTGAAATGAAGATGAAAAAGGTCCTCATTTTTTTGCTTTCCATCGTATGTTGCTTGTCCTCTGGCTTTGCGCAGCATCGAGTCAGCAATCCGCAGTCGAGTATCATGAGCGTTCGACGCAGTGGATTGATTACCCATAAGAACAATCTGCAGCATCAAGACGACCGTTTTGAATTCAAACGTATTTCGGATGACAGGTATTTCCTCTGGAACACCGACGGATCCTTCCTGTATATCGGCGTCATCCGCAGCGAAGAGAAGGCCTATCCTCACGGAACGGGCCTTGGTATCTCACTCGTGAAAGATCTGCAGACTGGTAAGATGGAAAAAGAATACAGCTGTCCTGCAAAACAATAACATATTCCCTGATATGGATGACTGCCGTGCAAAAATCATGGGAATCATCAATCTCAATACCGATTCCTTTTACGCCCCTTCCCGGGCGGCGACGGTCGATGCGTTCCGGCGCCGGGCGGATGGATTGCTGGGCCGCGGCGTCGATATCCTCGACTTGGGTGCCTGCTCGTCCCGGCCTGGTTCTGAGGAGGTTGATGTGGAAACAGAATGGGCGAGACTCGAACCTGTCTTGGAAATCGTGGCCCGCGACTATGCCGATGTTTCCATATCGATCGATACCTACCGGGCTTCCATCGTGACGATGGCCTACCAGACCATCGGCCGCTTCATCGTCAACGACATCTCGTCGGGCGAATGGGACGAGGCGATGCTGCCCGTCGCCGGCCGCCTGGGCCTGCGCTATGTCGCGATGCACCACCAGGGGGATTTCCGGACGATGCACCAGGCATACGCCTACGACGATGTGGTGGAAAGTGTCAAACAGTATTTTCGCGATTTTTCCGTGCGGGCCAAAGAAGCCGGCGTCGTCGACTGGATCCTCGATCCGGGCTTTGGTTTCTCGAAAAGCAATGAGGACAACCAGACACTGTTCGACCGGCTCGACGAACTCAAATGTTTCCGCCGGCCCATCCTGGTGGGCGTCTCCCGCAAGCGTTTCATCTGGCAGCCCCGCGGTCTGACCCCCGACACCTGCGGCGACGTCGTGCGCGCATACGAAGAACGCGCCCAGGCTATGGGCGCGTCCATCATCCGGCGGCATTGATGGCCGTTATTTTACCTTCGTCCCCATAAAGAGGATGGCGCCGGTGCTGCTTTCCCGGATCAGGAAGACGAAGGGGCGGTTGAAGCGCATCGGGGTGATGACGGGCTCTTTGATTTCGGGCGCACCGCGAAGGGCTGTGATTCCGTTGGACGCAGCTACGGTGCCGCCTTCATCAACGGAAATCACGGATTTCTGGCGCATCACATCCACATAAAGCGGACTGTCGGAGATGCCCGAAAAGTCAGCGGCGGACGAGAACGCCTGCTTCATGCCCAGTGCCTGAAGAGCTGTCGTAAGACGGCTGTCTCCCGTATCGTAGCGGATGTCCATCTTCGGGAAGAAGAGATTGACCGCTTCGAGATTGTCATACCCCCATCTGAGCAGCTTTTCCTTGGTTAAAGAGCGCACGAAATCAGAAAAAACGGCTGATTCGGCCGGGAGTATGGCCTCAAGGTAGAAAGCTCCGTTCCCATAGGGGATGCGGCACACGCTGACTTCTTCGTCAGCATATCCGCCTTTTCGCAACTGATTCATATAGACCGCCTGTGACGTTGTCCCGTCCACGCAGGAAAATGTACCTTTCTGATTGGCCTCTTCCAGGAACTTATCTGTCCATTCTCCCTTGAAATACAAGGCATTCATCAGCATCATCTGCGTACTGCCGTTGATGCGGTCGATGATTTGAGGGATCAGCCCGTTGGTTTTGCTGTTGCTCCAGTCGTTGATTTTGTCCACAGCCGACTGCTTGCTGAAATCAAGCGAATAGACATCGGCCGCATAGACTATTTTCAAGGTATTCTTGTATGCGCTTTTGGCGGAAAAGCCCTGGGCTGTCCAGAGGGAATTGGCCAGAGAAAGCGAAACCTTCCGATCGGCGGAAGTGAGCGCTTTCAGCATTGACTTGTAATAGGCATTGACCTCGTCGGCCGACCGGCCTTCGAGGCCGAGCGTACGGACAATCTCCTGGTAGGTTTCCGTTTGTGCGCCGTTGGCCAGCATGCAGTTGAGCATCGTCACGCCCATCGGGGAGAAGAACAGGCTTTCATGCCCGCCTGCCGCCAACTGGGCGAACAGTTTCAGGGAGAACTCATTCGTGGCATCCCGCACGGCCTCCTCGCTTTTGGTCAGTGCGATGCCCTCATATACTTCCGTATCTGAGCGCAATCCATCACAGGAAAAAAGAACAGACAAAAAGGCAAGCAGGGTGGTCAGGTTCAGTATAATCCTTGCTTTTGTCGTTTTCATAAAATTGGTTTTTAAGTTATCAGATAATAGATGCAATTCCTATAGATAATGTTGCGTTCACTCAGTGAAAATTATAAAGAATGGCGTCCGGTGTGTATCGCATGGAGGCAATCCCCCATTGTGTCCCAAACAAAAAGTAGCCTTGGTCCAAATATCCGTCATCAAAGCCCCAGTTTAACCGATAGTAGTAGCTTGTATTATCCCCCCAGGCTTGGCCAATTACATACAATTCGGGATGATCAAGATCTGGGTATTCCGGCTCCACGGGAGGATAGGTGCCCATGGGCATCCATTGATAATAGTAGGTATATCTTTCCGAATAGACAAGTATACCATCAATGACAGCAGTATGATCTCCAATAACAGAAGGATTTACGCTGCTTAATGCAACAATGACGGGCTTTTCAGCCAATACCTCAGATAAAACGGTTTCATTGTCAAATGACCCAGCCGAGCAAGAGACAGAATAGTTAGAAAAATAGTTTCTGACGCCATCGAGACTAGCCTGTGTCCCATTTGGATTCCAGTTGGCATTCGCTTTTTTCCCAACATCAGCCATCAATGCCGCCACGGCCTGCTTTCCAGAAGTACTAGTGCTTGAACTATCTAAAGCCATTGTATTCCAAACACTGCTGGATGAATTATACAGGCTTATCGAAGGAGATTGATTATAATAGTCATTGCAAATGCCATACTGATATGCGGTTGTTGGTTTTCCAATCTTATTGTGTAGATAATAAGCGGTTTGGGCTCCGGCCACAATCATGCATCCCGCAGGACATCGCGAGCCTTCATAATCCAGTGGAAGACAAGAGTTCCAAGGCTCTTCCTGTCCCCAATGAGTGCTCATAAAATGATCTACATTGTAATGGAGATCGCTATAATCCACTATTGTATAGACCAGTTGAAGCCACTCGCCCTCATGTTCTCCGCCACCTCCTTTCGTAGCCTCACTTTCTGCGGACCAAGCTCTTAGATAGGTAGAGTCCGGTACATAGTCCGGATGATCTTTTAGGAACTTTATTTCATCCTTCATTCGCTCCAACCAAAGATTGATGCCGGGATGAGCAGGAATCTTGGATATGTCAAAATTGTCGTTCTCACCCATTGCCAAGATTAACGGAGATCTTTTATCGCCGGAGGCTATTACCCATCCGGACTGGTTCTCATAGTTGATTATATAAAGGAGTGTATCAGCACCTACAACAATTGGGGTAATCTCTTTGGATAAGTTTCCTGCAGATTTAGTCATGGGTGATATCATTTGAGAGAAGTCAATTCGATTCATCTCAGACAAAGAAACATCAAAGGAGTTAACGCACTCCGGTGCTTGATCAACATCGGCGCGCTCAAGAGACTCTGAACACGAGGCGAACAAAATGCCTGACGCGAATAAAAGAATAACGAGCAGATACTTTTTCATAATAAAAAGATTTTAATTCAATGCAAAGTTCTGCCTTTATTTAGAGAATAGCAATAGGCTGAAAGTTAATTGCGCAAGATAAATTCTGATTAACAACGAGTTGGCGGATTCTAATTGCGTAGGCAATTCGAAAGCTTGGAGAAGGTGACTTGTTGTTTCCCGCGTGATTAATGCGCAATCGGCCTATTTGTAAATCGTTGTTAATGAGAGTGATATAAAAAAATACCGCGCAATCGGGCAATTGCGGCCAGGCCGACTGTTTGAAAAGTGAACAAAATGCCCCAACTTTGTGAATCATTTTAATATACACTACTATGAATAGATTAACTTTGTTTATTACTTTCATGCTGCTGTGCATGTTTCCAATGAATGCCATTGCTTTCATTCCCGACGGGGATGAGGAAGATCCGGAAAAAGTAGATGTTGGTCAACAGCATAATGGGGAAGATCCCACTTCATACGCGACAACTTATGTCAACGCATATAAAACAAATACTACGCTTACCGTGGAACTTGGCAACTTCACAGGGAATGCCTCTGTCTCAGTTATCGGATTAAATGGGTACATTGTATCAGACAATAACCCAATCGTTGGCTCTGGTGTTGTCATTTTAGACATTTCTTCACTTCCCAGCGGCCAATACACGTTGTTCATTCAGGCAAATCAAGTATATCAAGGTTTTTTTACTAGATAGTGTTGAGGAGCTCTTCTATTATCATAATCGGCCTGGGGTTGTTCTTCTGGGCTGTGTCGGGGTGTGTCAAGGCTCCATCCGTCGAGGATCAGTTGACGGAAATTGACAATCTTCTCCAGACTGACCCAAGAAAAGCGATAGATTCACTTTATTCTATAGATAATAAGAGATTAAAGTATTCGGAAGCCGCCTATTACAACCTATTGCTCACGATTGCACAGCACAAAAACCATATTCCGTTTACCAGCGACTCGTTGATTTCTTTCTCACAAAGGTGGTTTGAATCCCACGGGGATTCATATAATTATGCACGCGCCTGCTTTTATAATGGGTTGGTGACCTGGTTAATGAAAAGAGACAACGCAAGCGCGTACGAATCGATGCGGAAGTCACTACAAATTTTGTCTGATGACCCTGTCGGTGATGCCAAGCTGGAAGCCTTGATTTGTGCCTATTTGGGTCAGGTGAATGATTATCAAACCTTTAATCTGCCAGAAGCTGCCGTTTACTATCGACGGGCAGTTGAATTGGAAGGCCGTTTGAATAATGGACGGAACCTCATCTCTGATTACTGCAACCTCCTTGTGTGTTACGTGAAAATGGGAGAGGCTTCGCAGGCGCGTGAAACGTTGAATGCATTGGATAGCGTACAGTCCGTTTTCCCGGATTATAGGTTAGAAAAAGCTAAAAATGCAAAGGCCCTGTATTATCTGCATTTAGCCTCCAACCTTGACAGTGCG